>NZ_CP073639.1:600000-892866 GCF_029962485.1 Burkholderia cepacia
GTCACCGCCAAGAAATGCCGGTCCGCCTGACGACCCAGCAGTGCGTCGAGGGACGTGCGGGCGGCGGGCGTCAGCGTTGCGGAGTCGGTCGCGAAGTACGCATCGCCGGTCAGGCTGACCTTTTCCGCGGCGGCCGGCGCCGCCACCACCGGCGCCGGAAGCGTTGCGGGCGCCGCGCCGCACTGGAACTCGATCGACCGCGGATCCGCGCCGTCGCGGAACGGCGCCTCCGAATCGACCCGGCGAACCGGCTCCTTGTCGCACATGCGCGTCGCGACCTTCATGCAGGTCCTTTCGCTCGACAGGATGCCGTGACAATCGACACGAAACGTCCGGACGCCGTTTCTCGGCTGCAGTTCGTACGCATTGAACGTCGGCCCGGACGCGCTCGTGCAAGCGGCAAGGGAGGCCACGGACACGAGCAGGGCAAGAGAGATTTTGTTCACTGATTCACTCCGGAAAATCGATTCGATATCGCGCATGCGGCGCGGCAGTGCGCCGCATGCGGATGCGTTCTCGTTCAGCGCGAACCGCTCCGGCGCCGTACGCCGGGGCGGTTCGATGCGCAAGGATCACTTCCACTGATACAACATGCCCGCACCGACCACGCGCTGACTGCCGGCGAAACCGCCATTCAGCGTCGCCTTCAGGTTCTCCGTGAGCCGCGCCTGCATGCCGACGGCCATCGCCTTCTGGCCGAGGAAGGTCGCCGTACCGACCCCCATCGCGAAATTCGAGTCACGGTCCATGTGCGGGATCGACGCCATGGCGGCCGTCGCGGCAATCCCGTCACGCGCCATCGAATCGGTCTGCTGGATCTGCTGCTGCATCTGCGTGAGCTGGTTGTTGACCGTGTTCAGCGATTGCGTGAACTGGTTCGATACCGCGTTCAGCTGGTTCACGTTGACCGCGTCGGTGCCCTGCGTCCCGGCCGCGACGTTGACGACCTGGCGCGCCGACTCCGCCGAGCCGACCGCGACGACGTTCGAACGCCCGCCGTCGTTGCTGCCCGTGCCGATCGCGGTCGAGCCGTTGCCCGTTGCGGTCGAGCCGACGCCGATTGCGGTCGAGCCGTTGCCGGACGCCAGCGAGCTGTTGCCGACCGCCGTGCTGTTCGAGCCCGATGCGACCGCACCCGAACCGCCCGCCGACGAATTCGATCCCGTCGAACCCGGCGGCACGTTCGAGCCGGTCGGATTCGTCGTGTACGACCCGCCGAGGTTCGACGTGCGCTGCGTGATCAGCGTCGTCAACTGGTTGGCCACCGAATCGAGCTGCGACACGTTCACCGCATCGGTGCCGTTCTTGCCGGCCGCGAGGCCGGTGATCTGCCGGTTGCCGATGTTGACTTCGCCAGCCGACGACTGCGGGCTGCTCAGGCCGTACGCGATGTAGTTCGTCTGCGCGCCGACGGTGGTCAGCGAACCCGCGCCGAGCGCGATGCTGTTCGCGAACGTCGACGACGCACCGGCCCCGAGTGCAAGCGCATCGGTCGCCGTGGCGTGCGCGCCCGAACCGAGCGCGACACTGCCGACGCTCGCCGCGACCGCGTTGGCGCCCTGCGCCACCGATTGCGCGCCGGTGGCCGTCGCGCCGCTGCCCAGCGCCATCGCATCGGCCTGCGCGGCGCTTGCCGCCTGGCCGATCGCGACGCCGCCCGGCGCGGTGGCGTCGACGATCGCACCGTTGCCGATACCCACGCCGTTGTCGCCGTTGACTACCGTCGTCGGGCCGACCGCGACGGACTCCGCGCCGACCGCGAGCGAATCCACGGCCGTCGAGTTCGCGTGGAAGTACTTCGTGGTCGTGACCGCGAACGACTGCAGTGCGCCGGCCAGCTGCCGCACGGTCACCGCGTCCTGCTGGCCGGTGCCGTCCGCGACGTTGGTGATCTGGCGATACGTCTTGCTCGTCGCGTCGCCGACCGATACCGCACCGAGCAGCGTCTGGTCGGTCGTGTTGAACGGAATCGACGCGCTGCCGTTGCGGATGGTCCCCGAGGCCGGCACCGTCGCGCGATCGGACACCGAACCGGCGCCGAGCGCGATGCTACCGTCCACCTTCGCGATCGCGTTCGGGCCGATCGCGACGCTGTCGACCCCGAGCGCCTGGCTGTCCGGCGCGGTCGAGTTCGCGTGGAAATACTTGATGCCGTGCGCGTTGATGTTGTCGATCGCCGAGCCGACGTTGTTGTTGATCGTCGTCGAGCCGTCGCTGTTGTACGTCACATACGAAGGCGCGGAGATCGTGCCGGTCGTCGGGTCGTAGGTGGCCCCGCCGCCGATGGCGCCGGCCGTGCTGTTGCCGAGGTTGGTGTTGTTCGACGCGATCGAGCTGAGGCCGGTCGACAACGAACCGATGCCCGTCGACGTCGCGGTGGACAGCGACGTCAGGTTGCTGTTCGTGCTCGACAGGCCGGTGGACAGCGAGCCGACGATCGTCGAGGTCGAGGTCGACAGCGACGAGATCGAGCTCGTGGTCGAGCTGAGGCCGGTGGACAACGAGCCGATGCTGGACGACGTGGCGGTGGACAGTGACGTGACCGCGCTGTTCGTCGAGCTCAGGCCGGTGGACAACGAACCGATGCCCGTCGAGGTGGAGGTCGACAACGACGTGATGGAGCTGTTCGTCGAACTCAAGCCGGTGGACAGCGAGCTGATGCCCGTTGACGTTGAAGTCGACAGCGACGTGACCGAGCTGTTCGTCGAGCTCAGGCCGGTGGACAACGAGCTGATGCCCGTTGACGTCGACGTGGACAACGACGTGACCGAGCTATTCGCCGACGACAGACCGGTCGACGTGGACGTCGACAATGAAGTCACCGCACTGTTGGTCGAACTCAGGCCCGTTGACAACGAGTTGATGCCCGTCGACGTCGACGTGGACAACGACGTGATCGCGCTGTTGGCCGACGACAACCCGGTCGACGTGGAGGTCGACAACGAAGTCACCGCGCTATTGGTCGAACTCAACCCCGTCGACAACGAGGTGATGCCGGTCGATGTCGACGTGGACAGCGACGTGATCGAGCTATTCGCCGACGACAGACCGGTCGACGTGGACGTCGACAATGACGTTACGGCGCTGTTGGTCGAACTCAGCCCCGTCGACAGCGAGCTGATGCCGGTCGACGTCGACGTGGACAGCGACGTGATCGCACTGTTGGCCGACGACAACCCGGTCGACGTGGAGGTCGACAGCGAAGTCACCGAGCTATTGGTCGAACTCAGCCCCGTCGACAGCGAGCTGATGCCGGTCGACGTTGACGTGGACAGCGACGTGATCGCGCTGTTGGCCGACGACAACCCGGTCGACGTGGAGGTCGACAACGAAGTCACCGAGCTATTGGTCGAACTCAACCCCGTCGACAACGAGGTGATGCCGGTCGATGTCGACGTGGACAGCGACGTGATCGAACTGTTGGCCGACGACAGCCCGGTCGACGTAGAAGTCGACAACGAAGTCACCGCGCTGTTGGTCGAACTCAACCCCGTCGACAGCGAGTTGATGCCCGTCGACGTTGACGTGGACAGCGACGTGATGGCGCTGTTGGCCGACGACAGCCCGGTCGACGTAGAAGTCGACAACGAAGTCACCGAGCTATTGGTCGAACTCAGGCCCGTCGACAGCGAGCTGATGCCGGTCGATGTCGATGTGGACAGCGACGTGATCGAGCTATTCGCCGACGACAGACCGGTCGACGTGGATGTCGACAATGACGTTACGGCGCTGTTGGTCGAACTCAACCCCGTCGACAGCGAGCTGATGCCCGTCGATGTCGACGTGGACAGCGACGTGATCGCACTATTGGCCGACGACACCCCCGTCGACAACGAACTGACGCTCGACGCGGTCGACGTCGACAGCGAATTCACCGCCTGGTTCGTCGCAGCGAGCTGCGACCCGTTGATCGCATCCGTGCTGGCCGAACTGATGCGCCCGGCCGCAACGTTGGTGATCTGGCGCTCAGTGCCCGCCGCGCCGACGCTGACGACGCTGGTCGGGTTGATGCCGTTGAAGTTGTACGTGACACCGCCGATCGTCGCGCTGGCCGTCGGATTCGGCGCGGCCGTCGTCGAACCCGAGCCGAGCGCGACATCGTTTGCATTGTGCGCCACGGCCGATGCGCCGAACGCCACCGCACCGGCCGCCGCAGCCGTCGACGTATTGCCGAGCGCGAGCGAGCCCGTGCCCTGTGCGATGTTCGAATTGCCGATCGCGACCGCACCGTTGCCGTTCGCGGTGTTGTTCGACCCCATCGTGACCGCTCCGGTGCCGATCGCGGTGCTCGGATCGCCGATCGCCACCGCGCCGTTGCCGCTGACCGTCTGACCCAGGCCGAGCGCGACCGCCCCAAGACCACTCAACACCTTCGAGCTGTTGCCGCCGGCGATCGAGCCCGCGCCTGCCGCGGCGGCGACCGAGTTGCTGTCGCCGATCGCGATGGTGGAACCCGCGGCCGCGACGCTGTTGATGCCGATCGCCGTCGCATTCGTGGCCGACGCCGTCGCACCGGGGCCCAAGGCCGTCGCCGATACGCCGCTCCCGAGCGCTAGATTGCCGAGCGCGACCGCGAACTGCTGCGTCGCGGTCGACTGCACACCCATCGCGATCGAGCTGACACCCGACGCGTTGGCGTTCAGGCCGAACGCCATTGCCGTATCGGCGCCGGCCGTCGTGGCCGAGCCCAGCGCGATCGAACTGGTGCCGAGCGACTGCGTGCCCGAGCCCGGTACGCCGGCCGTGCCGCCCCAGCCGATCGCGATCGACGTCGCGCCCTTCGCGCCGCTGTTGACGCCCATCGAGATCGAGGAATTGCCGGTCGTCAGCGCACCGCTGCCCACCGCCACGCCGGCTGCGCCGGAACTCGTCGACTGGTTGCCGATCGAAACCGAGCCCGTAT
Source organism: Burkholderia cepacia (assembly GCF_029962485.1). Lineage (NCBI taxonomy): Bacteria > Pseudomonadati > Pseudomonadota > Betaproteobacteria > Burkholderiales > Burkholderiaceae > Burkholderia > Burkholderia cepacia. The sequence goes on from NZ_CP073639.1 coordinate 604,904, forward strand.
CGGTCGCGTGCGACGCATAACCAAGCGCGACGCTTTGGGTCCCGACCGCACTCGCGCCGAGACCCACCGCAGCCGCGTACTGGCCGGATGCCAGTGCATTGTTGCCGAGACCGACGGCCGACACGCCGGTCGCCGCCGCGCCACTGCCCATCGCTACCGCGCCGCTTTGGGTCGCGCTCGACAGGTTGCCGATCGCCACCGAATAATCGCCGCTGCCGATCGCCTGCACCCCGAGCGCCGAGCTGTTGACCCCGGTCGCCTGCGAGTTGATGCCGACCGCCGTCGACGCGTCGGCCATCGCATGCGCACCTGGCCCCAGCGCCGTGGCGGAAACACCCGCCGCCGTCGACAGGTTGCCCAGCGCGGTGGAGTTCTGCTGCGCGGCGCTCGACCCGACGCCGATCGAAATCGACGTCACGCCGCCGGTCGCGGAGCCGCCATCCGGCGCGTACTGTGCGTGCGCGCCCGCATGGAACAAGACAAGATACGTTGACGCCATGAGCACGGCCAATCGTCGCGGCGACGGCATCGAAGACATGCCCGCGCGGCTCGCAGCGCCCTCGCTCGCGGCATGCTCGCGCGTGCCGCTCGCCGACGCAACACGCTTGCCGCGCGCACGGTCAAGCTCGGAAGCCGCGACCCAGGCTCCCAGTGCTTCATTCCAGATCGACTTGAACGACTTGTTCATCTTGTGTTCCCTCGGTTCTCATGTGCTGGATAACGCGGCAGCGAACACGACGGCAGGCGATGACGCATCCGTCTGCCTCCTCGCCTGTATCGCGACGCTTCGCGCCTCGCTTTGGATAACTAACTAAACGATCGAACAACGCTGCTCGGCAATCGCGATCACCAGGGCGATCGCGCGAATGCACGCCGCACGTGTGCGTCGGCACGCCGTGCGGCGACACTCGCCGGTTATCGGATCCCGGAAGCCGATGGCGCAGGAAAGACGGCGGCACGCTGCCCCGCGCATCGCGAATCCGCGTGCACGCACCGTCGCGCCGAGCCGGCGGCGACCTTGAATTTCACGGGAAGGCGTCGTTCAGACGCCAGATGGACGGCTGCTGGCCCGTGCCCCGGGCCAGCCCGTCACGATTCATTCAGGAGGAGGATGACGCCGAGTAGTCCCCGGGTATGAAGCATGCGCATCCGGTTCGCTCGAACCGGTGCGTTGACCTGCCATGCCTGTCGTATTCATGTTTTTCGTGCCCGCCTGATTCGAGAACGCGCCGCGCGATCGCGCCCGGACGGATCAGACCGCCAGGCTGCACGCGCAGCCGCTCACCCTCTCCGCCGGCAGTCAAACGCATTTCAGAATTTCCGGAAATAGCGCTTGACTTGCCGAACGACCCCCGCATCGATTTGATCGGTCGAATTTTCTTGACGATTTTTCCAGTCGATGCGTCACACCCTGACCAACCTCACAATTTTTCCGCTTATCTTGTATACGAACGCATTCGGAAAATTATGAAATTTTTATTACCCTCGTGCCAATTTTCTTGTCCGCCATCGCATTCCCATATCCTGAGAATTGCCATCATTCGATGTCACATTGAATATCGCGTCATCCGAATATGACAGCGGCACGGAATCCATGCAAAACCGTTCCCCTCGAAGAACCGATTCCAGCCGCGCCGGGTCTAGTGTGCAGGTATCCGTTCAAACAAACCTTTTCCAGAACGGAAAAAAGCTTTTCCCGAGCGGACGATATTTACATTCATACGATGCGACTCGAAATTCGATTTTTATTGGAATAATTCTTGACCAACAAGACAAAAGACACTCACCGAATCAGGACTGACTCGACACTTCCATTTCACATTGAAAGGCACCGTCTCTCGACACAATCCACCCGAATTCATCCTGCGGGCCAATCAGATTTGATAACCTATAAAATCCGGAAATAAAGACCGATATTAAAATTCAATTCGGCATGTTTTTCCACTCTCATTTCGTTCGGCCGAACATCGATGCCGAAACCGCGTAGCGCCGTGCCGGATATGCCCACACAGGCCGCACGGAATCCTCACAATCGGTACTGTTGTCGACATATAATTTTTCGCAACAATTGAGCAGAAAGCGATGCTTTCAATCCGACCGACCACCCTTCCACCGCGTCCGCCACCATGTCATCCCGCTCGTCCAGTTCGGCGCCGCCTCGCACCACGCCGCATCTCGGTGACGCACATATTCTCGTCGTCGACGATCGCCCGAACGACCTGCGGCTCCTGACCGAAATCCTGCGTGCCGCGCGGTGCCGGATCAGCGTCGCGTTCGACGGGCTGCAGGCGTATCACCGCGCCCAGGCGATCGCGCCCGACCTGATCCTGATGGATGTCCGCATGCCGCGCATGGACGGCTTCGCTGCGTGCCGGCTGCTGGCGTCAACGCCGTCCACGCAATCCATCCCGGTCATCATCCTGACGGCCGCGGGCGATCTCGAGGACCGCATCGCGGGGCTCGAAACCGGCGCGATCGACTACATCGTCAAGCCATTCGAGCCGACCGAAGTGCTGGCCCGGATCCGCAACCACCTGAAGCGCGCGCGGCGCAGCCAGCCGTTCGCGCACCTGCCCGAGATGCCCGACAACGCGGATGCGGCCCTCGTGCGCGCGGCGGCCGAGGTCCTGCTGCGCGACCTGCGCCATCCGCCGGCGCTCGAGGATCTGGCCCGGCAGGTCGGCACGCACGAGAAGCGGCTGTCGCGCGTGTTTCGCGACCAGCTCGGCCAGACCGTGTTCGAGTACCTGCGCGACACGCGCCTGCGCGCCGCGATGCATTTCCTCGCGGAGACGTCGATGGGGATCGGCGACATCGCCGAGGAAATCGGGTTCTCCACGCCCGGCAACTTCGCGACGGCGTTCCGCGAGCGCTTCAGCATCACGCCCTCCGACTGGCGGCGCCAGCGCCATGCGGTCAACGCGCCGCCCACACCCGGCGGGCATCATCCCGATGCGTAGGCGCGATTCGGCGCGGGCGGTCGGATGGCGCGCGGTGCTGCTGCTTCTGATGGCACTGGCCGTCACCTGCGCGACGGCCCGCGCGGCATCGACGCCGAACCCCGCGCAACTTGAAGCCGTGTCGGTGTTCGAGGACGCGAGCACGACGATGACCGCCGAACAGGTCGCCGCGCGCATCGCCGAGCCGGTTCAAGGCGCGGCCGCGGCAGGCGCATCGACGTTCAACATCGAGTTCTCGCGGTCGACATGGTGGGTCCGCGCGACGCTGGTCAACCGTGACAGCGCCGCCCGCCCGCTGGTGCTGGTGATTCGCGACGCGCGCGTCGACCATGCCGACTTCTACGTCGGCCGGAACGGCCGGTGGACGCTCGACAGCCGTTTCCCGGTCGCAGGCGGCGGCGATACGGCCGGGCAGCCATCGCGCTACCCCGCGCTCGACGTCACGCTGCACGCGGGCGAAAGCATCCCCGTGCTGATCCGCGTCACGTCACGCAAGGAAATGCGGCTCGCGCCGGCGGCATTCACGCTTGCGGCATGGGATGCACTGGAACGGCACGCGACGATGTGGGACTTCGGTTTCTTCGGCGGGCTGCTCGCGCTCGTGTGGTGCGCGCTGCTGATCGGATTCTTTTCGCGCAGCGGCGTGTTCTACGTGCTGGCCGCGCTTGCGCTGGGCACGACGCTGTTCGAAGCGGCGTACCGCGGCTATCCGGCAATGGCGTTGCCGCCCGCGCTGCGTGAATGGTCCGCGCGCGGTGAGGTGATCTTCGCGTACGTGGCGATCGCGTGCTTCATCGCCTTCATCCTGATGGTCGCCCGGCGCGAGCAGGCCAGGCTGCCGATGCGCGCGGTCTACATGGCATTCCTCGCGCTCGAATGTATCGGCATGGCCGGCGCCGCATGCGGCGACCTGCTGACTTTCACGTGGTTCTGCCTGCGGCTGAACGCGGTGCTGGGGATCGTCAACATCAGCCTCGCGCTGTTGCTCGCGATCCGCCGGACGCCGACCGGCCGCGTGATGCTGATCGCAATTGCGATTGCCACCTTCAACATGCTGATCCGCGTGCTCGACGGCATGAACGCGCTGCCGCCCGTGCTGTCCTGGCTGAAGTCCGACATCTATCCGAACCCCGTCATCGCGATCGTCGGGCTCGCCACGCACCTGCTGGTGCTGGCCGCGTGGATCCACCACGTGGGCCGTCAGCGCACCGAGGCGCGCAAGCGGCTCGAACACTGGCAGCTCACCGAACAGGATCGCCTGCGCGACGAAGTCGCGAGACGCACGGTCGCGCTCAACGACGCGTTGCAGCAGGTGACGACCCACATGCAGCAGAAGATCGAGACGCTCGGCTATGTCAGCCACGACCTGCGTGCGCCGCTGTCGACGATCAACGGCTATGCGAAGCTGCTGCTGCAAGGCGCGACGCTCGGCCAGGCGCGGCTGATTCGCTCGATCGACCGGAGCATCCGCTACCAGCTCACGCTGATCGACGAACTGCTCGCGTTCACGAAGGCCGAACTGCAGCCGCTCGGCGTGTCGCCGGACGCGACCGACCTGCCCGGCCTGCTCGACGACATCGGCCACTATGCACTCGCGCTGTGCGCGCAGCAGGACAACCGGTTCGTCTACCGGCCGGCCACGCCGCTGCCGCGCACGGTATCGATCGACGGGATGCGGCTGCAGCAGGTGCTGCTGAACCTCCTGTCGAACGCATCGAAGTTCACGCGCGACGGCACGGTCACGCTGGCGGTGCATGCGTCGCGCGAAGGCGACGCATGGCGCCTGCTGTTCGAGGTTGCCGATACGGGCATCGGAATCGACATCAGCGGCACCCGCGACATCTTTCGTGCGTACCAGCAGGTGCAGGCCGTCAACGGCGGAACCGGGCTCGGCCTGTTCATCGCGCAGCGTATCGTCGGCGCGATGGGCGGCGAGCTGGCCGTCGCGAGCCAGCCGGGCGTCGGCACGGCGTTCTCGTTCGCGATCGTCGTGCCGGCCGTCGGACATGCGCTCGTGCCGGCGTCGGAACTCGTCCGGCGGTTTCATCCGGGCGACGAAGCCGGGCCGGAACGCATCGCGCCCGCGATGGATGGCCCGCCAGACGATGCGCTCGACGAACTGATCCTGCTCGCCCGCGACGGGCGGCTCACCGATATCGAGGAATGGCTCGGCCAGGTTGCGGATGCGCCGGATTACGAAGCCTTCGCGCAGCACGTGCGCGAGCATCTCGATACGCTGGACTTGCACGCGATCGAAAAGCTGGCCGGCTCGCTCAAACGTGCGCGTGTCGCGGATGCTTCGTTCGACAACGAGGCGGACGCCGCCGGGCCGGCGTGATGGTGTAGCGGCGCACGCGCATCGCGGGACCGCCCGTTGAAACTTTCGATATCAGGCACTCTCCACCGGCTTGCCAGGCCGAATGAACGACAGCGTGACGCCGACTTCGTAGGCCCATGCATCCAACGCCTTACCAGCGAACGCCGGCCGTGAAGCCGTAAGGGAAAAGGAAGCAGCGGGCCCGATTCAGATCGACGCGGCGGACTGCGCATCGCCGTGCGCCGGCGCGGGCATGCGCGCCCGGATGAACGCCCAGGCCAGCGCCGACGCCGCGACCGCCGAGCCGGCGCCCAGCAGGAACGCGAGGTGGTAGCCGCGATTGAGCGCGCCGACGGCGTCGGCGCCGGCCGCCACCAGCCCCTCGGTGCGGGCAGCCGCCAGACTCGCGAGGATCGCCAGCCCGAGCGCGCCGCCCATCATGAACGACGTGTTGACGGCGCCCGATGCAAGCCCCGACTCGTCGGGTGTCACGTCGCTCATCGCGGCCAGCATCACCGGGTTGAAGACCGCACTGGCCCCAAGGCCCATCAGCAGCATGCCGGGCAGCACGTCCGCGACGAAGCGGCCACCATCCGGCGCGCGCGCCAGCAACATCAGCCCGGACGACGCGACCAGCAGGCCGGACGACAGCGTCGCGCGAATCCCGAACCGCATCACCAGCTTCGGCGACACGCCCAGCGAAAAACCCGCCATGACGACGCTGGCCGGCAGGAACGCGAGCCCGACCTGCATCGCGCCGTAGTGCAGCACGCGCTGCAGGTATAGCGCGGAAATGAACGACCACGCGAACATCGCGGCCGCCCACAGCACGCCCACCGCGTTGGCGGCGGCCACGTTGCGCCGCGCGAACAGGCCCAGCGGCATCAGCGGATGCGCCACACGCGACTCGACGACGACGAACGCAATCGCGAGCGCGATCGCGGCACCGAGCTGGACGAGCGTCTGCGCCGACGTCCAGCCTGCCGCATGGCCATGCACGATCGCGTAGACGGCCAGCATCAGCGACCCGGTAACGGTCGCCGCCCCCGCGAGATCCAGCGGTGCACGTTCGGCCGGCGGCGTGCGCGCCGGCAGCAGCGCCGTGCACGCGGCATACACGGCCACGCCGATCGGCAGGTTGACGAGAAAGATCCAGTGCCAGCTCAACGCGCTGGTCAGCACGCCGCCGAGCAGCACACCGAGGCTGCCGCCGCTCGCGGCGACGAACCCGTACACACCCATCGCCTTCGCGCGGTCGGCCGGCGACGTGAACAGGTTCATGATGATCGACAGCGATACGGCCGACACCAACGCACCGCCGAGCCCCTGCACCGCGCGCGCCGCGATCAGCAGTCCTTGCGTGTTCGCGAGCCCGCACGCAACCGATGCGAGCGTGAACAGCGCGATGCCGCGCAGAAACAGCCGGCGGTGGCCGTACAGGTCACCGAGCCGCCCGCCGAGCAGCAGGAAGCCGCCGAAGGTCAGCAGGTACGCGTTCACCACCCAGACGAGCGACGTCTCGGCAAAGCGGAGGTCGGCCCGGATGGACGGCAGCGCGACGTTCACGATGGTCGTGTCCAGCACGATCATCAGCATGCCCAGGCAGAGCACGATCAGCGCCAGCCAGCGCTTGCGCTCGTCGATCCCGTGCGTCGTCATGAAACCGCTCCCGTCGAATCAGCGCATCACGCCCGTGGCGCGCAGTTCGTGGCCGATGCGCACGATTTCGCGTTCGCCTTCCGCCAGCGCGGCCGCGCTCGTATGCACCGAGTAGTAACCCAGATGGAGCTCGTGCGGATGCGGGATCGCGGTGCCGACCACGAAGCGCGTATCGGCCACGGCCTCGAATTCGATCGCGGCGTCGGACGCGTCGAACACGACCAGTTCACCCTGGCCGACCGCATCCGGCGTACGCAGGCTGCCGTCCATCACGGCCGTCCAGCCGACCCGGTGGCCCTGCGGCGGCCGGCAGATCCAGCGCTCGCCGGCCTTCAGTTGCACGACCAGGTAGTTGATGCCCGCCGGCGCATCGATCGGGCTGACCGCGTCGCCGTGGCGGCCGAGCAGCACGCGTGCCGGGCCGTCGGTCGGGATGTCGTCGATCGACAGGTGCTGGCTGAACGCCGGCGCCAGCTCGCGCCCCGGTGGCAACGCGACCCATAGCTGGAACGCCTTGACCGGCGGCACGACCGAACCCGTATGCCAGACGCCGCGCCCGGCGCTCATCCATTCGATGTCGCCAGGCGCCATCGTGCCTTCGTGGCCGGTGGATTCGGCGTAGGTGCCGCGTCCGTCGATCGCGAGCGTCAGCGTCGCGATGCCCGAATGCGGATGCCAGCCGAAGGCCTGCGCCCCGATCGGCGCCTGCGTATCGACCAGGTCGAGAAAGACGAACGGCTTGATCATCTCGCCGACGTCGGACGGGCTCGCCATCCGCACGACCGGGCCATGCGCGTGGCCGTGCGTGCGGAACACGACGTGACGACCGGCGACGGTGGCCTGCGAAACGGGTTCGAGGGCATTCAACATGGTGGTTCTCCTGTGGCCGGCAGCCGGCCCGTTGCGTCAGGCCGCGAGAGCCGCCGCCGCTTCCTTCGCCGATGCAATGGCGCCGCTGCGCTTGTCCGGCCCCATCGCGACGCCTTCCGCGCGAATGAACGTGATGTCCGTGATGCCGAGAAAACCGAACGCGTCCCGCAGATAGGTTTCCTGATGATCGAAGGACGCGACCGGCGAGCCTGCGCTGTACACGCCGCCGCGCGACGATGCGATGACCAGCTTCTTGCCGCCGGACAGCCCCTCCGGCCCGTTCTCGGTATAGCGGAACGTCTTGCCGGCCACGGAGATGCGGTCGATCCACGCCTTCAGTTGCGACGCGATGCCGAAGTTGTACATCGGTGCACCGATGACCACGATGTCGGTCGCGAGGAACTCGTCGAGCGCACGCTGGCCGATCTCGACGTCCGCCTTCAGCGCGTCGTCGACGGGTGCGCCTTGCGCGGCGGCGAGGTGCTGGCCGGTCAGGTGGCCGATCGGCGTGACGGCAAGATCGAGGCGCGTGACCGTGAGGCCCGGATCGCGGGCGCGGAAATTGGCGACGATCTCTGCCGACAGTTCGCGGCTGACCGAGCCTTGGCCGAGGATGCTGGAATCGATGTGCAGCAGTTTCATGAGGATTCTCCGAACGGGATGACAGGGTTACTGCTTGAGGGCTTCGGCCGTGATCAGCAGGCGCGTCTTCATGTTGAAGCCGTATGCCTTGCCGAAATCGACGCCGAACTCGCTGCGGTCGAACTCACCCACCGCGTCGACGCCGCACACTTCGCGCTTGAGCATCGGATGCGGCATGCACTTGAACGAATCGATCTTCAGCGTGAGCGGACGCGTCACGCCGTGCATCGTGAGATTGCCGACCACCGTCGCCGGCCGGTCGCCGTTGAACGTGATCGCGCCCTTGTAGGTCGCTTCCGGGAACTTCGACGCGTCGAAGAACTGGTTCGATTGCAGGTCCTGGTCGAGCTTCGTGCTGCCCGTATGAACCGACGCAATCGCGGTCGTCACTTCGACCGTGCCGGTCTTCGCCGCGCGGTCGAGCGTCACGGTGCCGCTCGATTTGTCGAACTTGCCACGCCACACCGACAGGCCGCCGATGTGATCGGCTTCGAAGCTCGGGTACGTGTGGTCCGGATCGAGCTGGTACGTCGATGCGGCGGCGAATGCGGAAAACGACAGCGATGCGGCCAGTGCGCCGGCCGCGATCGTCAGGGTCTTGTTCAATTCAATCTCCTTGAAACATCAGGGGGTTCGTTTGTAGCGTGAGACCAGTATGGAGATTGAATCCGCTTTACACTAGACGGATAAATAGGATTTGATTAATCCATTTTTGGAGGAATCCGATGCTCGATCTGAATGATCTCGCGCTGTTCGTCCAGGTCGTCCGGGCCGGCAGCTTCTCGGAGGCCGCGCGACGCCTGCGCATGCCGGCCAATACGCTGAGCCGGCGCATCGACCAGCTCGAAGGGCAGATCGGCACGCGCCTGCTGCATCGCTCGACCCGCAAGCTCGCACCGAGCACCGAAGGCCAGGCGCTGTTCGAGCGCTATGCGCCGGCCCTCGACCGGATCTTCGAGATCGAGCGGATGCATGCGGACGGGCAGGAACCGTCCGGCACGGTTCGCGTGACGGCGATGGCCGGCCTGTTCGAATTTTTCAAGCTGGAATGGCTGGCCGAGTTCTATGCCCGCTATCCGCAGATCAGCATCGACTTCCTGCTCGACGACACGCCGTCCGACCTGATCGCCGAGCGTATCGACCTCGCCTTGCGCATCGGCGTCGAGACGGGCGGCAGCTTCCGCGTGCGCCGGATCGCGCCGGGCACGATGATCCTCGCCGCCAGCCCTGCCTACCTCGAACGGCGCGGCGCGCCACGCACGCCGCGCGACCTCGCCGACCACGATTGCCTCACGGTATCGAGCCGCCAAGGGCGCAGCATGTGGCGGCTGCAGGGGCCGCGCGGCACGCAGGAAATCTCGATCGCAGGCCGCTTCTCGGTCAACGACATGCGCGTGGTCGTGCAAGCCTGCATCGCCGGGCTCGGCATCGCGCTGGTGCCGCAGTTGCTCGTCGAGCCGGCGATCGAGCAAGGCAGGATGGTGCGCGTGCTGCCGTCCTATCGACGCTCGAGCACAGGCCTCGGGCTGCAGCTCGTCTACACGAGCCGCCCGCCGTTGCCGCCCGCGGTCACGCTCGTCGCCGAATTCCTGCTGGAAAAGCTGGGCCAGGGGATACCGGGGTACCCGGAGCACGCGGCCGACCGATAAGGTTTCGTTGTCGCGGCGAACGGAATTTCTTGTTGGACGCGGAATATCGGCGCACGAACACTGCGGGGCATCGCGTCGGGTAGCAACCGACGCCCATGCCAGGGCCCGGGGCCCCATCGCAGGAGACAGCCATGCCGGCATCAGCAAGCGCCATCAACGTCCGGGAATTCATCGACGAACGTCCCGTCAGCCCGTTTCAGTGGCTCGTCGGGCTGCTCACATTCGTCGTGATCTCGCTGGACGGCTGGGATACCGTCATCATCGGCTTCGTCGTGCCGGAACTCATCAAGGAATGGGGCGTCACGAAGAGCGCACTGGCGCCGGTGCTCAGCGCCGCGCTGTTCGGTCTGGCGGCGGGCGCGCTGCTGGGCGGGCCGATCGCCGACCGCTTCGGCCGCAAGCGCGTGCTGGTCGCGAGCGTGCTGATCATCGGCGTCGGCACGCTGGCCACCGCGCACGCGACGTCGCTCGCGACGATGCTGCCGATCCGCTTCGTCACCGGGCTCGGCCTCGGCGCCGTGATGCCGAACGTCGTGACGCTGTGGTCCGAGTACGTGCCGGAACGCCGGCGCTCGTTCCTCGTGACGGTCGTGTACAGCGGATTCACGGTCGGCGCCGCGCTGTGCGGGTTCATCGCGGCCTGGATCATCCCGAGCTACGGGTGGCGCACGATGCTGACGGTGGGTGGTGCGCTGGCGGTGGTCTGCGTCCCGATCCTGATGCGCTGGCTGCCCGAATCAGTCGCATTCCTCACGGTTCAGCACAAGCGTCCCGAACTGATTGCGAAGATCCTTTCCGCGATCGGCCGTACGCGCGTGGCCGCCGATACGACATTCTTCCTGCCCGCGCAACCGAAGGTGAAAGGCGGTGCGATCGGCACGATCCTGTCGAAGCGCTATGTCGCGGGCACGGTCCTGATCTGGCTGTGCTATTTCGTCGGGCTGTTCGTCCTTTACCTGCTGTACAACTGGCTGCCGACGATGGCAAAAGACGCCGGTTATACGAGCGCGCAGGGCGCGATCATGGTCGGCTTCCTGAACTGGGGCGGCACGCTGGGCTCGGTCGCGATCGGCTGGCTGATGGATCGCTTCGACCGCTACCGCGTGATCGCCGCGAGTTTTTGCCTGGCGGCACTGTCGCTCTGGGCCGTGCACGGGATGCAGTCGACGTTCTGGGCCCTGCAGGTGCTCGCCTTTGCGTGGGGGTGGTTCGTTCCCGGCACGAATACCGGCATGAATGCGCTGACCGCGCGCTTCTATCCGACCGTCGCACGCTCGACCGGATTGAGCTGGATGCATGCGTTCGGCCGGCTGGGTGCGATCGGCAGCGCGTTTGCCGGCGCGGCGCTCCTGAGCGCGGGGCTGGGGCTCGGCCAGATTCTCCCGATCATGGCCGTCGCGCCGCTGGCCGGCGCGGTGGCCGTGCTCGTGATCGCGGGGCTCGTGAAGCGCTGGGCGCTGGCCGATGAGTCGACGGGGGCGGTCGTGAGTTCTGCGGCGGAGGTTTCCGCGAATACCTGACGATAGCCGTCGCGGCAACACTCAGCTCCGACAAGGCGCCGCCTTCCTGTCGGTCCCACTGCCCTGACTCGACACGACGCCGGCCGTATGCGGCCGTGCGTCGTTGGTCACGCGCGTCGGGTTCAGCTCACGCAGCACGCTCGCACGGCTGCCATCGTCGTTCGGCAGCTGCGGCTGCCCGCGCGCGAACGCGGGCGCGACCGCCGCCGCGAGCAGCGCGGCGATCGCCAGTCGGGAAAGGCTCCTCATCGCCCGACTCCCCGCTTACTGCACGCTGGCGGCCGGCACGGACACCGAAGCCGTCGCCGTGCCCTGTTCGCCATGCGCGATCGCATAGAGTTCGCGATTGCGCGCGATCGTCTGCGTGCTCGGCGGATAGTCCCAGTTCGACGTCGGCACGGTGCCGTCGCGCTGCGCCTGGACGAGATCGGCGATCACGTCGGCACGGGTCGGCCCCGACGACGACGCCTGTGCGAAAGCGGCAACCGGCGTGCCGATGGCGAGGGCGAGCAGCGCGGCGGCTGCGATCAGTCTGCGATTCATGATGAAACTCCCCAGAACGGTTCGATGAAGACGCATCGTCGATGCGCCGCCGGCGGAACCGCGGATGCGATTCATCGCCTGACACGTTCATTCTGGTGATCGCAGCCGGCACGACGCTGACGCGCAGATGACAATCCTGAAATCCGCCGCAGCGCGCGCAGATAACAGCTTCGTAATCTTCGAGTCAGGGCCGGGTCAACGCGGCGCCGTCAGACTTCAGGCTCGTCGCATCGCATGCGGCGCCCCTGCCCTGCTTCGAGGAACAACATCATGTGGATCGTCCGGCTGGCGTTGCGCCGGCCCTATACGTTTGTCGTGCTCGCGCTGCTGATCTTCATCGCGGGACCGCTCGCGATCCTGCGCACGCCGACCGACATCTTCCCGAACATCGACATTCCCGTCGTCAGCATCGTGTGGTCGTACAACGGCTTCTCGGCCGAAGACATGGCCAAGCGGATCACGTCGAGCTACGAGCGCGCACTGACATCCGACGTCGACGACATCGAGCACATCGAATCGCAGTCGCTGAACGGCGTGTCGGTCGTGAAGATCTTCTTCCACCCCGGCGCGGACATCAACCGCGCGATCGCCGAAGCCGCGAGCAACTCGGCATCGATCCTGCGGATCCTGCCGCCCGGCACGCTGCCGCCGAACATCATCACGTACAACGCGTCGACGGTACCGATCCTGCAACTCGGGCTGTCGAGCGACACGCTCGCCGAGCAGCAGCTGTACGACCTCGGCAACAGCTTCATCCGCACGCAACTCGCGACCGTCCAGGGCGCGGCCGTGCCGCTGCCGTTCGGCGGCAAGATCCGCCAGATCGTCGTCGATCTCGACACGCGCGCGCTGCAGGCGAAGGGGCTCGCGCCGATCGACGTCGTGAACGCGATCAACGCGCAGAACCTGATCTTGCCGGGCGGCACCGCGAAGATCGGCACGCGCGAATACAACGTGCAGATGAACGGCAGCACGCAGACGGTCGCCGCGCTGAACAACCTGCCGGTGAAGACGATCGGCGGCAGCGTCGTCTATGTGCGCGACGTCGCGCATGTTCGCGACGGCTACGCGCCGCAGACCAACATCGTGCGCGCGGACGGCAAGCGCGCGGCGCTGCTGACCGTCGAAAAGACCGGCAGCGCGTCGACGCTGACGATCATCCAGCAGGTCAAGGCGATGCTGCCGAAGATCGCGGCCGGGCTGCCGAAGGCGCTGCACATCTCGGCGCTCGGCGACCAGTCGGTGTTCGTGAAGGCGGCGATCCAGGGTGTCGTGCGCGAGGCGCTGATCGCCGCGTGCCTCACCGCGCTGATGATCCTGTTGTTCCTCGGCAGCTGGCGTGCGACGCTGATCATCGCGGTGTCGATCCCGCTCGCGGTGCTGACGTCGCTGCTCGCGCTGGCGGCGCTCGGCCAGACGATCAACATCATGACGTTGGGCGGGCTCGCGCTCGCGGTCGGCATTCTCGTCGACGACGCGACCGTCGCGATCGAGAACATCACGCATCACCTCGAACGCGGCGCGCCGCTCGAGGACGCGATCCTGACGGGCTCCGGCGAGATCGCCGTGCCGACCTTCGTGTCGACACTGTCGATCTGCATCGTGTTCGTGCCGATGTTCCTGCTGACGGGCGTCGCGCGCTACCTGTTCGTGCCGATGGCCGAGGCGGTGATCTTCGCGATGGTCGCGTCCTATTTCTTCTCGCGCACGCTGGTGCCGACGCTCGCGATGGTGCTGATGCGCGCGAAGGGGCACGGCAAGCCGCCGCGCGGCGTGTTCGCATGGATCGCGCGTTTCCAGGCCGCGTTCGAGCATCGTTTCGAAGCGGTGCGGCTGCGCTATCGCGCGCTGCTGTCGGCCGCGATCGCGCGCCGCCGCCGGTTCGCGGCCGCGTTCCTGCTCGCGTGCGCCGCATCGACCGCGCTGTTCGCGTTCGCCGGCCAGGACTTCTTCCCGTCGGTCGACACGGGTGAAATCCGCCTGCACCTGCGCGCGCCGACCGGCACGCGGATCGAGGAGACCGCGCGCCTGACCGACGAAGTCGAAGCGCGCATCCACGACGTGATTCCCGCGAGCGACATCGCCAGCGTGCTCGACAACATCGGCGTGCCGGTGAGCGGGATCAACCTCACGTACGACTCGTCGGACCCGATCGGCACCGAGGACGCGGACGTGATGATCACGCTGAAGCCGAACCACGCGCCGACGGCCGCGTATGTCGCGAAGCTGCGCAACCTGCTCGCGCAGTCGTTCCCCGGCGTGACGTTCGCGTTCCTGCCGGCCGACATCGTCAGCCAGATCCTGAACTTCGGGTTGCCCGCGCCGATCGACATCCAGATCGTCGGCAACAAGCTCGACCAGAACCGCGTCGTCGCGAATGCCTTGCTCGCGAAGCTGCGCGGTGTGCGCGGCCTCGTCGATGCGCGCATCCAACAGCCCGGCGACGAACCGGCCATCAACGTGAACGTGGACCGCACGAAGGCGATCCAGGCCGGCCTCGAACAGCGCGACGTCGCGCAGAACCTGCTGATCGCGCTGTCCGGCAGCTCGCAGACGACGCCGAATTTCTGGCTCGACCCGCGCAACGGTGTCAGCTATCCGCTGATGGTGCAGACGCCGCAGTATTCGGTCGATTCGCTGCAGGCGCTCGCGAACGTGCCGCTGCCGGCGGGCACCGCGCGTTCGCCACAGACGCCGGCCGGCGGCCCGGCCGCGGGCGCCCCCGCGCAGAACCTGCTCGGCGCGCTCGGCAGCTTCTCGCGCGCGACGCAGCAGGCGGTCGTGTCGCACTACAACGTGCAGCCGGTACTCGACATCTTCGCGTCGGTGCAGGGGCGCGACCTCGGCGGCGTAACGGCCGACGTGACGAAGCTCGTCGACGACGCGCGCGCGCAGTTGCCGCCCGGCTCGTCGATCGTGCTGCGCGGCCAGGTGCAGGCGATGCACGAATCGTTTGCCGGACTGCTTGGCGGCCTCGCGCTCGCGATCGCGCTCGTCTACCTGCTGATGGTCGTCAACTTCCAGTCGTGGCTCGACCCGCTCGTGATCGTTGGCGGCCTGCCCGCGTCGCTTGCCGGCATCGCATGGATGCTGTTCGTCACGCGCACGACGCTGTCGGTGCCCGCGCTGACCGGCACGATCCTGTGCATCGGCATCGCGACCGCGAACAGCATCCTCGTCGTCAACGCGGCGCGCGAGCTGATCGCCGGCGGCGCGCCGCCGTGGCAGGCCGCGCTCGATGCCGGTTTCAGCCGCTTCCGCCCGGTCGTGATGACCGCGCTCGCGATGCTGATCGGCATGCTGCCGATGGCGCTCGGCCTCGGCGACGGCGGCGAGCAGAACGCGCCGCTCGGCCGCGCGGTGATCGGCGGGCTCGCGTTCGGCACGCTGTCGACGCTGCTGTTCGTGCCCGTCGTGTTCGGCTTCGTCCATGCGTGGCTCGAACGACGCCGCAACGCGGCTGCCGCACGCCGCGCGCAGGACACGCCGGCGCTGCCCTGAGCGCGGTTTCACCTCGACTCCCCTCGACCCGCCCGACTTCGACCTCATCATGAACGACTCGACCGAATCCCTCGCTCCGCCGCCGGCCGCCGCAGCGGACACGGCGTCCCCCGTCGCACGCGACGCGGCGCCCGCTGCGGCGTCACCCCGGCGGCGCCGCAAGCTGACCGTGCCGCTCGTCGCGATCGCGGCGGCGGCCGCGCTGCTGGCCGCCGGCATCGTACCGCGCATCGATGCGCGTGCCGCACAACGCGTGCAGGTGGCTGCCCAGCAGGCGCTACCGGTGTCGGTGATCCTGCCGGGTACCGCGCCCGCCGACCAGACGCTCACGCTGCCGGGCGCGGTGATGCCGTATGCGGAGGCATCGATCTACGCACGCACGAGCGGCTATATCGCGCACTGGAGCGCCGACATTGGCGCGCACGTGAAGGCCGGCGCGACGCTCGCGCAGATCACGGCGCCCGACCTCGACGCGCAGTTGCGGCAGGCACGCGCCGACGCCGCGACCGCGCAGGCGAACTACGACTACGCGAAATCGACCGCGCAGCGCTGGCAGGACATGCTGAAAACGCAATCGGTGTCGCAGCAGGACACCGATACGAAAGTCGCCGACATGAACGCGAAGCGCGCGATGCTGGCATCCGCGCAGGCAAACGTCGCGCACCTGACCGAGCTGGTGTCGTACGAATCGGTCACGGCGCCGTTCGACGGCGTGATCACCGCGCGCAACGTCGAAGTCGGCACGCTCGTCACCGCCGGCGGCACGCCCGGCAGCCCCGGATTGTCCGGCGAACTGTTCCATCTCGAACAGACCGGCACGCTGCGCGTGTTCGTCGACGTGCCGCAGGACAGCGCAGCCGGCGTGACGACCGGCACGTCGGTGTTCCTCACCACGCAGCAGTATCCGGGCCGGCGCTTCGCCGCGCGCGTCGCGCGCAGCGCAGGCGCGATCGATCCGGTCACGCGCACGCTGCGCGTCGAAATCGACGTCGACAACGGCGATGGCGCGCTGATGCCCGGCGCGTATGCGCAAGCGCACTTGCTCGTGCCGAGCGCGGCCCCTGCGTTCGAGCTGCCGGTCAGCGCGCTGCTGTTCCGGCCGGCCGGCGTGACGGTCGCGACCGTCGCCGCGAACGGCACCACCGCGCTGAAGACCGTACAGATCGGGCGCGATTTCGGCACGCGTGTCGAGATCGTGTCGGGGCTCGCGGCGAGCGATCGCGTGATCGACAACCCGGGCGATTCGATCGCGGCCGGCGAGGTCGTGAAGGTCGTGTCGGTTGCGCACGGCGCGACGCCGGCCGTGCAAACCGGCCCGGCAACCGGTGTGAAGGCTGCGCCACGCACCGCTGCATCGACGCCGGCCACCGCCACTGCGCCCGCTTCGACGCCGGCGGTGGTTTCGACACCTGCCCGCGGCTGATCCGCCGATGAAAAACCGCGAGAGATCCGTCATGTGCTTCCTTCGTCCGCTCCCGTTCGCCCGCCGCGTCGTCGCGCTCGGCGTCGCTGCCTCATTGACCGCGTTGTCCGCATGCTCGACGCTGCCAGCCTATTCACCGCCCTCGGTCGTGGTGCCTGCGCACTATGCGGGCGTACCGGCATCGGGCGTACCGGCATCGGGCACACCGGCTTCGGGCGCACCAAGCGCCCAGTCCGGCTGGAATGTCGCGGCACCGGCCGATGCCGCTTCGCGCGGCGCGTGGTGGACCGTCTTCAACGACGCCGCCCTAAACACACTCGAAGCGCGCGTCGACATCTCGAACCAGACCGTGAAGAAAGCCGTCGCCGATCTCCAGCAGGCGCGCGCGATGGTCGACTACCAGCATGCCGGGTTCCTGCCGACCGTCACGGCCGGCGTCGCGCAGAGCCGCGCGCGCATCTCGCAGAACAAGCTCGGCTCGTCGCTCGCCGGCAAGACGACACCCGACTATCAGGCCGGCGTGGCCGCAAGCTGGGAGCCCGACCTGTTCGGCCGCGTGCGCGACGCCGTGACGGGCGCGCAGGCAAATGCCGACGCGAGCGCGGCCGATCTGCAGGCCGTGAAGCTGTCGGTGACGGCCGAGCTTGCGACCGACTATTTCGCGCTGCGCTCGCTCGATACGCAAAAGCAGTTGCTCGACGATACCGTGCACGCGTATGCGGATGCACTGAAGCTGCTGAAACAGCAGCTCGCGGCCGGTGCGATCGACGCGTCGGCCGTCGCGCAGGCCGAGACGCAGCTCGAAGCGACGCAGACGCAGGACACCGACATCGACGCCTCGCGCGCGCAGCTCCAGCATGCGCTCGCGACGCTCGTCGGCGAAAGCGCGTCGACCTTCACGCTACCGCCGCGCGTGCAGGCGTTCGACGTACCCGCGATCCCGGCCGGCGTGCCGTCGCAACTGCTCGAACGACGGCCCGACATCGCGGCGGCCGAGCGCCGCGTCGCGGCTGCGAATGCGCAGATCGGCGAGGCGCGCGCCGCGTTCTTTCCCGATCTCGTGCTGTCGGCGAGCGCGGGGCTCGAAAGCGGATTCTTCGCGCCGTGGCTGACCGCGCCGAGCCTGTTCTGGTCGCTCGGCTCGCAGCTTGCCGGCACGCTGTTCGACGGCGGGCGCCGCAGCGCGTCGCTGCGCGCCGCGCACGCGCAATACGACGGCACCGTCGCCGATTACAGGCAAACCGTACTCGCCGCGTTCCAGCAGGTCGAGGATCAACTGTCCGCGCTCGATGCGCTCGCGTCGGAAGCCAACAGCCAGCAGCGCGCGACCGATGCCGCCGACCTGTCGCTGAAACTGACGACCAACCGCTTCAACGCGGGCGCCGTCAGCTACCTCGACGTCGTGACCGCGCAGACGATCGCGCTGTCGAACCGACGCCTTGCCGACCAGATCGCCGCGCGCCGGATGGAGGCGGCGGTTACGCTGCTGACGGCGCTCGGCGGCGGCTGGAACAAGCGGGTGGATGCGGAGGCAACGACTGCCGCGCCCACGGCTGTTACGCCGCCGGCGTCCTGACAAACGTGAGGATGAACCGCGTGCCGGCCGTGTCGCTTTCGACGCGCGCGGTGCCACCGTGGAGTTCCATCACCGAGCGCACGATCGCGAGCCCGAGCCCGGCCGTGCCGCCCGGCACGCCGCCGCTGCGCGCGGGATCGCCGCGCACGAAGCGATCGAAGATGCGCGGCAGCAACGCGGAATCGATCGGCTCGCCCGGGTTCGCGACGACGACGCGCACCGCGTCCGCCGTTTCGTCGACGCTCAGGGCGATGACGCCGCCTGCCGGCGTGTAGCGCAGCGCGTTCGCGAGCAGGTTGCTGACCGCGCGGCGAAACAGTTCGAGATCGGCGGTCAGCCGGCCGTGCCCGTCGACGCGCAGCGTCGAGCCCGCTTCATCGGCCAGCCCCTCGAAATAGCCGGCGATGCGCTCCAGCTCCTCATGCACGTCGAATGCGCGCTGCCGCGTGACGAAGCCGGGATGCTCGGCGCGCGCAAGAAACAGCACGTTCTCGATCATCCGCGCGAGACGGTCGTATTCCTCGAGATTCGATTCGAGCAGCGTCTGGTATTCGTCGACGGAACGCGGCCGCGCGAGCGCCACCTCGGTCGCGCCGCGCATGTTGTTCAGTGGCGTACGCAAGTCGTGCGCGAGATCCGCGCTGAATTGCGACAGGTGCCCGAACGCCTGCTGCAGGCGGCCGAGCATCGCGTTCTGTGCGTCGACGAGTGCAGTCAGCTCGCGCGGCGCGCGTGACGCGTCGAGCCGCGTATCGAGCTTGTCGACGGTGATCCGTCCCGTGTTCGCGACGATCTCGCGCAGCGGCGCGAGCGACTTGCGGATCAGCCAGTAACTGAACAGCATCGCGAACAGCGCGCCGAGGCCGCCGGCGATCTTCAGCTTGTCGCGGTAGCCGTCGAGCAGCTCGGCGCGATCGCACATGTTGCGCGCGATCGCGATCCGGATCTTCGTATGGTCGCGCAGCGCCGCATCGGTGACGACGCCACGCACGGACGTGCCGCCGTCGGCGGTCCACGTCACGATCCGGTCGGCGGTGATCCGTTCGTTCGCGGGCACGGGCGTCGCGTGCGGCGGCAACAGGTCGGCATCGGGCAATGCGGGCCGCGCGGACGACGACGCGCCCGGCAAGGCATCCGGCAAATCCTCGAGTTCGGTGCGCTCGACGTTGTGGCGCGCGAGCACGTTGCCCTGCGCGTCGACGACGGCGATCGACAGCGCCGCGTTGCCGAGCACCTGGCTCGTCAGCCGGTCCGCATGCGTGCGCACCGCGTCGAGCGAATCGAGTTCGCCCGCGAGCCGCCGTGTATGCCGTGCGGCGAGCACGATGTCGAGGTCGTCCTGCGTGCTGACCTGCCGTTCGAGGCCCGTGTACACGTACGTGCCGACGAGCGCAAACACGGCGAAGGTGGTCGCGCCGAACGCGAGCGCGAGCGTCGCGCCGAGCGAGCGGCCGAGCGTCATGCGCCGTCCTTCGGCTCGAGCACGTAGCCGACGCCGCGCACCGTATGGATCAGCTTGACCGCGAAATCGTCGTCGATCTTCGCGCGCAGCCGCCGGATCGCGACTTCAACGACGTTGGTGTCGCTGTCGAAATTCATGTCCCACACGTACGACGCGATCTGCGTGCGACTCAGCACCTCGCCCTGCCGGCGCGCAAGCAGCTGCAGCAACGAGAATTCGCGCGGTGTCAGGTCGATCCGCACGGTGCCGCGCTTCACGCGACGGCGCACGACGTCGATCTCCAGGTCGCCCACCGCAATGCGCTCCGTCTCGCGCGGCGGCCCGCGGCGCGCGAGCGTGCGGATGCGCGCGAGCAGCTCGACGAACGCGAACGGCTTCACGAGATAGTCGTCGGCGCCGAGTTCGAGGCCGTGCACGCGGTCCTGCACGTCGTCGCGCGCGGTCAGGAACAGCACGGGCGTCGCATGCGTGTCGCGCAGCCGCTTCAGCACGCTCCAGCCATCGAGCACCGGCAGCATCACGTCGAGCACGATCACGTCGTAGCTCTCTTCCTGCGCGAGCGTCAGCCCCTCGCCGCCGTCCTTCGCGAGGTCGACGCTGAAACCGGATTCCTCGAGCCCCTTCTTCAGGTACGCGCCGGTCTTCGGTTCGTCTTCGACTATCAGGATGCGCATGATCGGCTCCGTCGCATTCGGTGATGACATGCGCCGATGTTACCGGGAAACGGGGCGAGCGCGCCGCCCCGCGCCCGCGCGAGACGGCCTGATTACGAAACTGTAATCAGCGGGTCAGTGTTGTGACTGCTGCGGAAACCAGAATGGGATACGTGGGTCCGCCCCACTTGCCCGTTCGTTCAACCACCCAGGAGTCCGCCATGAAACTCGTCGCCGCTTTCGTCGTCGCCACCCTGAGCCTGCCGTTCGGCACGCAGGCCTTCGCCCAGTCCACGCAAGCACCGATCACGCGCGCGGAAGTGCGCCAGCAGCTGATCGATGCCGAAGCCAACGGCCTGCTGCCGTCGAACCGCAACGACTATCCGCCGTCGCAGTCCGAAATCGCGCGCAACCGCCAGCTTTACGCGCTCGCGCATCCCGATGCGGCGCCGGTCGCGACGGCTTCGACGGGAAATTGATCTCGGCATATTACCGACAGCCGGCTGACAACCCGATGTCGTGCCCGCCCTGCATGTGTCTGCATCTTCCGCGGCGCGCGCTGCCGCGCCGGCGGAATCCCTTTTCAATCAAGCGTGTGGCCGCACCGCACGGACCGCCGGAATACCGCTTAATGATCGCCCGACGCGCGCGAAACCCGCGCTCGATCATCCCGCCCGAAGCCCCGCTATTTTTCGAAATCGGGCGTTACGCCCCGGTAATTCCCATTCATCCGACCTTCCACTAGATTGAAGGCGTTCCCAGCGCAATGAGGTGCAAGGATGAATGCGAAACAATGGGCCGTGATCGGCTCGGGCGTGCTGGCCGCATGCCTCTCCATCCAGCCGGCGATGGCCGGTATCTTGATCGGCTTCGGCATCGCGGCCCCGGCCCCCGTCTATGTCGCCCCCGCGCCCGTCTATGTCGCGCCGCCGCCTGTCGTCGTACCGGCACCGCCGGTCGCTTACGCACCCTATGCACCGGCTGTCGTGGCCGCGCCCGTGATGGTGCCGACGGTCGGCATCTCGCTCGGCTGGCACGGCGGCCGTTATTGGGACGGCCGCCGCTGGTGGGGGCGCCAGGACTGGGCCGCGCATCACCGCTGGTAAGCCGCATTACCCGAGGCGCCGCGCGCGGCGCGCCGTCGATCGGCCCGCCGCGCTCGCCTCGATCGTTCGCCGACCGTTTCGACGACGAGCGCCGTGCCGCCTGCCCTCGCACGCGGCGCCGGCCCGTTGCCCCACACACGGCATCCCGGTAGCCGTTCCTTCCACCCGATTCGCTTCCCTATACTCAGGAGTCCTGTCATGTCTGTCACTTGCGCGATTCGTCGTCCACGCCGGGGGCAGACATGAGCGAACCCCGATCCACGCCGCCGGCGCGGCGCCGCACGCGCCGCTGGATCGTCGCCGGCGTGCTGGCCGTGCCGGTCGCGCTGATCGTGTTCCACCTGCTCCGCGAGACGAAGCCGGCCCGCGCCGCGCCAGCCCAGGTCGTCAGCGTCGCGACCGCGACGACGGGCGACATGCCGGTCGTGCTGAACGAACTCGGCACCGTCACGCCGGTCGCGACCGTCACCGTGCTGCCGCAACTGAGCGGCTATCTGACCGACGTCGGCTATCGCGAAGGGCAGGAGGTCGGCAAAGGCCAGTTTCTCGCGCAGATCGATCCGCGTCAGTACCAGATCAGCAAGCAGCAGGCGCAGGCCCAGCTCGCGAAGGACGAGGCGAGCCTCGCGCAGGCACGCGCCGATCTCGCCCGCTATGCGCAGCTCGCCGAGCACAAGTCGATCGCCGACCAGACCTACCAGGATGCGCAGTTCACCGTGAAGCAGGACGAGGCAGCCGCCCAGGCCGACCGCGCGAACATCGCGCAATACGATCTCGATCTCGCGTATTGCCATATCACCGCGCCGGTGGCCGGCCGCGTCGGGCTGCGGCTCGTCGATCCGGGCAACTACGTGACGTCGTCGAGTTCGACGGGCATCGTCGTGATCACGCAGATGAAGCCGATGACCGTGCAGTTCACGGTGCCGCAAAACGCGTTGTCGGCTGTGATCCGCCGCGTCGGCGCGGGCGCGACCTTGCCCGTGACCGTCTATTCCAGCGACGACGACAAGCAGGTCGCCACCGGCACGCTGTACGCGATCGGCAACCAGATGGCGACCGCGACGGGCACCGTCACGCTGCGCGCGACGTTCGCGAACGACGACGAAGCGCTGTTTCCGAACGAATTCGTCAACGTGCGGCTCGGCGTCGATACGCTGCACGACGCGGTGCTCGTGCCGACCGCCGCGGTGCAGAACGGCGCGCCGGGCGATTTCGTGTATCTCGTCAACCCGAACCGGACGGTGTCGGTGCATAAGGTCACGCTCGGGCCGGGCAACGGCCGCTCGACCGCGATCGTCGCGGGGCTTGCCGCCGGGCAGCAGGTCGTGACCGACGGCGTCGACCGCCTCAGCGACGGCGCGGCGATCCGTATCGCATCGAACCGGGCCGGCGGCACGCAACCGGCTTCCGGCGCTGCGGCGGACCCGCTGCCACGCCATGCCGGTCATCCCCCTGCCGTAGCGGGCGCGGCATCCGGCGCGGCCTGACGAGAGACGCCCCCCGACAAGATGAACCTCTCCCGTCTTTTCATCCTGCGGCCCGTCGCGACGCTGCTGCTGACAATCGCGCTCGTGCTGACCGGCGCGGTCGCCGTGCGCTTCCTGCCCGTTTCATCGCTACCCGACGTCGACTACCCGACGATCCAGGTGCAGACCTTCTACCCCGGTGCGAGCCCCGACGTGATGGCGACGACCGTCACCGCGCCGCTTGAAGTCCAGCTCGGCGAGATTCCCGGCCTGCAACAGATGATCTCGTACAGCTCGGAAGGCGCGTCGGTGATCACGCTGCAGTTCGACCTGTCGGTCAGCCTCGATGTCGCCGAACAGAACGTGCAGCAGGCGATCAACGCGGCGAACAGCTACCTGCCGAGCGGGCTGCCTGCCCCACCGATGTATGCCAAGGTGAATCCGGCCGATCAGCCCGTGCTCACGCTGGCCGTCACGTCGAATTCGATGTCGCTCACGCAGTTGCAGGACACCGCGAACAACCGGCTCGCGACGAAGATCTCCGAAGTGCCGGGTGTCGGCCTCGTCACGACGGCCGGCGGCCACGTGCCGGCCGTGCGCGTCGAAGCCGATCCGCACAAGCTCGCCGCGTACGGGCTGAACATCGACGATCTGCGCACGCTGCTCGCGAACGTGAACGTCAGCCAGCCGAAAGGCAACTTCGACGGCCCCGACCTCGACTACACGATCAATTCGAACGACCAGATCGCCGATCCGAAGGATTACCTGCGCACCGTGATCGCCTATCAGAACGGCGCGCCGGTGTTCCTCAGCGACGTCGCGCGCGTGTCACAGGCGCCGCAGGACGTCGAGCGCGGCGCGTGGCTGAACCGCACGCCGGCGATCGTGCTGAACGTGCAGCGCCAGCCCGGCGCGAACGTAATCGCGACCGTCGACCAGATCAAGCAGCAGTTGCCCGCACTCGAGGCCACGCTGCCGGCCGGCATGCACGTGCAGATCGTCGGCGACGGCACGGGTGTGATCCGCGCCTCGGTGTTCGACGCGGCGACCGAGCTCGTGCTGGCCGTCGCACTCGTCGTGCTGGTGATCTTCGTGTTCCTGCGCAACCTGCCCGCTACACTGATTCCGAGCATCGCGGTGCCCGTGTCGCTGATCGGCACGGTCGCGGCCATGTACGAACTGCACTATTCGATCGACAACCTGTCGCTGATGGCGCTGATCATCGCGACCGGGTTCGTGGTCGACGATTCGATCGTGATGATCGAGAACATCGTCCGCTACATCGAGCAGGGGATGCGACCGCTCGACGCCGCGCTGAAAGGCGCCGGGCAGATCGGCTTCACGATCCTGTCGCTGACGGTCTCGCTGATCGCGGTGCTGATTCCGCTGCTGTTCATGGGCGGCGTGATCGGGCGGCTTTTCAGCGAGTTCGCCGTCACGCTCGCGGTGACGATCCTGATCTCGGCGGTCGTGTCGCTGACGGTCGTGCCGATGCTGTGCGCGCGGATCCTGAGGCCGCATTCGGCGTCGCAACCGGGCCGCTTCGAGCGATTCAGCGAACGGATTTTCGACCGCACGCTCGCGGCCTACGAGCGCGCGCTGAAACGGGTATTGCGCCACCAGACGCTGACGCTCGCCGTCGCGCTCGCCACCCTCGCGCTGACGCTGATCCTCTACGTCGCGATCCCGAAGGGGCTGTTTCCCGTGCAGGACGTCGGCGTGATCCAGGGCATCAGCGTGGCCGACACGTCGGTGTCGTATGCGGCAATGGTCGAGCGCCAGTCGCAACTGGCCGATGCGCTGCTGAAGGATCCCGACGTCGAATCGCTCACGTCGTACGTCGGGATCGACGGCGTCAACGCGACGCTGAACGACGGCCGCTTCCTGATCAACCTGCGCGCACACGGCGACCGCTCGGCCAGCGCCGACACGATCGCGCGACGGCTCCAGCAGGAAACGGCCGGCGTGCCGGGCGTGCGGCTCTACCTGCAGCCGGTGCAGGACCTGACGCTCGATACGACGCTGTCGCCGAACCAGTATCGCTTCGTGCTGCGCGGCCCGACCCGGCAGGCGCTGCAGCAGGTCGTGCCCGCACTGGTCGCGAAGCTGAAGCAGCTGCATTCGATCACCGACGTGCAGAGCGACCTCGACGTCGACGGGCTCGGCGTGCAGGTCGACGTCGATCGCCAGGCGGCCGCGCGCTACGGGATCACACCCGCGACGATCGACAACGCGCTGTACGACTCGCTCGGCCAGCGCATCGTGTCGACAATTTTCGAGCAGTCGAACCAGTACCGCGTGATTCTTGTCGCCAAACCGGAGGCGATGCCGAACGTCGCGTCGCTCGGCAACCTCCATCTGCCGAGCCAGACGAGCAGCAGCGGCCAGGTGCCGCTCAGCCAGATCGCAACCGTGCGGCTCGTGAAGACGCCGCTCGCGATCCGCCATCTCGCGCAGTTCCCGGCCGTCACCGTCTCCTTCAATCTCGCGAGCGGCGCATCGCTGAGCACGGCCGTCAGCGACGTGCGGCGCATCGAACGTGAAGCCGCGCTGCCGCCGTCGATCCAGTCGTCGTTCCAGGGCGCGGCGGCCGCGTTCGAGGATTCGCTGTCGAGCGAGGTCTATCTGCTGGTCGCCGCGCTCGTGGCGGTCTATATCGTACTCGGCGTGCTGTACGAGAGTTTCATCCACCCGGTCACCATCCTGTCGACGCTACCCTCTGCCGGGATCGGTGCGCTGCTTGCGCTCATGATCGCAGGCGCCGACCTCGACGTGATCGGGATCATCGGCATCGTGCTGCTGATCGGGATCGTGAAGAAGAACGCGATCATGATCGTCGACTTCGCGCTCGAAGCGGAACGCGTGCACGGCAAGACGCCGGCCGACGCGATCTTCGAGGCATCGCTGCTGCGCTTCCGGCCGATCCTGATGACGACCTTCGCGGCGATGCTCGGCGCGCTGCCGATGCTGGTCGGCACCGGCACGGGCTCGGAGCTGCGCCGCCCGCTCGGCCTCGCGATCATCGGCGGGCTCGCGCTGAGCCAGTTGCTCACGCTGTTCACGACGCCGGTGGTCTACCTGCTGTTCGACCGGCTGGCCACGTACGTGCGGCGTCGCCGTGAAGCCGCCGCGCCCGGCCCGGCCGCGCCGGACGGCGGGAGCGCATCGTGAATCCCGCCGCGCTGTTCATCCGCCGGCCGGTCGCGACGACGCTGCTGGCGATCGCGATCCTGTTGTCCGGTGCGCTCGCGTACTTCCGGATGCCGGTCGCCCCGCTGCCGAACGTCGCCTACCCGGTGATCGTCGTGCAGGCGAACATGGCGGGCGCGAGCCCCGACGTGATGGCATCGACGGTCGCCGAGCCGCTCGAACGGCGGCTCGAAACGATCGCGGACGTGCAGGAGCTGACGTCGATGAGCTACGTCGGCTCGTCGATGATCGTGATCGAGTTCGGCCTCGAGCGTGACATCAACGGCGCCGCGCGCGACGTACAGGCCGCGATCCAGGCCGCGCGCGCCGACCTGCCGACCACGCTGCGCGCGAACCCGACCTACCGCCAGTACAACCCGGCCGATGCGCCGGTGATGGTGCTCGCGCTGACGTCCGACACGCTGACGTCCGCGCAGCTGTACGACTCGGCCGACTCGGTGATCCAGCAGCAGTTGTCGCAGATCAAGGGCGTCGGACAGATCACGCTCGGCGGCGGCGCATTGCCGTCGGTGCGTGTCGAGCTGAATCCGGGCAAGCTGAACAGCTATGGCATCGGCCTCGAGGACGTGCGCGCGTCGCTCGGCGCGGCGAACGCGGACAGTCCGAAGGGCCATCTCGACCAGGGCGGCCACCGCTACGAAATTTTGTCGAACGACCAGATCGGCACCGCCGCGCCGTATCGCGACCTCGTCGTCGCATACCGCAACGACGCGGCCGTGCAGTTGCACGACGTCGCACAGGTGCGCGACTCGAACGAGAACGTGCGCAACGCGGGGCTCTACAACGGCAAGCAGGCCGTGCTCGTGATCGTGTTTCCGGAACCCGGCAGCAACGTCGTCAACACGGTGCGGCAGATCCGCGCGCGCCTGCCGGTGATCGAGGCCGCGTTGCCGGGCTCGGTGCACGTCGGGATCGCGGTCGACCATTCGCAGTCGATCAACGCGTCCGTGGCCGACACCGCACGCACGCTCGGCATCGCGGTGCTGCTCGTCGTCGGCGTCGTGTTCGTGTTCCTGCTGTCGCCGCGTGCGACGCTGATTCCGGCCGTCGCGCTGCCGCTGTCGATCGTCGGCACCTTCGGTCCGATGTTCCTGCTCGGCTACAGCATCGACAACCTGTCGCTGATGGCACTGACGATCGGCACCGGCTTCGTCGTCGACGACGCGGTGGTCGTGCTCGAAAACGTCACGCGCTTTCTCGAGGCCGGCTACGCGCCCAGGGAAGCCGCGCTGCGCGGCAGCGCGGAAGTCGCATTCACGGTCGTGTCGATGAGCCTGTCGCTGATCGCCGTATTCCTGCCGATCCTGCTGATGCCCGGCATCGTCGGCCTGCTGTTCCACGAGTTCGCGGTCACGCTGTCGATCGCGATCCTGCTGTCGATGGCGATTTCGCTGACCGTCACGCCGGCGATGTGCGCGTACGTACTGAGCCGGCAGCACGCACACGCCGCGCCGTCGCGCGTCGGCCACCGCATCGCCGCCGTGCTCGACCGGTTGCGCCATGCGTATTCGCGCTCGCTCGACACGGTGCTCGACCATGCTCCGCTCGTCGGCGTCATGCTGACCGCCCTGGTGGCTGGCAACCTGCTGCTGTTCGGGCTGCTGCCCGCGACGTTCTTCCCCGAACAGGATAACGGTACGCTGATGGGGCAGATCATCGCGGATCAAGGCATTTCATTCGGCGCGATGCGGCAGAAACTCGCGCAGCTGCAGGCGATCGTCCAGCAGGACCCGGCCGTCGCGGCGGTGGCCGGCTTCACCGGCGGCCGTGCGCTGAACACGGCCAACGTCTTTGTCGCGCTGAAGCCGCTCGCGCAGCGCCACGCGTCGGCCACCGAAGTCGTCAACCGGCTGCGGCCGAAGCTCGCGGCCGTGTCGGGCGCGCGGCTATTCCTGCAGGCGCAGCAGGACCTGCGGATCGGCGGCCGCCAGGCGGCCGCCGAATACCAGTACACGCTGACGAGCGACGATTCGCAGGCGTTGTATACGTGGGCACCGCGGCTTGTCGATGCGCTGAACCAGCGCCGCGGCCAGCTCGTCGACGTCAATTCGGACTTGCAGCAGCACGGGCTGCAAACGATGGTGACGGTCGACCGCGCGACCGCGAAACGCTACGGCTTCGACCCGAACCAGATCGACAACGTGCTGTACGACGCGTTCGGCCAGCGCACCGTCTCGACGATCTACAACCAGCTGAACCAGTACTTCGTCGTGATGGAAGTCGCGCCGCAGTACTGGCAGTTCCCGTCGTCGCTCGGCCGGATCTTCGCGAGCACGGCCGCCGGCAATGCGAGCGGCACCGCGCAGACGCAGTATTCGTCGGCTACCGTGCCGAGCGCCACCGCAACGCTCGCGACCGGCGCGGCGGTCGGCGTCACGACGGCGGCCACGAGCACGAGCGGTGCGGCCAATGCGCAGAATGCGAACGCGGAAGCGAACGCATCGACCAACGCCATCTCGAACAGCAAGGGCGGCAGCTCGACCGGCAGCGCCGACAGCACGTCGGCGGAAACGATGGTGCCGCTCACCGCGCTCGCGCTGTTCTCGAACAGCCATACCGCGACGCAAGTGAACCACCAGGGCGGCCTCGTCGCGGCAACGATCTCGTTCAACCTGCCGCCGAACGGATCGCTGAGCGACGCAGCCGCAGCGATCGCCGACGCCGAACGCGCGATCGGCATGCCCGCGTCGGTACATGGCGCGTTCGCCGGCGCCGCGCAGGCATTCACGAGCTCGATGGGCACGGTGCCACTCCTGATCGTCGCGGCGCTCGCGGTCGTCTACCTCGTGCTCGGCGTGCTGTACGAGAACACGATCCATCCGCTGACGATCCTGTCGACGCTGCCGTCGGCCGGCATCGGCGCGACGCTCGCGCTGCTCGTGTTCGGCGTGCCGTTCTCGGTGATCTCGATGATCGGCTTCATCCTGCTGATCGGCATCGTGAAGAAGAACGGGATCATGATGGTCGACGTCGCGATCGTACTGCAGCGCGACGAAGGCTTCGATGCGCGCCTCGCGATCCACGAGGCGGCCGTGCGGCGCCTGCGGCCGATCATGATGACGACGGCTGCGGCCGTGCTCGGCGCGCTGCCGCTCGCGCTCGCGATCGGCCAGGGCGCATCGCTGCGCCAGCCGCTCGGCGTGACGGTGATGGGCGGGCTGCTGATCAGCCAGGTGTTCACGCTCTACACGACGCCCGTGATCTATCTGACGCTCGACCGGCTGCGCGAACGACTCGCGCGCCGGTCGTTGCCGTGGCCGCGACAACGGCGGCCCGAATCGAGGCCCTGACCGATGACATTCCCTCGCTCCGTTCCGGAACTCCCGCGGCCCGCCTGGCGGCTGCGTACCTGCGCACTTTGTGCGGCGGCCGCGCTGGCGCTGGCCGGCTGCGCGGTCGGTCCCGGCTATCACCGGCCGGCCGTCGCGACGCCCGCGACTTATCGCGAGCTGCCCGGATGGACCCAGGCGACACCCGACGCCGACGGCCCGAAAGGCGACTGGTGGACGGCTTTCCACGATCCGCTGCTCGACCAGCTGGAACCGCTCGTCAATGTGTCGAACCAGACGGTCAGGCAGGATTACGACAACTACCAGCAGGCGCTCGCGCTCGTGCGCGAAGCGCGTTCGGGGCTGTTTCCGACCGTGTCAGCGACGAGTTCCGCCACGCGGCAGCGAACAGCCGGCGCAGGCTCCCCGTCCGTCGCCAACGCGGGCGCGCTCGAGGGCAGCGTAAGCTGGTCGCCCGATCTGTGGGGCGAGGTACGGCGCACGGTCGAGGAGCGCAAGGCGAGCGCGCAGGCCAGTGCCGCGACTTACGCGAACGCGGCGCTGTCCGAGCAGGTGACGCTCGCGACGACGGTCATCGACCTGCGCGTGACCGACGCGAACATCGACCTGCTCGATGCGACGGTCAAGGCCGACGCGGCGTACCTGCGCGTGATCGCCGACCAGGACAAGGCCGGTATGATCCCGCCGTCGAATCTCGTGACCGCGCAAACGCAACTCGAGAGCGCGCAGTCGAGCCTGATCGCGCTCGGCGTGTCGCGGGCGAAGTACGTGCATGCGATCGCGGTACTCGTCGGGCGCAATCCGGAGTCGCTCGATGTGCCGCACGACGCCACGTTGCCGGTGCTGCCCGACGTGCCGGTCGGCGTGCCGTCGACATTGCTGCAGCGGCGGCCCGATATCGCCGTCGCGGAACGGCAGATGGCGTCGGAAAATGCGGCGATCGGTGTCGCGATCGCTGCGTACTATCCGACGATCACGCTGTCGGCGGCAGCCGGATTCTCGGCGTCGCCACTTGCGGGATTGCTGAATGTCGCGAACTACGTGTGGTCGCTCGGTGCGAGCGCATCGCAAACGCTGTTCGACGGCGGCGAGCGCGGCGGCGAAGTGGCAGCCGCGAAAGCGGCCTATGACGCGGCGGTGGCGAATTATCGCGGCACCGTGCTCGGTGCGCTGCAGAACGTCGAAGACGATCTCGCCAGCGTGCGTGTGCTGGCCGATCAGGCGGCGGTGCTCGAACGCGCGGCCGCCAATGCGAAGCGCGGCGCGGATATCGCGTTCAACGAGTATCAGGCCGGTACGGTCGATTACACGACTGTGGCTACCGCGCAAACAACGCTGCTCGGCTTGCAGGAGAATGCGTTGACGGTGCAGCAGGAACGGCTGGTTGCGACGGCGACGTTGTTTGGCGATCTGGGTGGCGGGTGGTCGGATGCGCAGCTTGATGTGCCGCAGTCGAAGCCGCGAGGAAGCTTGCGCGGCTGACGGTGTTGGCATCTCGCATTGAGAAAGAGGCAACGATACAATCGCTGCCCCTTCTTGCGGCTCGTCCGTGACGGACCACCCTCTACCACCGCGCCGCCAGAAAATTCCGCGCACCGCTCGTCAACCGCGACCACGGCCCCGGCCGCCGCCCGTCCGCCTGATCGACCAACCCGCCGAGCGCCGCTTTCATCATCGCCAGTTCGCTCGCGAGCACCGTATCGCAGCCAAAGCTGCCGGCCGCCGCGAGATCGACGATTTGCAGCGCCTGGTCGACGCACATCTGCCCGTAGGCCATCGTCGCATCCGCGTCGGCCCGCGCACCCAGCGTCGCCTCGGCCAGCTTGCTGGCCCACAGCGCGAGCGCATCGACCGGTGCGCTGCCGTCGCGCACCAGCACCTTGCCGATTTCCATCGCGGCGAGATGTGCATCCTCGTCGTCGGAGAACGACATCGTCCGGTTGCGCGCCGCATGGTTCCGGTGCGCACCCTGCATCGACGGCGTCAGGCCCGTCAGGTTCGCAATCCACGCCTCCGCGGCGTCCAGGTAGGCATGCGACCGTATCGCCAGATCGCAATCGAAGATCGCATCCGCGTGGGTCGTTGCATGCCGCATCGAGAGCAGCCAGCAGCCGAGAAACGCGCGATAGGCGGCAGCCGGCCCGACATAGGCCGCATGCGCCTTGAAGAATTCGACGCAGTGACCGGCCGGCCGCTCGCCGACACACGGAAAATCGTCGGGCAGGTCGATGCGCAGGCCGACGACGACCCGCTCGACGGCCGGCACGCTCCTGCCGCACGCGAGCGCCAGGAACGGGAGTGCAATGCCGTATGCGTCGCGATGCGCGACGAGCCGGTCGCAACACGACTGCCACTGCGCGAGCGGATTGCGCGCCACGACGATATGGACGACATCGGGGAACGTGCGGCGCATCCACGCGAGTCGGCCGAGCGATTCCCCGAACCGGAACACCGGCAGGTGCCCGCAATCGAATGCCTGCCCCATCAGCGTACGCAGGAAGAACTCAATATCGCCCGCGTATTCGGGCGTCGCTTCCTCGAACTGGTTGGCTGAAAACGCCATCTCGACGCGCGACAGGCCAAGCGTGTCCTGCCGCAGCGTATCGGCAACGCTCGCAGCCGATCGCAGGCCGGGCGCCGGCATCGCCACCGGCGGGCCGTCGGAGCCGGTTCCGGCGTACTGCGCGTAATCGACAGACTCGACCATCGCGCGCAGCGGTTCGTCGTACGCCGTTACACCATCGAGATCGCGAAGACACGACCACAGCCAGCCGTCGGTCGCGCCATATCCGGAATGCAGAAACACCGCTTGCGTCGAATTCATGGAAGCCCCTCCATCGTTACGTCAAAGTCCGTTCATCACGTCGTCCCAGTGTAGGTTTCGATGGAATTACCCGGTTTACGCCCCCCGTTACCGTGATTTACCGATGCACGTGCTTGCAAGGCAAGCGGGTTTCATACCAGCAAGTGCGCGCCTCGATTTCCCGACGCGATTTTCATTACGGCATTTGACGCGCGAATGTGCGATCGCCCACCGCGTCGCAACTCGGCATGGCCGCTCGACATCGCATCAGGCCCGTGCGACGAGGCTCGCGCGTCGTGTCGACTCACGATTCGACGGCGACTTAATTGATTGCGTCCACAACCATCACATTACAAACGAAACGCGGAATAAACCGGCGGTAAACCCGTCGTTGTGGAATCCCAACGGATCTTAATTTTCGTCATGACCTAATGGCGGCTCCTGACGAAAGCGCGTCGATTCGGCAGGAAGGAAAGCAGTTCCGTTACATGCCAGGAGAGTTCATGATGAAAGGTATCTTGAAGAAATCGCTGTTGTCGCTCGCGTTGCTGGCCGGCTTTTCCGCCGCGCACGCACAGAGCACGGTGACGCTGTACGGCGTCATCGACGAATCTATCCAGTTCACGCACAACGCCACACCCACCGGCAGCAACCAGCTCGGTCTCTATTCGGGCAACCTGTCCGGCAGCCGCTGGGGCCTGATGGGCAGCGAGGATCTCGGCGGCGGGCTGAAGGCGATCTTCCAGCTCGAGAACGGCTTCAACGTCAACAACGGCAAGATGGGCACCTATAACGGCACGACGTCGTTGTTCGGACGCCAGGCATACGTCGGCCTGCAAAGCAACCAGTACGGCACGCTCACGCTCGGCCGCCAGTACGATCCGCTCGTCGACCAGGTCCAGGGGCTCACCGACGACGCGTACTTCGGCAGCACGTTCGCCACCGCCGGCGACGTCGACAACTACGACAACAGCTCCCGCACCAACAACGCGATCAAGTACCTTTCGCCGAGCTACGGCGGGCTGCAGGTCGAGACGATGTATGCGCTCGGCGGCGTCGCTGGGCAAACGGGATCGGGGCAGACATGGTCGGTCGCGGCCTCGTACAACAACGGCCCGTTCTCGCTGGCGGCCGGCTACTACGTCGCCGACAACTCGAATTCGACGGTTGCGCGCACCGGCTGGTCGTCGACCTCCGACGGTACCTTCGACGGCCCCGTCAACTCGGGCTATGCGACGGCGAAGTCGATCAATATCGCGCGCGTCGCCGCCCGCTACGTCGCCGGGCCGTATACGGTCGGCCTGTCGTACAGCAACGCGGCGTACAAGGCGGACGCGCAGTCGGCGTTTGCATCGACCGAGAAGTTCAACACTGGCCAGGCGTACTTCAACTACCAGGCCACGTCGGCGCTGCTGCTCGGCCTGGGCTACAGCTACACGCATGCGAGCGGCGATACCAACGCGTCCTACAACCAGGTGTCGCTCGGCGCCGACTACAGCCTGTCGAAGCGGACCGACGTGTATCTCGTCGGCGCGTGGCAGAAGGCAACCGGTACGCAGCTGAACGCCGACGGCACGGTATCCAGCGCCGAAGCATCGATCGGCTCCTACGGCGTTGCCGGCACCGACAGCCAGGAGATGGTCAGCCTCGGCATCCGCCACCGGTTCTGATCGCAACGCGCGCCGGCCGCCGTTCGTCGCGGCCGGCGCACGATTGCCCATCACGAGGACACCGCCGCATCCCGCCACAATCATTTGAAATATTGCGGCCATCCGGTGCGCGGAAATACGCCGCCTCGCGCGAAATTCCGGAAAGCGACGGGTCATTACGCGTTGCCGCGCCGTATCGATTACCGATCACGTACATCGTGCGCTGTCACCTTCACCATATATCTCAATAATGGCCCGCCACTCTTGCGCAACGTCCAATTCAATCCGCTTACAAAGCGTCCATACGGGAGTCCTGAATATGACGAAACAATCTTGAAATTTATTTGACGATCGTGTGACCTATGCTTCCGTCACACCGAACACCGGCCGCTCCGATGGCGGCCGTGTTCCCCGACAGCAACAGTGAAAGGCCCGATCATGTATCACACGATGCGCATGGAAGTCTCCACCGAATCCGGGTATCCAGTGATCAGGTTCACGATCGACAGCCAGACCGCCGTGCTCGGTGTCCACGATATCGACCAGATGATCCTGCAGCTCGCGACCGCACGGGCGGCAATGCAGCCGACGCATCCGGTCGAGCCGCCGGAAGGCCAGTATCCGCTGCAGATCGACCCGTGCTGGCGGGTCGACCGGCTCGCCGATTACGACGGCGCCGTGCTGTCGATTCGTCATGTCGGCATGGGCTGGATCGCGTTCGCGCTGCCCGCCATCAACCTGACCAACCTCGTCGAAGCGCTCGCGTCGCCGCCAGAGACGGCCATGCCAGTCAATCACGCGATGCTGAACTGACGCGCGATCGGCGCTGACCGGTCTCTTTACAGAAAGAGAATTCGGTTCATTTATTTCGCAATACGAACTACAAGGCGGTCCGCTCCTCGCCGGCGCGGGTCGTGGTTTTACGTTTCTTTCCGCCAGGACATGCCCATCATGCGAATCCCTTCTTCGACCGTCGCACTCGCGCGGCAACCCTTCGCCTATGCGTTGTCGGATTTCGGCGCCAGCAGCTGGTACCTGCTGCCGATCGACGCGCGCACGATCTTCCGCTGCCGGCTCACCGGCCGTTAC
Source organism: Burkholderia cepacia (assembly GCF_029962485.1). Taxonomy (NCBI): domain Bacteria; kingdom Pseudomonadati; phylum Pseudomonadota; class Betaproteobacteria; order Burkholderiales; family Burkholderiaceae; genus Burkholderia; species Burkholderia cepacia. Next base: position 640,292 of record NZ_CP073639.1, read on the forward strand.
GCCACGGGGCTGTCGCTGAGCGCAGTGTGCGGCAACGGCTACGCGGCCGTGCATCAGCTTGCCGAATCGCATGTCGGCACGGCGTCGCGCCTGCTCGTGCGCGATGCGCAGAACGACGCCGAACATCGCGTCCACGCGTTCGACGACGGGATCGACTGGCAGTGAAAACGCGTTCGTTCAGGTTCGGCTGGCTTGCCCGGCTGTGGTGGCTCACGCCGGCCGCGCTGCCGGTTCACGCTCAGACGATCGCGGCTGCGCAAACGGCGACCGGCACGCCGGCGTCGAGCGGCTTCGCGATCCAGGACATCCGTGTCGAAGGCCTGACGCGCATCGAGCCCGGCACCGTGTTCTCGTATCTGCCATTCAAGATCGGCGACACCTTTACCGACGACAAAGCCTCGGCCGCGATCCGCGCGCTCTACGCGACCGGCTTCTTCAACGACGTGCGGATCGCGACGGAAGGCGACGTCGTCATCGTGAACGTCGCCGAGCGCTCGGTGATCGGCACGATCGATTTCGCCGGGCTCCACGAGTTCGACAAGGACGCGATCGAGAAGGCGATGAAGGCGGTCGGGCTGGTATCCGGGCATGCCTATGACCCGTCGCTCGTCAGCAAGGCCGAGCAGGAACTCAAGCGGCAGTACCTGACGCGCGGCTATTACGCGGCCGAAGTGACGACCACCGTGAGCCCGATCGACCGCAATCGCGTGGGCCTGCTGTTTTCCGTCGTCGAAGGGCCGAGCGCGAAGATCAGGCAGGTCGCGTTCATCGGCAATCATGTGTTCAGCGATGCGACGTTGCGCGACGAAATGCAGCTGTCGACGCCGAACTGGTTCTCCTGGTACACGAAGGACGACCTGTATTCGAAGGACAAGCTCTCGACCGATCTCGACGCCGTCCGCTCGTACTACCTGGATCGCGGTTATCTGGAGTTCAACATCGAGTCGACCCAGGTGTCGCTGTCTCCGGACCGCAAGGACATGGACCTGACTGTCGCGCTGCACGAAGGCAAGCCGTACACGATCTCGGGCATCCGGCTCGCCGGTGACCTGCTCGGGCGCGAAGCCGAGCTGAACCGGATCATCGCGATCCGTGCCGGCGAGCACTTCTCTGCGGCAAAACTCAAGGACACGACGCAGGCACTGATCGACAAGCTCGGCGAATACGGTTACGCGTTCGCGACGATCAATACCGTGCCGCAGATCGACCAGCAGCATCACACCGTCGATCTCGCGCTGCAGGTCACGCCCGGGCGCCGCGTCTACGTTCGTCACATCGACATCCTCGGCAATACGCGCACACGCGACGAGGTGATCCGCCGCGAGATGCGGCAGATGGAAGACGCGTGGTTCGATTCGTCGCGCCTCAAGCTGTCGAAGGACCGCATCAACCGGCTCGGCTATTTCACCGACATCGACGTCACGACGGTGCCGGTCGAGGGCACGGCCGACCAGGTCGACGTGCACGTGAAGGTCACCGAGAAGCCGACCGGCACGATCTCGCTCGGCCTCGGCTACGGTTCGGGCGAAGGGCCGATCATCTCGGCCGGCGTGTCGCAGGACAACGTGTTCGGCAGCGGCCAGACGATCGCCGTCAACGCGAACACCGCGACGACGATGCGCACGCTGAGCGTGTCGCAAACCGATCCATACTTCACGATCGACGGCGTCAAGCGCATCACCGACGTGTACTACCGGACGACGCAGCCGCTCTACTACTCGAGCACGAACGACACGAGCTTCCGGATCATTTCGTACGGGGTCGACACGAAGTTCGGCATCCCGTTCTCCGAGACCGACATGGTGTATTTCGGGCTCGGGCTCGAACAGGACCGGCTCGACGTCGATTCGACGACGCCGCAGAGCTATATCGACTACGTGAACACGTTCGGTCGCGTGTCGAACGTCGCGCCATTCACGGTCGGCTGGTCGCGCGACCAGCGCGACAGCGTGCTGATCCCGGGACGCGGCTACTACCTGCAGGCGAATGCGGAATACGGCACGCCGATCGGCTCCGTGTCGTACTACAAGACCGACGTGCAGGCGCAGTACTACCACTCGTTCGCGCGCGGCCTCGTGCTCGGCCTGAATTTCCAGGCCGGCTACGGCAACGGGCTCGGCGGGCAGCCCTACCCGATCTTCAAGAACTACTTCGCGGGCGGCATCGGGTCGGTACGCGGCTACGAGCCCGGCTCGCTCGGCCCGCGCGACGCGACGACCGGCGACCCGATCGGCGGCTCGAAGATGGTGGTCGGCAATGTCGAGATGACCGTGCCGCTGCCCGGCACCGGCTACGACCGCACGCTGCGCGTGTTCACGTTCGTCGACGGCGGCAACGTCTGGGGCACCGAGGGCAACAGCGTCGGCGCGAACGGCTTGCGCTACAGCTACGGCATCGGGCTCGAATGGATCTCGCCGATCGGCCCGCTGAAGATCGACTATGCGCTGCCGATCGTGCACCACACCGGCGACCAGTACCAGAAATTCCAGTTCCAGATTGGCACGTCGTTCTGATTCCGCCGCCGGCCTGCACCGCGCCGCGCGCGGCGGAATCGTCGCCCGCCTGCGCGCCGCCGCGATCGCGCTGCTCGTCGATGTCGCGTTGTCGATCGCGCTCGGCGCGCCGCGCGACGCCGTTGCGCAGTTGCAGAATGCGGCGGCCGACCCGTACCGGATCGGCGACGCGTGGGGGCTGCGCATCGCGTCGCAACTCGTCGAGCACCCGCTCGCCGCCGGCCAGGCCGCAACGACTTTCGGGATCGGCGCGGCGGCCACCGGCACCGTCGACCAGGACCTGTCACTACATGGCAATGCTGAATTGCGGCGCGGCGCCTCGGTCGTGAAGGCCGACGCGATCCACTACGATACCGACACCGACATGACCGACGCGTACGGGCATGTGCAGGTCGTCCACGACGGCAACGCGTTTGCCGGCCCCGACGCGCACCTGCAGCTCGACAGCGCCGAAGGCACGATGACGTCACCGCACTACCACTTCAACCTGACGGGTGGCTCGGGCTCCGGCTCGCGCGTCGACCTGCTCGACGATTCGCGCGAGGTCATCTACGACAGCACGTACACGACCTGTCACTGCACGAACGATCCGGCCTGGTACCTGCGGGCGTCGCGGCTCGATCTCGACGACGCGGCGGGCGTCGGCGTCGCGCACGACGGCATCCTGTACTTCGCGGGCGTGCCGGTGTTTGCGTCTCCGTGGATGTCGTTTCCGCTGAACGGCGAGCGCAAGACCGGGATCCTGCCGCCCACGTTCGCGATCAGCTCGACCAACGGTTATGACATCGCCGTCCCGGTCTATTTCAATCTCGCGCCGAATGACGACCTGACGGTCACGCCGCGGCTGATGACCAAGCGCGGCGCGATGCTGACCACCGACTACCGCTACCTGAGCCCGACCTACTCCGGTTCGCTGTCCGTCAGCTATCTGCCGGACGACGCGACGACGCACACCAACCGCTACTCGATCGCGTTCCAGCATCGCGAGAACCTCGGCAACGGCTTCGCCGCGTATGCGAACTACAACCGCGTGTCCGACGCGTCGGTGCCGTCGGACTTCTCGAACGCAAACTCGGTCGTCGTCGGCTCGCAGACGCTGTTCCAGCAGGAGGCGGGCGTGACCTACAACCACGGGCCGTGGTCCGTCCTCGCGCGCGTGCAGAACTGGCAGTCGTTCACGACCACGCCGCCGTACAACCGCGAGCCGGAACTCGATGCGAAATACACGCGCTACAACGTCGGCGGCTTCGACTTCGGCGCCGACGTCAACGCGACGCGCTTCACGATCCCGACCGCCGACTCGACCGAAGGCAACCGGCTGACGTTCGATACCTACGTCAGCTACCCGATCGTCGCACCGGGCTGGTACGTGACGCCGAAGTTCCAGTGGCATGCGGCGTCGTACGACCTCACGTCGATCGGCAGCGACGCACCGGCCGGCCAACCGAAGAATTTCAGCGTCAACGTGCCGACCGCGAGCCTCGACATGGGTGCGACGTTCGAGCGCGCGGTCCGGCTGTTCGGCATCGACATGATCCAGACGCTCGAACCGAGGCTGTACTACGTCTATACGCCGTATCGCAACCAGACCTTCGCACCGGCGTTCGACACCGCGCCGCTCGATTTCGGTCTCGCGGAGATCTTCACGAGCAACCGCTTCGTCGGCGGCGACCGCGTGAGCGACATGAACCGGCTGACGGCCGGCGTCACCACGCGCTTCGTCGATGCCGGCAGCGGCACCGAGCTTGCGCGTTTCGTGCTCGCGCAGGAGTACTACTTCCGCGCGTCGCAGGTCACGATGCCGGGCGACACGCCGCCGACGGTCGGCCCGTCCGACGTGATCGCCGGCGCGGCGCTTCGTGTCGGACCCGGCCTCGAACTGCAGCAGGCGGCCGAATACAACCAGTCGAGCAGCGAGCTGACGCAGGCCACGGCCGGTATCGACTGGAAGCCGGCCGACGGCAAGGTGATCAATCTCGCGTACCTGTACGCACGGGCGAACGCGACGCTCGACGACGAGCCCGAGAACCAGGTGCTGCTGTCCGCACAGTGGCCGCTTACGCATGCGCTGTCGGGCGTCGGCTCGGTCGACTACGATCTCGCCGCGCACCGGCTGGTGAGCGGGCTGCTCGGGTTTCAATATGCGGCCGACTGCTGGGCCATCAGCTTCGCGCTGCAGAAGTACACGAACTACAACGGCACGACGTCGCCGACCACCGGCACGCGCGTGCTGGTGCAGTTGCAGCTCAACGGGCTGAGCCGCATCGACAACGGGCTGCAGCAGCAATTCCGCGCGAACGTGCCCGGATATTCGACGCCGACGCTGCCGGCGCCGACGTCGCGGTTCAGCGACTATCCGTAAGCTGCCCGCTCAATGCCCACAACCGCTCGGCCGCGCCGGCATCGATCGCCCACGGCAATACGCCGTCCAGCGGGCGATGCTCGGCCGGCACCGACATCGCGAAAACGAGCCTCGCCACGCTCGTGCTCGCGCAGACGTTGCGCGCCGCGATTGCGAGCGGCGCGGTGGCCGACTGCTGGCTCAATGCGCTGTCCGACCCGAAGGTCGGCCCGGTGCTGTCGGTGATGCACGGCGCGCCGGAACGGCGCTGGACGATCGACACGCTTGCATCGAGCGCCGGGATGTCACGCACGGCATTCGCGACGCACTTTCGCAGGATGGTCGGCAGCGCGCCGCTCGAATATCTCCATCGATGGCGGATGGTGATCGCGATGACGGTGCTCAAGGATTCGGACGAGCCGCTCGTGTCGATCGCCGAACGGATCGGCCATCTGTCGGATACCGCGTTCAGCGTCGCGTTCAAGCGCACGACCGGTATCAACCCGCGGCGGTATCGGATCGAGCAACGGGGTTAGCCCGCGACGTCGGGCAGCGAGAAAGCGCCGGGCTACCGCGCGCGTCCGACGCGGCGTAGGATGGCACAGTCACGACAAGCCTGCGCCCCACGGACCTCCCGCATGAAAGCACACGACACGCCCACGACCGAAACCTGGCACATGGACGACGCCACGGCCGCCACATGGGTGGGCGCGGCCGACCTGGGCCGCAGCACGCGATATGACAAGGGCGCCACGATCTACCGGCAAGGCGACCCGGGCACGACGTTCTACTTCGTGCTGTCGGGCCGCGTCCAGGTATCGATCTTCCAGCGCGACGGCGCGGAATTCATCCTCGAAGTCATGGGGCGCTGGTCGATGTTCGGCGAAAGTCCCGCGATCGACGGCCATCCGCGGATCGCCACCGCGATCACCGTCGAGGCGTCGGAGCTGCTCGAATTCGACATCCGCACGATCGAGGCGGCGATACCGGCACGCCCGGAACTTGCGATGTCGCTGATGCGCGTGATCGCGCTCAAGCAGCGCATCCTCGCGTCGCGCATCCAGTACCTCGCGCTCCCCAGGCCGGACATGCGCATCGGCGAATTGCTCGGCAGGCTGGCCGACCTGTACGGCGAACGGCACGACGGCCGCACGCTGATCACGATCCCGCTCACGCACGAGCAGATCGCGGCGATGACGGGTGCCACCCGCGTGACCGTCACGCGTGCGCTGAAACGGCTGGCGGACCTCGGCGCGATCGAGATCCGCCAGCGCCGCATCTGGGTGACCGATCCCTCCCGGCTGCTCGGCTGATTTGTAAACGCCTATACAGACTTCCCTTTGCCGCGCCGGTAAAGTCCGCGCATCGGCTATCCGCTGGTGGACAGTCATCCCTTGCAAAGGAGAAGTCATGAACGGCATCCAACGCCTGCGCCTCCCCGACGACGACCCGACGTTCGGCGGCAATCGCATCTTCGACCTGTTCGAGTACGTGCCGGCGGTTACCGCGCACGGCCTCGTCTTCATCGCCGGTCAGATCGGCCTGCGCGCCGACGGTTCGATTCCGGAATCGCCCGCCGAACAGATCGACGCGGCATTCACGCGGATCGAAGCGATCCTCGCGCATCTCGGCCTGAACTTTTCGGATGTCGTCGAGCTGGTGTCCTATCACGTCGATATCGGCACGCACCTTGCAGATTTTCGCGCGGCGAAATCGCGCTACATGCGCGCGGATTTTCCCGCCTGGACGATCCTCGGCGTCGCCGCGCTAGCTCGCCCGGAACTGGTCGTCGAGATCAAGGTCGTCGCGGCGACGCGCGATGCATGACGGCATCGTCATGCGCCATACAATCAGGATTCCGACATGAAAAACATGGTCATAACAGACGGCTTCGCATTCGTCGAATTCGTTTCACCTGAACCTGCCAACCTCGTCGATCTGTTCGAACGTTTCGGCTTTCGAGTGGCAGGACGCTCGAAACACGGCATGGTGATGATGACCCAGGGCACTGCCGCATTCGTCATAAACGGCAACCCGAACGCGTTCCGCACACGTCACGGTGCGTCCGTGCGGGCGATCGCGATCCGCGTCGACGATGCACACCGCGCGCAGCAACAGGCACTGGCCGGCGGCGCCCGTGTTGCGCTACCCGAAACCGAAGGGGCGTTCGTCGTCGATACGCCGGCCATCCTGAGCATCGGCGACAGCCTCGTCTACTTCGTCGACTCGGACTTTCGTACCCTCTTCGACCTGCCCGTCGAAACGCGTCCCGGGCCGGCGGGCGACGCATGCATCGTCGCGGTCGATCACACGTCCAACATCGTTCATCCGGACAACCTCGATCGCTGGGCGGATTTCTATCGCGACACCTTCGGGTTCGACGAGCGACAATACCTCGAGGTCAAGGGGCGCCAGACCGGCATGCGCGCGCGCTCGATGGTCAGCCCGTGCGGACGCGTATCGATTCCGGTCGCGGCCGCCGCACACGACCAGCCCGGCGTGCTGAACCAGAACGACGAATTCATTCGCGACTACGGCGGGGAAGGCATCCAGCATATCGCGCTGCTGAGCGCCGACATCGACGCGACGATCGACCAGCTCGCGCGCGCCGGCATCGCCTTCATGGCCGCGCCTTCACGGCACTACTACGCCGGCATCGACGCCCGGCTGCCCGGGCATGGCCTCGACCTGGAACGACTGGCCGCGCGCGGCATTCTCGTCGACGGGAAAGGCCCGCAGCAGGTCCTGCTCCAGCGTTTCACGCGGCGTCAGATCGGCCCCGTGTTCTTCGAGATCATCGAGCGGCGCGGCGAGGATGGATTCGGCGAAGGCAATTTCAAGGCACTGTTCGAATCGCAGGAGCAGGACCAGCAGGAACGCGGCACGCGCAGATGAAAACGGGCTGCGGAGCGTCGTTCCGCGGCCCGCGCGTGGCTGTCGCGCGTCGAACGCGTGCGCTTACGACGGTTCCGAGTCGAGGAACACATAGAGCGCGGCGATCTTTCCGTCGCGCACGATGATCACGTCAATGCCCGTATATTCGGGCGCTTCGCCGCGCGGGCCGGAACCCCACGACACGCGGCCGGCGTTGTGCAGCGCCTGCGGCTGGCCATGCGCGGTATAGACGAAATGCGGATGCGTCGCGCGCAAGTCGCCGGCAAACCTGTCGAGCGCTTCGTGCCCGACGAACGTACCGGGCGGCACGTAAAGCACGCAGTCGTCGGTATAAAGCGCTTCGATTGCGGCACGGCGGCGCACCGCGTCGCCTTCGCCGAACACCTCCTGCAGATTGCGTTCGAGCAGTTCATGGATACGGTCGTTCATCATCGTTCTCCTGATCAAATTGCGTGTGATCGCATTACCGCGCGAGTGCCAATGTCTTGTCGACGGCGGTAACGACCGCCGGGCGCGCGGCAATGTCGTCATACCAGCGCGCCACGGACGGAAATCGGTCGAGCGACGCGCCGATCGCCTGGTGACGCCACAGCCAGCCGAAGTGTGCGATATCCGCGATGCTGTATGCATCGCCCGCCACGTACCGGCCGCGTTCGAGCACGCGCTCGAGTACGCCCAGTGCGCGCTCCACGTCCACCAGCGCGCGTGCTTTCGCATCGGGTTCCGGTACCGCCCCGATCGCCACCCGGAACGCCTGCAGAAAGGCCGGACTCAACGCGGACGCGTGAAAGAAAAGTTGCTCGAACACCTTGCCGCGCGGCACGCCATCCTTCGGTAGCAATTGCCCGGTCTTCTCGGCGAGGTACACGAGGATTGCGGCCGACTCGCTCAGCACGATGTCGCCATCGGCATGCGCCGCGCGGTCGACGAGCACCGGCACTTTGGCGTCGGGATTCATGGCCCTGAACGCATCGGTGTTCTGTTCGCCGCGACGCAGATCGACCGCCACGAGCCGATAATCGACGCCCATCTCTTCCAGCGCGATCGGCACCTTCACGCTGTTGGGCGTCGCGAATGCGAACACGTCCAGCGTGGCCGTACCGGGATCGCCGCCCGCCGCGACGGCGCCATTTCCTGCGAATTGGGGTTCCATGATTCATCTCCGTTGAGGTGAGACAAATGTAGGGCGCCGTGCTATTTTTCGAAACAGAAACGATTGCAAACCATCATTGCAAAAATGTCGCTATCCAGACTGCCGGATTTTGAAGGTTTCGCGATGTTCGCGAAGGTCGCGGAAGAAGGCTCGTTCGCCGCCGCGGCCGCGGCGACGGGCGTCTCGGTCGCGACGGTGTCGCGCGCCGTGACGCGCCTCGAGGAACGGCTCGGCGGGCGTCTGTTCAACCGCACGTCGCGGCGGCTCGCGCTCACCGATTACGGCCATACGCTGATCGAGCGCGCGGCGAAGCTCTATACCGATGCGGAAGACACCGAGGATTTCGCACGCGAGACGTCGAGCCGGCCGCGCGGCCTCGTCAAGCTGGCTGCGCCGCTATCGTTCGGCGCGCGCTGGGTTGCGCCGCTGCTGCCCGAGTTCTTCGATCGCTATCCGGACATCGCCGTCGATCTGCACCTGACCGATGCGCAATCCGACCTGATCGGCGACGGCTTCGATGCCGCGCTGCGCATCGCAATCATGGAGGATTCGTCGCTCGTCGCGCGGCTCATCGCCCCGGTCCGGCGCTTCGTCGTCGCGTCGCCGGCCTATCTGTCGCGCCACGGGCGGCCGCGTCATCCGCACGAGCTCGGCGCCCATCCGTGCCTGACGTACGCAAACCGGAGCCAGCGCGACGTGTGGCGCTTCACCCGTCCGAACGGTGAAACGTGCGCGGTCACGCCCGGCGGCATGTTGCGCGGCACCAGCGTCGAAGCGTTGTTGCCGACGGTGCTCGCGGGCCTCGCGATCACCGAACTGCCCGAGTTCGTCGCGACGCAGTATTTCGCCGACGGGCAGCTCGAACCGGTCCTGACGGACTGGCGCCTGCCCGAAGGCGGCCTGTACTTCGTCACACCGTCCGCCCGCGCGCGGCCGGCCAAGGTCAGCGCGCTGGCCGAGTTCTTCATCGCGAAGCTGGCCGCGGCCGAGTGGCGTTTGCCGGCAGTATAAGCGCGCGCACGCGCCCTTCTCTTGTACTCGCGATGCGCCAGTCGCGATCGATGCATGGCCGCTGCGATCGCGCGTCGTCCTCGCGCATGGCACGCCCACACGTAGCCGATTCGGCACGAAAGCCACCGTTCCTTCCGTGTCGTTTACAACCGGGTTCCGGGCGCATGACCGATAGTCGGTTGCGCCCGTTTCTCTAAACTGGCTCTCACAACAAACTTGCCCGGTGTCGCCCGCAGCGCACATCACTTCGCTGACATCGAGGCCCCCGAGACATCCGCCTTCGCTGACCATCGGCCCGCACGACTCCACTGCATTCCAGCCCGGCCGGCTGCCAAGGCAATTCCAGGAGAGTTCATTGAGCCCGTCGCAAGCGCACCCCGCGAAAGCCCGGTCTTCGCGCAAGTCCGTCAAGCTGGATGACATCACGATCGTCGACCCTGCCGTCCTCAAGCGCGCGGTCGGCGCGATGGCGTTCGGCAATGCGATGGAATGGTTCGACTTCGGCGTCTACAGCTACATCGCCGTCACGCTCGGCAAGGTGTTCTTCCCGTCCAGCAGCCCGTCCGCGCAGCTGCTCGCGACCTTCGGCACGTTCGCGGCCGCGTTCCTCGTGCGCCCGCTCGGCGGCATGGTGTTCGGCCCGCTCGGCGACCGCATCGGCCGCCAGCGCGTGCTCGCCGCGACGATGATCATGATGGCCGTCGGCACCTTCGCGATCGGCCTGATCCCCAGCTACGCGTCGATCGGCATCATGGCGCCCGTGCTGCTGCTCGTCGCCCGCCTCGTGCAGGGCTTCTCGACCGGCGGCGAATACGGCGGCGCCGCCACCTTCATCGCCGAATTTTCGACCGACAGGCGTCGCGGCTTCATGGGCAGCTTCCTCGAATTCGGCACGCTGATCGGCTATACGCTCGGCGCGGCCACCGTCGCACTGCTCACGGCGACACTGTCGCAGGAAGCGCTGCTGTCGTGGGGCTGGCGCGTGCCGTTCTTCATCGCCGGCCCGCTCGGCCTCGTCGGCCTCTACGTCCGTCTGAAACTCGAGGAAACGCCGGCATTCAAGAAGGAAGCAGAAGCACGCGAGGCGGACGAACGCACGCGGCCGAAGCAACGCTTCACGACGCTGCTCGTCGAACAATGGAAGCCGTTGCTGCAGTGTGTCGGCCTCGTGCTGATCTTCAACGTGACCGACTACATGGCGCTGTCGTACCTGCCGAGCTACCTGTCTGCGACGCTGCACTTCCGCGAATCGCACGGCCTGTTCATGGTGCTGCTCGTGATGGTGCTGATGATGCCCATGACGCTGTACAACGGGCACCTGTCGGACAAGGTCGGCCGCAAGCCGGTGATGATGGCCGGCTGCGTGGGCCTGCTGGTGCTGTCGGTGCCGGCGCTGATGCTGATCCGCACCGGCGGCATGCTGCCGGTGTTCGGCGGGATGCTGATCTACGGCATCCTGCTGTCGACGTTCACGGGCGTGATGCCGTCGGCGCTGCCGGCGCTGTTCCCGACGCGGATCCGCTACGGTGCGCTCGCGATCGGCTTCAACGTGTCGGTGTCGCTGTTCGGCGGCACGACGCCGCTCGTCACCGCGTGGCTGGTCGATCGCACCGGTGACCTGATGATGCCCGCGTACTACCTGATGGGCGCATCGTTCATCGGCATCGTGTCGGTACTCGCGCTGCGTGAGACGGCACGCCAGCCACTGCCCGGTTCGGGGCCGTGCGTCGCAAGCCGCGCGGAAGCGTTGAGCCTCGTGCGCGGCAGTGCCGACGAGGCCCGTGTGCCGGGCAGGAAGTTCACGCCGGTCGGCGAGCGCGCCTGACGCAGTCCGGCATGACGCGACGCCGCGCGGCCCGTGCCGGCGTCGCCGCCCGCGCGTTCGTCAGTTCGACGACAGCTGCTGCGCGTCGAACCAGTCGAGCAGCGCACGCGTGACAAACGCGGGATTTTCCAGATTCGAAATGTGGCCGGCGTCCGGCACCAGCGCATGCGCGCAACCGATCACGCTCGCCATCTTCACGGTTTCCGACGGCGGGCGCGCCATGTCGCCCGCGCCGCACATCAGCAGCGTGCGGTCGGCATCGAGTGCGGCCAGCGCCGGCAGCGTGTCGGGCCGGCCGAAGATCAGCCGGCCGAGCGGGACGATCGATTGCCGCAGCCGGTCCGCAGGCAGGCTCGCGAGCGCGGCGCGAAACGCGGTCGGCACCGGGTCTGCCAGATTGACGTCGGGGCGGAAGAACAACGGCACGATCGCATCGAGCAGCGGCGGCACAATGCTGCCTGCCGCCGCGATCGCATCGAGCATCCCGAAGTAGCGCAGCCGTGTCGCCTCGGGCTCGGCCTCTAGCGACGCATCCATTAGCACGAGCGAGCGCACGCGCTGCGGTTCGCGCAACGCGAGCCGCGCGCCCCACATGCCGCCGACGCTGAGCCCGACGACCGCGCACTGGTCGATCTCCAGCGCATCGAGCAGCGCGCTCGCGTGCGCGGCGAGATCGTCGAGCGTTAGCGTGCCGTCGGGCGGCGCACCCGATGCACCATGCCCCCACAGGTCCGGCACGATCACGCGATACCGGCGCGACAACGCATCGACCTGCGGCGCCCACATCGCCGCGTCCCACAGATAGCTGTGGCCGAGCAGCACCGGAAATCCGGCGCCGTGATCCTGGTAATGCAGCGTGCTGCCTTGGATGATGTGTGCGGGCATGTCGTCTCCGGGTGTCAGGACTCGGCGGTGACCCGGAACCGGGCGCCGCGGTCGGCGGCGTTCTGCAACGAACGCGAAGCGGCGCATCATCGCACAGGTTGCTGGTATTGCGCACGACGGAGCGGCAGAACCTTCGCCGTGCGCGACGGCAAGGAACGTACGAAACCGCACGAAGCGTTGCAAGCGGACCGCGCTATCCGCCGCGATACATCGGCAGCACGTTGCCGCCGGCGACGTCCGGGTTCGTCGCGAGCGGATGGCAGGCCTGTTCGAGCAGCCAGTTGGTCAGTACCGCGATGTCGAATTCGTTGCACACGTCCGGGTTCTGCACCAGCACGTAGCTGCCCGATGCGACCGTGCAGTACGGGAACAGTTCAGCCGCACAACACGGTCGGTAATCGATGCGCGTTTGCGAAATGCGCGCGGTTGCGCTTACTGTTGAATGGCTGCGTTCTTCATCAATCCACCGACGAAATTCGCTGTCGCCTTCTCGAGCGCCAACGCTTGCAGCTGCTGCTGAATCGTCGCCTTCGCCGCCTCAAACGACGGCACCTGCGTCGGTCGCTTCGCGTCGACCTTGACGATCGCTCGCGGGCCGTTTACGTCGTTGCCGACTGCGATCGACTGCGACGTTACACCGCCTGCGGGCAACTGCGTGATCGCCTGCGCAACGGCGAGCGGCAATCCTTGCGTATTCCCGTCCGTCACCGGTGTCTTGAAGCTCACCCACGGAAGTTCACCGCCAGCCGCGGCGGTCGGCGCCTGGCTGTACTGTCGTGCCAGTGCGTCGAACGACTGCCCTGCCTTCAGCCCGGCCAACACCGTCACGGCGGTCACCGCATCTTTCGTCACGATGATGCGCGGCTTGACCTCGTCCTTGCCGAGCGATGCGACAATCTCGTCATAGCGCGCCTTCGCCTGTGCGTCCGTAACCGGTTCAGGCTTCACGTTATCGCGCACGAAAAGCTGTGTCTCGGCGTTCGTCTTGGCAATCTGCATGGCCGTCTGCACTTCCGGCTTGCTGCCGTAGTTTGCCTTTTCAGCGGCCTGCTGAATCAGCACCTGAGCGATCAGCTGGTTCTTGATCGCCTGGCGAAACTGCGGCGTATCTCGCTGGCGGGACGCTTGCAACACGGCGTCGACTTCTGCCTTGGTGATCGGTGTACCGTTCACAGTTGCGATGGCGCCCGCTGGCAACGCCGACGTTTGTGCCTGCGCCTGGACAGGTAGCGCCAATTGCCAGGCAATCGTCGTCGCGATCAGAATTCGGTTGAACGTCGTTTGCATGCTTGATGCTCCTGCTTGCGTAAATGGACACATCGACCTCGGTCGCTGCACAAAATGTCCGACACCGGGGGGAATCGGACACGATCAAAATCGCGCTAGTAAAACCAGTTCAAGGTGCCGAGCACCAGTGTCGCCTTGTTGCCCAGTGCGGCCGGCTGTGCCAGCGCGCGACCGACCAACACCTCGCCCGACAGCGATTGCTTGCGCCACTGCCATTGCGCACGCAGGCCCGCCCCGATGCCGGCGAGCGTCGGAAAGCCCGACGCACCGATCAGGCTCGTCTTGCCGGCATCAAGGAATACGTACGGCTCGATACGGCCTTCCTTCCACATCGGAACGTTCACCCACGCGAGCTCGTTACGCGCATAGAGGCCACGGTCCCCCGCAATCTCACCTGATCGAAAGCCGCGGATGGTATCCATGCCGCCGAGGTAGAGCTGCTCCGAGCCATACAGCGCCGTATTCGTGTACTGGCCACCCAATGCGCCTCGGTACACCAGCACCGCACCGTTCAACTTCGGCAGCGGCAACGTAACCGTTGCCGTCGCATCGAGCTTGGTGAACTGACTGTGCGCTGCGTCGCGCGCAATGCCGTGCTCATCGTGGTTTGCACCGAACCACGGTAGCCCCTGGGAAACCCCGCCGTTGACGGTGAAATTCCCCTGCGCGTCGTTCATCACGAACTTGTGCAGCCAGTTCCCGCCGATTCGGAGCACGGCGACGCGCTGCGGATCGAGGTCTGCCCCGTTGATGGTCCGGTCGGTGCGCCGCCACGACAGCGTCGTGTCGATGCTGGTGATGTCGCTTGCCGTTCTGCCGACCAGATAGTTCCAGCCAAAAATATGCGACAGCGTGCGGCCATACAGCAGCGCCGTCGAGCCAATCAGTTGCTGGTATTCCGAATCCGCGATCGTGTAGCTGAAGGTGTTTCGACCGAACGGCACGGCAAACGATCCTACCAATGCATTGCTGTCCTGACTGTCGAGGAAGTTGAGACTCAGCGACTCCTGAAGTCCGAGCAGGTTGTCGGCTTCGACACCGGCCCGATAGCGCGTCACCCCTGTGGCGGAACTACCGTAGTTGTCGAGACCGAGATTGAAATACAGCCGATCGCCGGGTTTGTTGTCGATTGCGACAACCGAATCGCCAGCGTTCTGGCCCGGCAGGATCTGCACCGCAGCCTGATTGCGGCGCAGGCGGTTGATCTGCGCGACACCTTGGTCGATGTCCGACAGACGAAGAGGATCGCCGGACGACACCGGAAATGCGTTCGAGTAACCAACGTCGGTGAGCCAGCCACCGCCTGCCGACGATTCACCGGGCTTGAGGCGATGAATCGGCTTCCCGTTGACCACAAAACCCGAGATGTGGCCGACCTGGATCGTGACCCTGAGCGTGCCGGACGTCAGGTTCTGTGCACCGAGCAGGGCGCGCGTCGTCACGTAACCCGACGAGACGAAGGTATCTGTCAGGCGCTTCAGCAGCACATTGATGCGGTGCGTGCCGAGTTCGTGATTCACAAACTCGGCGGTGATCGCGTCGAGTTTCGCGCGCGGTACGCCGCTGGGCGACTCGAACGGTTTGCCATCGGCCGATTGCAGCAGGATCTCCGCGACCCGAAATGTCGGACCACTTTCGACGATCGCGTCGACCGGCGTACCGGGCGGAACGTCGAGCGTCGTATCGGACGGAGGCGGGATCGTCACCGACGGCGGCGGTTGCTCGAGCTGACGCTGGCGTGCCTGTTCGCGTTGCTGTTCGATGATCAGCTGGGCGGGGTCCTGCACCGGTCGGGCCGCCGGAGGCACCGATTGCGCCTGAACCGGCATGTACCATGCTGCGAGGCTCGCGACCAGCACCGGCAGCTTGTATCGAGGGAAAACGGGTGCTTTCATCGTTGTTATGCGTGCGGAAACCCGTGAGAGGTGGTGGCGGTGTCGGCCGCGCTGTACATCGACGCGGCGAAGGCGACCGGGATATCCAAAAAACCGGCGACGACGATTCCGGGGCGATTATTCGTTCGATAGTTCATCCGCTTAACGCCACCACCACGTCGTCAGGCCCAAATGCTGATCGATCGAGACCGGCGTTCGCGACGGTGCACGCACGGTAGTGATGCCGCCAGCAGCCGTCACTCCCTTTCCGCCACTGAACAACCCACCGTCGATCACGCCGTCGCCGGTCAGGAACACCTGTCCGTTCGCGGCGAACCCGCCGCCGACGTCCATCGCAATCAGTTGCGCCCACGTACTACCGAAAAACGCCTTGAAGCCGCGATCCTGGTTGATCGCCGAGTATCCGGTCACGCCCTGCGCGTAGGTGATCGGCGCGTCGACCTTGATGTCACCCGTAGCAAAGACATTGCCGCCGACGTTGCGCGCGATGGTGCCGCTCTTGATCGAGATGTTGCCGCCCGTGCTGGATTGCGAATCGCCGCTCGCCTGAATCGTGCCGCCGTAGGGCGTGACGTTGCTCGACGCGTTGGCGCGACAGAAGATCCAGCAGCTGCGCGAATAGTTCGCCTTCCCCGAGAACACTGCCGCGTTCGTGAACGCGTTCTGCGCCGTAATGGTGACATCGCCGCCAGTCGCTTGAATGACGCCACCCGAATTCGTCACGTTCCGCCCGGTGATCGTCAACGGTCCACTGGTCGTCGCGAGGTAGGCAATTTGATCGGGCCGAGTGACGGTGCCGTAGTCGACGTTCACGCCAGTCGTCGAATGCGTGAAGAAAAGGAAGCTGCCGCCGCGATCCGTGTATGCAGTTGGTTGGCCGCCATTCGTGCCACCCGAATGGTCGATGACGTTCAGCACGTCGCCGGCCGCCATCAGGCTCATGCCACCGTTCGATGCGATGCGCGCGTTATCGTTGATGATGTTGCCGCCCGCCGTCAGCGATGTTTTACCGTTGGCCGAGAAAATGATGCCCTGATTGACGGCGCTCGATCCGTTGAGAATATTGCCGGCCGCGTTCAGCGCCAGGTCGCCCCCGGAAGGTGTGCCGTTTGCCGTCGTACCCGCCTGAATCACGGAGCCGATGTTCGTAATGGTGCCGCTGCTGGTCAGGTTGACGGCGTTGTGTGCACTCAGCGTCGACGGGCCGGCTGCGTCGTCAGAGAGCGAAATCGAACCAGCGTGTACCGTCGCGTTGTTCCCGGCGTTCAGTTGGGCACCCTGTAGCGTTACCGCGCCTGTCGTCGAGATCGACGCGTCATGTGCGCCGAAGAACTGGTTGTCGGCGATCGTGACGTCGCCGGTTGACGTGACCACGGCATCGCCCGCGTTCGCGTAGAGCTTGCCGAGGCTGCGCACGCCAGCGCCCTGATCGGTGATGACCAGTTCCACGCGTCCGGCCGTCAGTCCGCCGGCGGCCGTGATGTCGACCGCGAGCGCGTTGCTTGCCACGCCTGGGGAAGTGGTACCGATCAGCCAGTCGTGGCCGTTATCGGTTGGCGACATGCCCCCGTTCCAGCTCGTGGTGCTGCTGCCGACCGCCCCACGGACAAAGCTCGGCACACCGGTTTTGTTGTCGTAGGTATTCGTTACCGGCCCGTTCACGGCCAGTTGCTTCGCGACAAGATCCAGGCCGATGAGGTCGCCTGTCAGGCCGCCTGCGCCGATCGTGATCGTGCCGCGATCCGTGTTGAGCACGACGTTGCGCTGCACCGTGCCCGGCGCGAGCGTTACGTCGGCGAAGCTTACCTGGCCCGTCGACAGCACGACGTGGCCGGTATTCGTGAAGCTTCCGCCGTCAACCGTCACGCCGTTCGGATTGGCCAGAATGACGTTCGCGCGCGGGCCGAGGACGTTGATGTTGCCCTGGATCAGGGACGGGTTCGTGCTCGTGACTTGATTGACGATCGTGCGCGCGTTGATGCCGACGTTGTTGAGGTCCGCGCCTGCTTTCGAGACGTTGAACGACGAATAGGTGTTGTTCGAAACACCGCCGACGGCCGGTGCGATGTTGACGGTCTGTCGCCCCGCCGCACCTGTCGAAATAGACGTTGCGGTGCCACCATCAGCAACGATGCCTGTCGCGAAAGCCGAGCAGGACACGCCAAGCCACGTCAGCACTAAGCTAAATTGGAGTGGTTTTCGATAGATCATCCGTCTCGACCCCGGAAAGTTTTTCATTTTTTACTTCTAAATCCGCGCAGGTTTCTTGCTGCAAGAAAGTACACAGGAAGCTGTCATCGACGCCACGAAGAGGGTGCCCGATCTCCGACTCAACCCATTCCCATTTTCCTGCCTGCCTCTATCAGCGCGGTAGGATGTGCCAGCTTCTGCTTATTCAGTACGAATGCCAGCAGTTCATACGCAACCCCGTATTCGCCGTGATCGATATATTCACGGACATCACTCCGATCTTGCTCGGACAGATCAGTTTCAACCGCTGCAAGCGATTTCTGAAGTAGCCGCTCCAACTCATCAAGATGAGACTTATTTACTGTCATCTAGGGTTCCTCGGAACGTTTGTTGGGAACGCCAGTCGCTTTCTTTCATCGCATTCATTTTTTCGCAGGGATACCTGTCACAAATCGCGCCGTTCCGGAATTGACTTTCATGAACACAAACGTCGTGTCTATCGTCCTTCCGTTCGCGCCCGTGGTCGAGAGGACCTGCTCATAGGTTTGCCCGTATTGAGTAGCCTTCGTCGCTACCGCGGTGGCGTGATCGAAACCAACGCTGCTGTTTGTGACGCCCCCTTGTCCAGTTGCACAGCCACCATCATTTCCACCATTGCCGCTCGACAGGATCGCATTGCTCGGTGAATTGTTAGGTGATCCCGGCGAGACCAGGGGTGGAGGCACCACGCATCCCGCACCGGGCACACAGGCCACCCTCGGCGGCGTCACGGGAGCCGCACCGGTGTTCGATGGATTGCCGTTGCTCCCACCCGACAGCTGATTATTCGAATCGGATGAACTGATTGCCCCAACTCTCGAAGGAGCCAATTGGATCGCCGTAGGTGGCCAGTCGACACGGATGTCGCTGTGCCGCCGCCGGGAACGATACCAGCCGCCAAGACAGAACAGGGCATACTGGCCCATACCAACAACATGCCACGATTTAAAAAATTGCTTAGCAACGCGCCCCCCGGCCAGCATATCCGCCTCACCAATTAATCACATAAATTCAATTTCAAGTATCAATCGATAATTACAAGATCGAATCAACAGTCCCATATCCAATCAACCGATTATGTTCTCGAACCTCAAAGCGATCCCCAACATTCACACTCTCACACATATGTTCCCAACTTGCGAATTTAATCGCCGCCCTTAGAGTCTCCCCAGGATAGTGAAGCTTCATGTCAGCATAGGTGTGCTTTCCACTCGCAAGCCACCCTATATTGGGAAATTTATGATGCGGAGAATAGCCAGTCCTGACCCCAAGCACCTTCGGATCTTCAACGTCACTGGCTATCTCAAATGCCACCAGAATATTCCCCACCTCACTTCGATTTATTTTCATCAATCATCTAGCCAGTCTCGAAATGGGCTTCGAGGTCGATTGAATTTGTAGCATCCATATTTCTCGACCAGATTGGCAATGACACCCGGATCAACATCGATAACCATGAAGCGCCCCGAATCTCTGTCCGCCTCGATACTTAATTTTTCAATTTTCACCAGCCATGGAGAATGACTCATCAAAATGCAATCTACTTTTACGTGATGGAACAATAATGCCCCCTAAGCTCGGCACCTTTTCCAAGATCGGATACATGATGTCGCCGTTTTCCACCTGTACTCTCGACGCGTGATCGTAATTCTCCGGATGATGATCTCCGAGGATTTACAACACATCATTCGTATCGACCAACCAACCGGTCAGTTCGACGTGATCGCCAAGTTTTATATTTAGTGAATCCAATATTAATTCACGCATATATATTAATTATGGCGCCGAGGCCCAACACTAAGGCCATCTTTGCTGACGAAGACCGGCCAGTTTCCGACCAGAGAGTCGTTGATATCTCTGGTCTTAAGGTATTCCGTGGACTGGTACGGGAAATACCATCCATCCTCGCCCTCGACAATTTTAGAATCCACAATCGCGTAAGGAATACCACCGGGCATAGCCGCCTGCTTCGCCAGATAGTCGAGAGCCAATGCTCTTGCCGCCGAAATATCCAATGTCATGGCAACACTCCAAATTGAAAATTTGTGAAATTCTTAAAGTTAGCAGCGCCGCTACCACCAATCTGACCATCGATGTAATTTACTTTACCATTCTGCACCACCGCATTCCATACATGACCAGTTACTCCGTCCGTTCCATACACAACTGCGCGTGTTCCCTCGCCCCCCGCCAGCAGCGTTGACTCAATGCTCTGTTGAGTCGTCCAGCCACTAAACGTAGTGCCATACATTTCTTTCGACGAAACGTTTGCAACCTCGATACGCGTGACCAAGGCAAGTCGGAACGCACCAATAAAACTACCACCATCGATTAAATTTAGCGAATTGCCCCCTCAATTCCGCCAAGGCATCGCCATCGATCTTTGAGTGAAACCCCGCAGTGGAAATAGCTCCCGCCGCGTCCACCTTCTTCATTTCCCACTCAATGACCGACATACCACAGATTGCTTTCAATCGTAAATTAAAGTGCCCCATATCAAAAAAATCGACTCGCCCTTTGTCAATATGATTTAGGTCGTTAGTAAACGCATCCCAAACAGAACAGTCAAACCATACTCCCCAACCATACTCTAATCGGTGACCAAACTACTGCACATCGACAATGACTTGTATTCGCATCGACGGCACATGCTCGTCCGTCTCTACCACATCAAGGTACAAACGGAACGGTCTTTCTATCCTAATTTCCATGTTCCTATTTTTACTTTCCCGTAGGTAATGCATGGATGAGGGCAGGATCCGTGAATCCCTGATCACCTCCCCATATTTTCCAAGACAATGAGTTACGCATTCCGCCCAACTCGTCGGACTTCGTTATTTCGTACTCGTGCTCCAGAAAGTAGAACATCGCACGATACGCTTACTCGATAGTCAGCTCTTGTTTGCTCATCATTTCCATCCCGGCCGAGTCGGCGCGACCGTCGCGCCAGCCATCGCATTCTGACCTGCAAGGCAGACAAGACCGCCGCCTGCAACCTTCACAAATGCCGCGAACTATTCAAATGAAATAGTCAACACATCACCATCGTCGCATTTGAACCGGAACGTCGTTAATAACAACTCCGTGAATCTTGAAGTCAACAAAACTGCGAAAGCGGGATCCAATCCATCTAAGTAAAATGAGAAAACACACCCACCTTGTACATTCTGCCACGCAACAAACACATCTTCGCTAACAGTTCTCCAAAACTGAATGTTGCGAAGAGAGCCAGAGATCGCCGCAAAATGCACTTTTTCTGCAGCAATCTCTACCTGGTCGCCGTTATCGTTCCATGTAGTTATCGTGGAGTTGCCCGGATTTGTAAACGACAGTCCAAGCCCGCCCAACAAAGAAACGACAAAAGGGAATGCCTGATCCAGGCTCTCAGGAATTTTTACACGACACTGGCCTGGCCATCATTTACTCCCGGGGAAAATTTTGACATTCTCAACGCCAAGTATTTTAGTCGCAAGGTTAATCGCTGATTGAGGCGTACCTTCAGCGAAGTAAGCCTCGGCAGAGACACCACGTTGATTTGCGATCGTTTGGTAGATACGGAGTTCCTGTCCTAGCTTCCCAAGATTATTCGCTTTGGCTGGACCACCAACCGCGATGAGGTTGCCGTTCCCACCGACAACATCGATGTCTGTTGACCCGAGCCCAGGTACGGCAAGTCGACATATTTTTTTGTCAAGTTATGCCTCAACAGAGATAAAAAAATCGACTCCGAGCTCTTTCTGCAATTGCTCAGCAAGCTGAATCCCCTTTGCCTTGAAAGCCGCCTCCGCTTCCGTGCTTTTGAAACCGGAATTCGCAGGATCCAACATGTTCAAGGTTTCATCGAACACTCGCGCCCATTCTGCAAGCTGTTGCTGCAACTCCACTGATATCGGTAGCGTCTTCGGGTCGACATCGCCGTACATTCCGGGCGACATGTCCCATAGGGGATGACATTGATAGTCGGCCATTACCTTAATTTTTCTCATTTGACACTCCCCCTTGGATTTGCACCCACAATAAACCCGTTGCTTCCAACTGTAACAGCGATCCGTTGCGGCTGACGATTCACCATCACTTGATAGATAGGTCGACCAGTACCCGACCCTTGATAACCACTGACATTACCTTCCGTCACTGCTTGCATTACAACCTCGGGGATTTTTACTGGCGATACCCCAATTTTCGCGAACTCCGCACCATGCGCTTCGATGATGTGTTGGAGACCGGCGCTTTAACTGCATGTTTCGAGGAAAACAACTTGGCCACTCGGCGTTGTTCCAATCGCGACAACATTTTTCGGCGTGAATTTCACCCCATTCGCCGCAAGCGTATTGAGGTCTGCCTGACTAACCGCCGTGTTTGTGGCAACAAATCACTGAATGTCAAAAGCCTCCACCATCGCAAGCGCATATCTACCGCTGTCTTCTAAAAAGGCCTCCACTTCATAGGCTACGGGTGCGCTGGGATCACCGAATACGAGCACCACCGAGACAACTGTTCCAATCGGTAACACGACGACGTCGTGTTCGCCGATCACCGTGGCCTCGACTGATTTCGACAACGAAAACACATCGTTCTCTTTCATCACTTTCACTTTTTCGTCGGAATTCCCGTCACAAACCGAACGGTACCCGAATTGTCTTTCATGAACACAAACGTCGTGTTGATCGTCCTTCCGTTAGTTCCTTTGATCGGGATGATTTGCTCGTAAGTTTGTCCGTATTGGGTAGTCTTCGTCTGCACTGTCGTAGCCGTACCATGCCTTGATGGTCCTAACCACTTGCAACTCGCACACGTTATCAATCGAGGACCGCCCTTCAATCTCTAGCATCATGATATCGAACCCCAATTCACGATAAAAATTATAAGAAAATCTTGCGGTTTCCAAGCGATCAGGCTGCTCATTGTTTGAGGCTGTGGTCGGCGCGCACCAATTTTTTAGCGAATCCCCATCATTCTTGGTAATCCTCAAACTCCCATGCTAAAACCCGCCCCAACTTTCCGGCAATGCTGCTCCAGTCATTACCGCTGCATCCATCCACGTATTCATTAATGCACTTCTCGATGGCCAACAGGTCGTATTCTCTTACAATCAGTAGATGGCGCCCCCAACTGGGCTCCCAGACAGTCTGGCTGAGCCACGCTGGCGTACAGACGCAAAGCTCAAAATCATCTGCACCCGAAGTTTCATCGTTCCCGATCCGAATTCGAAGATTCAAGACAAAACATGCCGGATTCTCAGGCGCATATGAATTTATTTCAAACTCATCACTTGAAATGCTCTGCATAACAGCATGCATATGTCAAATTCCTCAGTTGGTTACATTAAGATGGCCATTGCTCACCTTCACATGCTGCCCCGTTATCGCGTTGACACTGTATGTTTCGAAGTTCGCTTGCTTGCCCGTCGTTGCGTAAGACGACGTTTTCTGCGTGGGGAATCTATAGGCACGAGCTCCGTCAGCGCTGATAAGACCCGAGCCGTCGGTCATCATCTTTGCCCCATCGCCAACCCAAATTCTCCCAAGTTGGTTAGCCTCAGCGGTCGTTCCGCTACCAACGGAAAAGTTGATGTTGCTTGTGCCGCTGCCATTCACCGAAGCTGCGAGCCCGGGGTCCTGGGCTGCGATATTAGAAAAAGGGCGCCCGATCTCCGACTCAATCCATTCCCATTTTCCTGCCCGCCTCTATCAGCGCAGTAGGACGTACCAGCTTCTGCTTATTCAGTACGAATGCCAGCAGTTCATACGCAACCCCGTATTCGCCGTGATTGATATATTCACGGACATCACTCCGATCTTGCTCGGACAGATCAGTTTCAACCGCTGCAAGCGATTTCTGCAGTAGCCGCTCCAATTCATCAAGATGAGACTTATTTACTGTCACCTAGGGTTCCTCGGAACGTTTGTTGGGAACGCCAGTCGCTTTCTTTCATCGCATTCATTTTTTCGCAGGGATACCTATCACGAGTCGCACCTTTCCGTAATTGTCTTTCATGAAGACAAACTGCCACCTCAAGATCTAATGTGACGGACGCCTATCGAAGCGCTTGTCTACTTCCTGCGCCGTTTTAAATCCCATGAGCAACCCGATTTCAAGAAGCTTGACCGGTGCCACGCCAGTCAATCTGAACGGTATGCTCTCCAGCGCTCCCACGACGTATTCGTACGCGAGGCCGTACTCCCCAGCGTCATCGATAAACTCATGGATCTGGGCAAGGTGTTCGTCATAGGTCAGTCCACTTGGTGGATAGTGTTGAGCGACTTCCGGTTGGGCCTTCATCTCGCCGAGAATGAAATTCAGGTTACCGTCAATCAATGCATTGTCAGACATGGAGCTCATTTAGGGTTTCTCGGTAAGTTTGTCGGATATCCTGTAACGATTCGACCCTTCTCAGGGTCGATGACGACTTTGATGTCGACTCCATTGATCGCACCAGTGCCTGTAACGTAGCCATTACCCGGCGCGGGCTTCGATCAAGCGGCGCTCGGGCTTGTAGCAATTCCGAGATTGCGTTTGTAATGTCCTACGGCGTCCATGTTGCAGGAAATTCTGACTTGCCTGGTTTGCCAATGCCGGAGAGGTGTCCGCCAGATGTAGGCCCGTCTCCGTAAAGCACGTGGTTCTCTGCATTCGGGTCCAAAAGTGAGTTGCTACCTGTGTTTGCGGCACCTTGACCACTCTTGCCGCTACCTGAACCGCTATCGCTGTTGCTGCTCGACAGGATGACATTGTTCGGCGAGCCACCCGCTCCTGGGCGGAGTTCGTGAAGCGTCCGCCGTCAACCGTCACGCCGTTCGGATTGGCCTGAATAACGTTCGCGCGCGGGCCGAGGACGTTGATGTTGCCTTGAATCAGCGACGGATTCGTGCGCGTGACCTGATTGACGATCGTGCGCGCATTGATGCCTACGTTATTGAGATCCGCGCCAGTTCTCGAGACGTTGAAGGACGAATAGGTGTTGTTCGAAACGCCTCCGACGGCTGGTGCGATGTTGACGATCGCGCGCCCGCCCGGACCTGAGGAGACGATCGTTGCCATACCACCGTCGGCTGCAATTCCTGCGGCGAAGACCGAAGAGGACAAGCCGGCGCACGTCAATAGCGCACTAAAGTTGTGGAATCCGAAACGCCCCATACGACTTGCCCCAGAAATAGTTCCAACAATTTTGGTTTATATTATGTGCAGAGACGCAAAAAACACGCCAATCCTTGGGAGTTGCACATAAAATAGTGCAAACCACTCCTGATTGAGCCGGTAAGCGGTTGCATGTTTTAATGTTAATTATACGTCAGATTGAGAAATGCCCGCCCAATATTCGTACATCCCCTTCAACTCCCTTCCGACCTTATCACCCGACAGTATTCCGCGACAAAATGAATTAACCACTCTCACCGGATTGAGAGGGACAGCCCTTGAGCCAACGATTACAGGCTGACCATAGTCGGCCAGCCTTCTGCTACCAAGTTGTAAATCCCATCTGAGCAGCCTGTTATTTTTCAGCGCAACCTGTCCGTAGTACATCCCGACATAGATGGCCGCAGTTTTCGTTTCGTCGCTTAAATCCCAGAGCGACGCTCCGTCGTCATTCGAGAGCCTACCACCCAATGCATCAATCTCTTTCTGGGTAAAATCACGTTTCGTTGCAGTCCGTTTCAGCCATGCTCCAAGCCCAGATAGAGAGTCTGGCGAAAAGTCTGCAACCCAGCCACTGAATTCCGATGTGCTGTGAACCATCTGCATCAATTCTTCGATGCAATATGGTAGATTGAGCATAAAATCATCATAAAATTCCCTTAAATCTGAATTTTTCATAGAAGAGAAAAATTCAGAGGCGGGGTTGTAGCAGTTTGAGAATTTCATAGCTAATGAATTATTACCTTAATTCCCGCCCTTCCAAGGGCTTTAATCAAATCCGCAGACGGGCCACCTTGGCCCGTAACCGGGCTGGTATAGAAATTCCATGTTACTCCGTTAACAACACCGGATTTTAACAGCTCGGTGTCCTTCGCAACTTGAGCGATAGTTGTAGCGTCGTACGGCGTATACCCAACTTTTGCTTCATGAGCAACGTTAGCGGGAGTTAATTGGTCTACGACACGTAGCCCTTGACTTGTCTGAAATGCGACCTGAGATTGACCGCCGAGCGATTTCAGTGCATTTTCCCCAATCTGCCCAGTTGAACCGATGCCACTTGGCAAGTTAGGAGAAACGACTCGACTTACGCCGTCTGACCCCAGCGTATAGTAGTTACCGTTGCCACCAATAAATATCGAATTCCCATTGGCATCTACGGCACTCGTTCTTGTGTATGTCCCTCCTTGGGGCCCAGAGATAGTACCGTCCGTGTTAGAAGTGTAACCCTTCGGCAGCGTCGTTGGGTCACGACTGCTTTTCCCCGCATTCTGGCCAGACGTGTTGCCATCACCGTTACTTCCGGTCGCAAGCATCGGGGTGCCAGGCGAAACCAACGGTGGCGTAACAACACATCCGATTCCGGGAGAACAGGCGGCCGTCGGAGGCGTAACCACCGCTCCGCCTGTCGCTGGCGGATTACCATCGTTTGCCTGCACGAGTGGATTCGGGTCAGCCGGCGGTGTCTGTCCGTTGTTCGCTTGAACCAGTGATCCACCCCCCTTCACGGTCGAGGTCAGAGGCTGCGTCAGGCTCTGCACTGTCGAGCTTTTCCACGGCAGCAAGACCGCAAGAGCGAGATCGATTGCCGAACCAATTGCCCCGCCATTCTTCACGGCTGCAGCTGTATGGGTCGGACTTCCTGCGTCGTTGTTCAGCGCCTCGTTTTGAGCTGCCGTGGCACCGGCCATCGCGTTTTGACCCGCAAGGCCGGCGATGCCACCGCCTGTCCAGGTCGAAATCGCCGCCAGCATGGCCATCTGGCCTTGATCAAGCGCCGCGCCGCTCGGATCGATCACCCTCAACACATCCGGTGTCAGCGCGGCCGACACGGCCCCACCAATCGCACCGCCACCACACCCTTGGCCGATTGCTGCACCCGCAGCGCAGCCCAGCGCTGCATGCGCTGCCACGTACGCCGCACCTGTCAGCGTGCCGTCCTGATTCAGGTTACCTATCGTGTAGGCGATGGACGCCGCAGCATTCGTCGCTGCGCTGTTGCGCAAGTTCGTCAGGAAACTTCCGCCCTGCAAGGCCGTCTGGACCGTCGCTTGAAGCACCGATTCCGCCGCGATAGCGGCAATCGTCGTCGGCAGCGAACCTGCCGCCATGCCCGCCTGCGGCACCAACGTGTTCCCTACCGTCTGCACCCCGGCCAATGCGGCAAGACTGTTGTTCGATGCCGTCCACGACCACCCAGTCGCGCCGTTGCTAAACGTAATGCCGTTCGTCAGCCCCGCCGTCAGCGCTGCCGCACCGGCCGTCGTGAGCATGGATCCCAAGCTAAACGAACCGCCGCTGTTCAGCTGACTCATCGTGCTGTTCATCATGCCGGCAAATGCGGCCGACAACGCGACGTTCGCCGTGCCTGCGCCAACCGCCGCCGTCGTTACAGTCACTTCGGTCGCGCCAACCGCTATCGTCGTCGTTGTCGCCGGCACAGCCGCCGCAAACGTCGTCCCCGCCGTTGCAGACGCCGCCGCACCGATTGCCGCTGACGCCGCCATCCCCCCCATAATCGAGAGTCCGACCATCACCCCGGTCATGAAGACCTGGTCGAACCACGAGTCGCCGTCGAGAACCTGCGTATCGAGATGGTCGGTGACGGTCTGTTGCGTGAAGTTACCGCCAAGTTGGCTCTTCAGATTCGCCAGCATCGCCTGCGTGCCGGCCGTGTCGACCGCGCCATCCGCGCCGACTTTCTGGAGTGCTCCGCCGATCTGGTTCAGGCTTTGCACCTGCAAGTCGTAATTGGCGGCCGACATGAAGCCGCCTTGTTGCGCCACGGTGCCCGTGGTCTGCAACGCCACGCCTTCCGGCCCCTTCTGATAAATCGTGCCGATATCCGTCGAACGCTGTTCGTTGGTCAGCGAATCCGTGTTGACCGTCAGGTTCTGCGCCGTGACCGTGCCAGTATTCAGAATGCTGTTCGCGAAATTGAGCGTGACATTGGTGCCCGTGATTTCGCCGTCAGCGTTCACCTCCGCGAAGTTCTTCGGCAGCAGCACCTCAGGCATCAGCGCCTGCACCGTCGGACAGGCTGCGCCGCCGGTCGTGCTGCATCCCGGCTCCGGGACGGATTGCTCGACATACCAAAGCATCGGCGCGTTGATCTGCGCGAGTTGGGCATCGCTCAGCTTCGTGCCGAGCGCGACGTTGTTTTTCTCCGCATACTCGAGCGCCGCGCCGTACAACGCTGCCTTGTCCTGATTGTTGATCGACGCCTGGCTCGTGCTGTCGGTCGCACTCGTCGTGCTGTAGAAGCTGCCCTTGCCGATCGCCTGCAATGCTGCTTGCTCGATCAGCTGGTTTTCGGTGTACGGGTCGTAATAGAACGGCACGCTGCCCGGTTGCAGATTCGCGGGCAAATTCGCGATCAGCGAGGCCGACGAGAGCGAATCGACCACCTGGGCGGCAGGATTGCTGGTCAGGTAGCTCACGGTGGTCGTCGCACCCGCGATCGTCTTGACGGTGACGCTTTGCGGCGCCCCAGCGATGGGTGCCGACGCCGAGCCAGGCGACGCGCCTACCGGACGGGTCGTGACGGTGACCACCGGCGCGACCGGCTGACCGACCGTCTGCGCACCGATCGGCGTATTGGCCGGCAAACCGGTCATCCCGGTGACCGACGTCGGCCGGCCGTTTTGGTCCGTGACCAGCCCGGCACTGTTCACCGAACTCGCGATCGAACCCGGCAGCGTTGGCGGCGCCAGCGAAATCACCTGCCCCGAGACAACTGGTGGCGGCGTAAAGACGTTCGGGTTCGTGATTCCGTTGACGAGCGTCGAGCCCGTCAGCGTGATCGTTTGGCCGATTACGTTGCCGGTGTTGTTCAGCGTCGGCGAATGGACGCTCAAATTACCCGCCTGAATCGTACCCGGTACGAAATCGGGCAATCCGACGTTCGACGGCAGGCCCGACACAGCTTGTGCATCGCCAGGGTTGAACGCCCCGCCATACAGATTCTGGCAAGTCGACGCCATGCCCAGGCAGCCCCACGTTCGGTTGCCGACCGGATTACCAGTCCAGTACGCGTGCAGGTACTGGTTGTCGCTCGATGCACTTTGTGTCGCATTGATCGTCGCGGTATTCAGCGCCGTGACGAGACTGCCGGTGTTGCTGAACATCCCCGCTGTGATCGACAGGTCGTTGTTCGCCGTAATCGTGGACGGCGTAGCCGACTGCACCTCGACATACGCTTCGCAGTTCTGACCACAACCGCTATAGGGCGACGCCGAACCATAGTTCTGGTGGACCGCCACCGGCGCGGCAATCGTGTTCGTCACGCTTGCCGCGTTGATTTGCACGTTATGACCTGCCTCGATTGCGGCCGACGTGTTCGTCACACTGGCAGCCTGTGTCGTGTTCGCCGCAGTCGTGCCAGCACCGCCGATAACGACATCGTTCTTCGCAACCAAATTGCCGTAGGTGTTGCTGACCTGGTTGGCGGCAATGACGATGTCGTGGCCGGCCGTCACGTTGCTGTTGGTCTGCTGGTAGCTGTACGCCTCCGAGTTCGGGTTGGTCGTTCTCAGATTCGAGCAGCCGGCATTCGACACCCCCGACGCACACCCGGCCGTCACGGCCTTCGACCCGACATTCGATCCTTGATTCGTGAAGCTTGCCGCCTGAATCGTGACGTCATTGCCGGCCGCGAGCGTGCCGGTATTGGTCAGATTGCCGCCCGACAGATTCAGATTGTTCCCTGCAAGAATCTGCCCGACGGCGCCTTGCGTCGTGGCGGTCCTGATCGTCGTCTCCAGCGGCACCGTCCCCGGCGCGCTGATCGTATAGGTTGCCGGCGGCGTTGGGGTACCGACCAGGCAATATCCTCCCTCGCACTGATAGGTGCCACTCGGGTTCGCCGTGCCAGCCACGCCGATCGACCCGGATTTCTGCAGCGCCTGCAGCGACGTCAGGAACGCATTCAGCGACGCGCCATCGACCGTGTCGGTGACCGACGACGTGAAGCTCGAGCCACCGTTCTGGAGCTGCTGCACGTTCACGTTGACGTCGTGCCCCGCGCTTACGACGCCGCTCTGGTTATTGAGCGTGTTGGCCGTCAGGTTAAGGTCGTGCCCGGCCGCGATGACAGACGACGTCACGGTCGCACCGGTCGTGGTGGTGGTCTCGGTAACGGTCGGCAGGGTGAGGGATTGAACCGTCGTTGCACCAGAAACCGGCGTAGAAGGCGGCACGACAACCCACATGGCACCCTTGGGTGCATTACTCGTGGGTACCAGTGCAAACTGGACTGTTCCCGAGGACGCAACCGGTGGCGAGGCGTCGCCCCAGCCTTGATAGATCAGCCGCGCGCTGGAAATCGACCAGACGGTTGATTTTGTCGGCTGCTCGCCGCCGACCGACAGGAGCCCGCCGAGCGTCGCCGGCAAGTTTGCCTGCCCAAGCGTCAGCGTCCCACCGTCCTTGCCGACGTTATAGATCGCATAGACCAATTCCGAGCCGATCGGCGTGGCCATCAGCAACCCCGGATTGTCGACGGTCTTCGTGGTCGTGGTGGTCGTAACCGTTGCCGCAGCGGAGTTGTTAACGTTGTTTGCCGTGATCTTCAGATCGTTCGTCGCCGTCAGCGTACCTCCAGCGTTCCCGAGATCACCACTCAGATTGATCGTTGCGTTGCCACTACCGGCTGGGCTCTTGCTACCGCCTGCACTGGTCACCCCGTTCGAATTGTCGTAGCTCGTCCCGGCAATCGTCAGCGTATTGTCTGCGTGAACGGTACCGCTATTCGTACCCGAACCGTTGAGCGTCAGCGCATCGAGCGCCGCAACAGCGCCACCGGTCTGATTGGCGAGCGAGCCATTGATCGTCAGGTCGTTGCCATTGATCGCGCCGGTATTGCCGACAGCACCATTCAACGTCAGTGCGCCGATGCCTTGATTGATCGTGCCGGTGTTGTTGAAGCCCTGCGCGGTGGACACCGTGACGTTCGAACTCGGCAGTGTCCAGGTTCCCGAATTGTTGACCGATTGCGCCGACAGATTGACGCCACGGCGACTGTCGACCGTACCGAAGGTCGCCGCGGACGGATCCAACGTTTGGTTCGGCAGATTCAGCGCCGCGTTGTTCTGTCCATAAATCGTGCCGCCTGAATTGTTGAACGAACCGTTGCCCCCCGTCACCGTCACGGTCGTATTGCCCGTCGCAGCGGTCGGATTCGCAACATCACCGGCATACAACACACCCTTTTGGTTGCTCAGATTCGCCGTCGTGACGTTCAGCGCGTTCGTTGCCAGAAGGCTGCCCGAGTTGGTGACGCTACCGCTCGCCGTGACGTTCGTGGTAGGCCCATAGACGGAGCCGCTGTTCACGAGGTCCGTGGCATTGATCGTCGCGGTCTGTAGTGAGGACAGTGCACCCGAATTCGTGACGGTCGTACCCGACACATTCAGATTGCCGGCCGCCATTTGCGTACCGACGTTATTGACCATACCGCCCGCCAACGTCGCATCGCCCTTGAACGCAGCTGTGCCACCCGTCGTCAGGCTTTTCGTACCGGTGATCTGCGTCGCGCCGCCGACCACCGCGTTTGCGGTCGTCACGTTCGCACCCGAAAGCGTCGCGTTGCCGCCAACGGACAGCGCCGGCGCATTCGCGTCGAACTGCGCATTGAGTTGCCCTGCGGACGTATCGAGCGCGTTACTCGCGATAGCCGTGAGATTCCCGCCAACCGAGACACCCTGCGTCGTGATGTTCGTCGCTGCGAGCGTTGCGTTCTTCGAGACGGTCGTCTGGCCGTTGAGCGCCAGGTTCTGGCCTGCGTTCAGCGCCGCGTTGCCAGCAGTCGAGACTGCGCCGGCCGCCGTCAGATTGCCCGACTTCGCGTTGACCGACAGATCCCCGAGGCTCTTGACGCTGCCCTGGGTATTGACGTCCGTGCCCGCCGTGATCGTCGTCGCCCCGCCCGCCAGCGCATCGCCAGTCAACGTTACGGCGCCGTTCGTCGCCGTCAGTGTGCTGGTACCGACAGCCGTGGTCGCGCCGACCGACAGGTTGTTACCTGCCGTCGCCGTCAGATTGTTGCCGGTCTGGACCGTACCGCTGATGCCGATATTGTTTCCAGCCTTCAGTGTCGTGTCGTTCGCGACGCCGATCGCGCCGGTGCCATTGATGTCGCGCCCAGCTGTCACACTCGCATTGCCGGAATTGCCGACCTCGAGACCACCGTTCAGGTTGGCGTCACGCGCGGCCGCAATCGTCGAGTTCTGGCCGCTTTGCACGGTCCCGGCAACCGAGGCATCCTGTCCCGCGTTGATGTTCAACGTGCCAGGGGTCGATACCGTGCCTGCCACCGCGACGTTGCCTGCAGTCGATCCAATCTGCGCGTTGCCGCCGCTATAGACCGTACCGCCCAAATTCACGCCCTGCTGGCCACTCGCATTCAGCGCGCCCGTCGACACTACGTTCCCTGACGTGCTCAAGGTGCCGCCGTTCGCCGCGAGCGTCATGTCGCCAACGGATGCGGCCGCCGCCTTGATGCTGGTGTTTCCGTCAGACGTGACGCTCAAGTTCCCGCCGCTCGTTACGCTCCCGGCCAGCGTCGTATCTTGCCCTGCCTGGATCGTAACGGCGCCCGGCGCTGCAACGGTGCCACCAAAGCTGGCGTTAGTACCCGCCGCCGCACTGATTGTGCGGCCGCTCTGCACGGCACCGTTCAGCGCGATTGCTTGCCCGGCGGCCAGATTGACCGCGCCTTGAGACGACGTGACGTTGCCTTGCCCCGTCAGCGAACCGGCTCGCGCGGTAATCGATACCGGGCCTTGTGCCTGCGCCGTGCCACCAATCGAGGCGTTCTGGCCAGCACTGACAGCCAGTGCACCATTGGACTGAGCACTACCGTTCACGGTCGCCGAGCCGGTTCGCGCTGTGATCGTCGTGTCGCCCACTGATGCGACCGTGCCGCTCACGCTGGCGCCGCGGCCGGCCGTCATCGAAACCGTGCTGCCACCGGTCAAACTGCCCGTTTCCGTCGCATCGCGACCGGCCGTGATCGAGATCGCACCCGGCGCCGATACGTTCGCGAGCGTTGCATCCTGCCCAGCCGTCGCGGTGACCGCCCCACCGCTTTGCACCGCACCGCTATACGCGATGTTCTGGCTCGCCGAAAGCGCAACGTTACCCGTCGTCGTGCCGATCGCGCCAGTCCCGGTCAGGTTGCCGTTCGCCGCCGCAAGCGTCGCGTCGTGGGTCGTTGTCAGCGCGCCGTTGACGGCCACATTGCCGCCGGACACGTTTGCGGTCGCGGCCTGCGTTTGCCCGCCAAGCGTCGTGGTGCCGCCGGACTGAACCGTCAGCGTGCCTGGCGTTACCGCGGTGCCGGAGATTGTCGCGTCGCCGGCGCTCGCGGTGACGGTCAACGGGCCCTGCGCTGAGACATTGCCGCCTACGACCGCGTCCTGTCCAGCCGTCACCGAGAGTGCCGCGTTGCTGATCGCGCTGCCCGCGATTTGCGCGGTGCCCGTGGTCGCCGCAATCGACGTCTTGTCGACGCCCGATACGGCACCGTTCACGCTCGCATTGCGTCCACCCGTCAGCGCGACCGTGCTGCCGCCTTGAACGGCACCGTTCACCGTCAGATCGCGTCCGGCCTTGGCCGAGATCACGCCGGGCGCACTCAACCCACCGACTGTCAGGTCGCCATTCGTCGCCTGCAACGCAACGTCGTGCGCGGACAGCGAGCCGATCGACATCGCCTGTCCGGCGGTCAGGTTCGCCGAACCGTTTGCCGCGACTGACTCAGCGTTTAAATTGCCGCCGGCATTCATCGATACGTTCTGCCCGGCCGACACCGAGCCGGTCCCGTTGATGTCGCCGTCGGCGTTGACCGTGTAATTCTGGTTGGCGAGTCCCGTACCGCTGATCGTCGTGTTGCCCGCACTCGTCAGGCTGACGTTCTGGCTGGCAAACGTTTGACCGACCGTGACGTCGCCGTTCGAATTGACAACGACGTTGCCCGCCGTCGCGGTCAACGGGCCTTGCATGTTGGCGCCAAGGCCCGCCGCGGTTTGGACGATATAAACTTGCCCTGCCGTGACCGATCCGAACTGGTTCGCGTCGATCGCCAGGCCGTTCGGTGTCTGAATGGCCGTGACGTTGTTCGGCAGACCGTTAGCAGCAATACCGTACGCGGTGCCGGTATTGCCCGTCGTGGTCGGAGTAACGAGCTGGTTGCCCGTCACGACGTTGATTCGTTGATCCGCGCGGATCGGGGCCGCCAGCGTCACCGTTTGCCCGATCAGGTCGATATTCCCGACAGTCCCTTCGATCCCTGCTCCCGGCCCGTTTACGCCTGCCGGCCCGTTGATCGAAATGTTGCCGGACCGAACGTCGTATGCGACTGCACCCGCGTGCGCAAAGTCGGTCGAGGTGCCGCCGACGCCCGTGATGAATTGCGGCGTGCCCGTGGTCAGCGTGAGATTCGGGATATTCGTGAGCGACAAACCGTTTGCCGATATCCCGCCAGGAGCCGCAATCACGATCGGCGCCGCAGCGCCGAAGGTTTCGAGCGGCCCATTCAGTACTGCGATATTGTTCGACGTGACCTGGTTGATGATCAACGACGCTGGTCGGCCGTTCAGATTCGGGTTCGCGCCAAGCGAACCGCCCAGCAGAGGCGTACCCGGAATCGTGCTGTTATTCAGCACGAGGCCTTCGGGTCCTACGTTGAACGACTGATACTGTCCGAGACTCACACCATTGGAGTTCGGAGCCGGAATATTGATGGCGGGGACGCCCGAGCTAGTCGCGGTCACCGTCGGCTGAAACGGGATCGGTGCACGCGGATCGATGATCGGCGCAGCATGCGCAGTCTGGTCGACCAGAAGCATGGCGGGGCTGAGATACATCACGACCGACATGACCCATGCGGTTGCCTTGACCCAAAGCGCATGCTCTTCGCTTTTCAGCGAAGCTTGACCTAAGATAATTTTCTGTTTGGCCGTTCCCCGTTGAACGTGCCGAAACACGACATCGCGCGTCTTGCGGCGCATGGTTGGTCTCTCTCGGAATTTTCGACAGATGCTCGCACAGCCAAAACCGAAAGATGGTCAACCATTGTCATGGCTTGGGCTGCTGATGCATCAATGCTTATAGACCGCATCTGGTCCGTTTCGTTATTAAGTATCAGCAATGATGCAATCACATCAATGTCACGTCATTCGATTGTTTTTTAGATTTTATTATTCCAATAATTATCCGATCTCGCCCGACAAGCGCCGAATCCCCTTCCGCCAAGCCTCTCATGCCGATGACACAAAACTGGTCGCCGGACGAGTCAGTGACGTCAAACTTTGAATAAGGTTAAAAACCGTTTCCGTCTACCGAGATTATTTTGACGGACAATGCGTTATTGAGAGGCAATCGTCGCGCGCAGCAAGGGATAGCACGCAAAACCCCATTCAATCAGCACATGGGATGCCCGGGATTAAGCGGGCGGATTGTCGGGTTCTGCAGACGCGTTGTTGACTTTCCCGTGGCATCAGCCATGCAATCGATGGCGATTCGGTATCGGTGCAGATTCACGCTTGAACTTGCCACCGACGATTTGCGCCGCATCCCGGCGCAATCGATGCATGAAACGACCCGCAAAAACGCCCGCGGCGCCGGACAACCCAGGTCGTCCGGCGCCGCAGTCATGCGAAGCAAGCTACGATCAGAACACCGCGTGCCCGCTGATCAGGCTCGGCAGCCAGGTCGAGAAGAACGGCAGGTACGTGACGATATTGATCGCACTGAAGATCGCGAGGTAGTACGGCCACGCCATCTTCGTGGTCTCTCCGATCGACACGTTGCCGATCGCGCAGCCGACGAACTGCACCGATCCGATCGGCGGGTGCACGAGGCCGAGCGAGCAGTTCAGCAGCAGCATGATCCCGAACTGCACCGGCCCGACGCCGCACGCCATCGCGATCGGCAGGAACAGCGGCGTCGTGATCAGGATGTGCGCTGCCATGTCGACGAACGTGCCGAGAAACACCTGGATGATGTTGATGTACAGCAGCATCAGCCACGGCGCGGCGGTCGACTGCTTGAGCAGCCCTTCGATCGCATCCGGAATCTCCAGGTACGACATCTGGAAGCGCAGCATGTTGGACACCGCGATCAGCAGCAGCACGACGCCTGTCGTGCGCGCCGCATGCGACAGCGCACGGCGCAGCTTCTCGGCCGTCAGCGTGCGGTAGACGACCGCGGTCAGCACGAGCGAGTACACGACGGCGATCGCGGCAGCTTCGGTCGCGGTCGCGATCCCCTTCGCGACGCACACGAGGATGATCGCGATCACCATCAGGCCGGGCACCGCACCGACGAAGCTGCGCAGCACCGCATACCAGCCGGGGAACTTCGGCAGCGCGGACGAACCGTCCTCACGGCGCGGATAGCCGTGGCGCACGGCCTGCCAGTACGCGGCGGCGAGCACGAAGCCCATCACCCACAACACCGGCAGCAGCCCCGAGAACAGCAGGTCGCCGATCGACACGCCGCTCACCGGCTGGCCGTGCAGCATCCCGGTGATCCCCTGCGCGGCGAACGCGTAGATGATCATGTTGGTCGACGTCGGCATCAGTGCGCCAGCGAGCGATGCGTGCGTCGTCACGTTGACCGCGTACGCGGCGCTGTAGCCTTCGCGCTTCATCAGCGGAATCACCACGCCGCCCATCGCGGACGTATCGGCGGTCGGCGAACCCGACACGCCGCCGAACAGCGTACACGCGACGACGTTCGCCATCCCGAGGCCGCCACGGAAGTGGCCAACGGTCGCCTGCGCGAAGCGCAGGATCCGGTCCGCGATGCCGCCGTGCAGCATCAGTTCGCCGGAGAAGATGAAGAACGGCACCGCGAGGAACGAGAACGCGTTCATCCCCGAGATCATCGCCTGCATCGCGGTCGCGATCGGCAGGCCTTCGACCATGTAGGTCAACACGCAGGCTATGCCGAGCGCGAACGACACGGGCACGCCGAGTACGAGAAAAATCAGAAAACTGACGGACAGGATCGCGAGTTCCATGGCGTTATTGTCCCGACGAAGAACGACGAAGCGCGAGCAGGTGCTCGAGCGAGAAGAGAATGATGGCGATCGCCGCGGGTATCGCGATCAGGTAGCGCACGCCTTCGGGCAGCCCGATGATCGGGATGCGGTCGCCCATCGTCTCGGCGGCCATGCTGCCGCAGCCGGCGATGATCATGATCGCGAACGCGATCAGGCTCAGGTGCTGGATCGCGATGACCACGTTGCGCGATTTCGGCGGCAGCCGGCGCACGAGCGAGTCGAGGCCGATATGGCCGCCGTCGCGCACCTTCATCGCCGCGCCGAACATCGCGATCACGATCACGAGCAGCAGCGCGATCGGCTCGACGAAATCCGGTGCATTCTCGAACACGTAGCGCATCACGACCGCGTAGAACACCAGCACCGTGAGCACCGCGAGACACGCCGACGCGATCACGGCCAGCACGCGGAACAACACGTCGTTCACGCAATGCAGGAACGGCGCGGCATGCGGCCGCGCCAGCGCCGCGCCGTCCGGGGCGGCGGCCGACGAACCCGCGGCCGCCGCGCTGTTCAGGGAAGTGCGACGCGTCACTTGGTGGCCTCGATCTCGTCGACGATCTGCTTCATCTGCGGCGTCTTTTCATACTTCGTCCACAGCGGCTGCATCGCCTTCACGAACGCCGCGCGGTCGATCTGCGCGGCCGGCAGGATCTTCGCGCCGCCCTTCGTCACCAGCTGCTGCGCGGATGCCTCGCGCGCGGTCCACAGCTTCTGGTAGTACGGCACCGAATCGGCCGCGGCCTTCTTGATCGCGGCCTGCTCCTGCGGCGACAGCGTGTCCCACACCTTCTTCGAGAACACCAGCACTTCCGGCGTCATCGCGTGCTGCGTTTCCGAGTAATCGGGCGCCACTTCGTAGTGCTTGGTTTCCTCGTACGACGGCATGTTGTTTTCCGCCGCGTCGACGAGGCCCGTCTTCAGCCCCGTATACACCTCGGCGAACGGCATCGGCGTCGGCGTGCCGCCCATCGCCTTGATCTCGTCGACCATCAGGTCGGACGGCTGCACGCGCACCTTCAGCCCCTTCATGTCGGCCGGCGAGCGCACCGGGCGCTTCGCGTAGATCGAGCGCGCGCCGCTCTCGTAGAACGTCAGCGCGATCATCCCCTTCGCGGTGAACGCATCGAGGATCTTCTGGCCGGCCGGGCCGTACATCGCCTTGCGGAAATGGTCGACGTCGCGGAACAGGAACGGGAACGACGGGATCAGCGATTCCGGCACGATCTCGTTGAACGACGCACCGTTCACGCGCGCCATGTCGATCGCACCGATCCGCACCTGGTCGACCGTGTCCTTCTCGGAGCCCAGCGCGCTGTTGCCGAAC
This sequence comes from Burkholderia cepacia, assembly GCF_029962485.1. Lineage (NCBI taxonomy): Bacteria > Pseudomonadati > Pseudomonadota > Betaproteobacteria > Burkholderiales > Burkholderiaceae > Burkholderia > Burkholderia cepacia. Next base: position 678,854 of record NZ_CP073639.1, read on the forward strand.
ACCTTGATCGAATCCTTGCCGCCCGTCTGCTTCGACAGTTCGTCGCCCATGAACTTCACGGCCATGTTGGTCGGGAAGTTGTCGCCGTGCACGTCCGCCGAGCGGAACACGCGCGCCTGCGCGGACATCGCAAAGCCGGCCATCAGCGCGACGGCCAGAACGGTACGGGAGCCGGTGAATCGGTGCTTCATGGTGAGTCTCCTTGATGGTCGATCGTTGTTGTGCAGCGATCCGTCGGCAGGCACATGCGTCGGCGAGACGCTCCGCTGAATCGCAGAGTCATACGTCGTATGACGTGTTGAGCGAATGTACGTCGGTTAATCGTTTAACTCACTTGGTGCATACCCCTATGACCGCCGTCACCAAGGGTTTGGGGCGAAATTTGGGGAATCTCTTTCTCTGTTCAGGCGATTTTCAGCGAAACGTTTTCCGACGACCGATCCGCTTTCGCTCCGGACGGCCGTGCAGCCGCCTTTCGCGATGCCGGACAGCCGGCTTTCACGTTGCTTGATTTTGTTATAGGATGACTGACCACAACTCGCCAGCGTCGACGCAATGCCCATGCGTCGGTCCTGGCAACGGCCAGCAGGGAATCCGCAGGCGCAAGCGCCTGCCGCGCCGTCACGTCTGCATGACCAGCGACGTCAGTTGCGCCGCGCGCGTGACGTCGGTCTTCGCGTAGATCGCCTTGATCTGCGTCCGGATCGTGCCGATCGACACGCCGCGCAGCGCCGCGCATTCCTGCGGCGAGCGCCCGTCGCAGCACAGCAGCACGGCGAGCTCGGCTTCGGCCGACGACAGGCCGTAGAACACGCGCAGCCGCTGCGCGCGCGCCGCCGGCGAGCACAGGTCGGCGGCCGTCATCAACGCCGTGACGCCGGGCCGTTCGCGCACGAGGCGCGACTGCTCGGGAACCGGCATCAGTGCGAGCGACAGCGGTTCGCCGGTCGCACGCCGCAGCAACAGCCCGCCGCGCGCGAATGCGTGCCGCCATTGCGCATCGTCGATGCAGCCTTCCGGCGCGAAACGGCCGTTCACGACCCGCAGTGCCGGCTCCGCCGCGATCAGTTGATCGGCCGCGCGGTTCGTATAGCGCAATTCGCGTTGCGCACCGAGCAGGAACACCGGCACCGGAATCGCATCGAGCGCCGACTCCGCCGCGGCCACGCGCGCCTCGAGTTCGCCGATGCGCGCCTGGATCCGCAGCGCGCGGCTGATGTGCGTGCCCATGATTTCGATGGCGCGGCGCTGCTCGTCGGACAGGCCTTGCGAGTCGGGGCCGCCCTGGACGCTGAGGAATGCGCCGGTGCCCTCGCCGCGATGGATGTACAGGCCCGAGATGCTGCCGAGCCCGAACGGGCGCAGGAACTCCTGGTAGAACACGCTGTGTGTGCGCTGGTGCGCGGACAGGTGCTTGACGTCCTCGAACCAGCGGCCCGCCGGCCAGTTGCCGGCGACCGGCACGACCGGGTCGTACCGGTAGAACTCGGTGTTGTAGGTGCCGTAGCACTCGGCGACCCATGATTCGTCGTCGCCCGCCGCCTGCTCGATCGCCGGCACCCTCGCCGCTTCGTCGAATGACAGCAGCGTGACCATGCGCACGCCGACCGACGATCGCAGCCCGTCCAGCACCGCTTCCCATCGTTGATCGCCCAGTGCCGCGGCGTAGAGGTCGTCGACCCACGCCGATGGAATCAATCCGTTCAGTTGCATCTGGCTACCCCGCGCCGTGCGTTTTTTGTCGAACGTCTTCAGCGCATCTTACTCAATGAACGAGATCGTTCAAATTATCCGTGTGAGTTTGGTTCGAAATACCACGTTTGTTACCGTTTCTCGTCTGATGTATGGGTCATTCCCGACACGAAAACGCAATCGACGTGGGCACGTACCATGTCGCGGCCGGCTTTTCATCCGGATCAGGGTATGCCATGATGCAGCGCATGACGATCCGAAACGCCACGCCCTCGCTGCACCATCACCACGGCCGCCCTCCATTGCGCCGTGGTTCGTTTCGCATCTAGTCATTGCATCGGGCAGCGTCCCGGTCAAGACCACAACCAAGGCGCCTCCGGCGCCTTTTTTGTTTTCTGCCGCCTGAAAAACCTGCTGTGCCGCCCCATCGATCACGTACGGAGTGTTTTCAATGCAACAACCGTGGAAAGACATTGCCCTGTCGGATTTGCCGCTCCGGGAGGACCTCAGGTTGCAGCACGCGTACGGGGCGCCGCAGCTCGACGTGCCGGTCTGCCTGAACGTCAACGAGAATCCGTATCCGCCGTCGCCGGCGCTCGTCGAGCGCATCGCGACCGCGGTGGCCGATGCGGCGCGCGACGCGAACCGCTATCCCGACCGCGACTTCGCCGAATTGCGATCGCATCTCGCCGCCTACCTGACGCACGACACCGGCGTGCCGGTCGACGCGGCCAGCGTCTGGGCAGCCAACGGTTCGAACGAGGTGATCCAGCAGATCCTGCAGGCGTTCGGCGGCCCGGGGCGCTCGGCGCTGGCCTTTACGCCCGCGTATCCGATGTATGACGAATACTGCCGGACAACTTTCACGCGCCTGCATACGTTGCCGCGCACCGGGGATTTCACGCTGGATCTGGATCAGGCGCTCGACAGCATCCGCGAACACCGGCCGAGCGTGATCCTGCTGACCTCACCGAACAACCCGACGGGGACCGCGCTGCCGCTCGACGAGATCCGCGCGATCGTCGACCTCGCGCCGGGCGTGGTCGTCGTCGACGAAGCCTATGCGGAATTCCGGCGCCACGGCGTCCGCAGCGCGGTAACGCTGCTGCCCGACCATCCGCGGCTGATCGTGACTCGCACGCTGAGCAAGGCGTTCAAGTTCGCGGGCGGGCGCGTCGGGTATTGCGCATGCGCGCCGGCGATCGTGGACGCGCTGAAGCTGGTTCGCCTGCCGTATCACCTGTCCGCGCTGACGCAGGCGGCCGCCTGCGCGGCGCTGGTCGCGCGTGACGAGATGCTGTCGCAGGTCGACGCGATCAAGGCCGAGCGCGACGCAACCGTTTGCTGGCTGCGCGGCCTGGGCCTCACGGTGGCCGATTCGGACGCCAACTTCGTGATGTTCGGCAAGTTCGCGGATCGCCACCGGATCTGGAGCCGACTCCTGCGCCACGGCGTTCTGATTCGCGAGTCCGGGCCGCCCGAGTACCTTCGTGTGTCGATCGGCACCGCGGCGGAGATGGCCGCGTTTCGCGCGGCGCTGCTTGACGTGATGGCGCCCGGGTGAGCAACGGGCAAGACGGAAACGATCGACGACGCCATGGAATGAGTGTCGACGCCCGATCCGACGATGTCCTTACTTTATCGTCGCGAGTCGCGATTCCAGCTCGTCGATCTTCGCGAGCACGGCTTCGCCGAGCTTCCTGACGTGACGCGGCACGTCGGGCGCCAACATCAGCTCCTCGAGGCGCCCGCGCCAGTAACTCGGATGCCTGACGCGCCCGGCGCCCGACATCGACACGTCGTCAGCGACCGTGTCGCTGTCCAGGAGAGCCACCATTCTCTGGATGTGAGAGAGCTCTCGTTCCACATAGTCTCTTGCCAGCATATTGATTGAAATTCCCCGAAATACGACATCAGGCCTTCCGTCATCAACGCGCCATCGTGTCGCGGCGCCAACGACGCGACGCTCACACTGTGCGTCATCGTACGCAGCGGCTGTGTCAGTCAACTGCGCGGACGATCGCGGCAATCGACTTTCAATGGCAGGCCTGTTCGTTTGTTTTCGTTACACCCGGTCCCCTGTGCCCTGCTGCCCATCGTAGGCGCACCGGCCCGCGCCGGCATCCCCAAAAGTGGGGATATTGGCCGAAATCGGGAAAGGGGTGGTTTCCGGAAATTTCGGGCGCTGGGTGGCCTACCGTCGATAAGACGGCGGCGCGAGTTCGACTGGATCGGGGTTCAGGCGCACCCACGCAACGGCAAGCCGGCACAGTTGCGCCGGATCGCCCGCCTGGCGCTTGACGTCCTGCACGACAGCGTCCACATCAGACAAATCGGCTGCCGGCAGCGACGTGCCGGTACGCACGATTGATGCGAACGCATCGGCCATCTTCCGGAAGTCCGCGTCCCAGTTGCCGCCGCCGTTGTGATCGAGCTCATGCGCGATGCGGCCCGCGATCCGGACGAGCTCGCCCTGCACCGTCGCCGCTTGCCCGGTTCCCGGCACCAGTTGCGTCCACAAGGCCTGGTGTTGCGCCTGCCACGTGCCGTCCGCGACGACGATCGGCGACCGGCCGTCATGCAGTTGGCGGCGCGGCACCGGCCGCACGTCGAACAACGCATAGAGCCGGTCCAGCGCGGCGCTGGCCGCGTCGACGGTCTCCGGATTGAATCGCTCGCGCATGAACTCGAAGCGCTCGCCGATCGCCGTGACGCAAGCCGGCATCGATGGCGTCTTCGCCGCGCCGGCGCCGAGCAGCACGTCGGCGAGCGCCACCATGTGTTCCAGATCCGCATTCCCGCAGGTACGCAGCGCACGCTCGAGCGGCGTGTGCCCGTCCCGGTTCAATGCGTCGACGCGCGCGCCGTGCTCCAGCAGCAGCCGCGCGGACAGCGCATGGCGCGAATCGGCCGCCGCGTGCAGCGCGGTGCCGATCGACGCGCCGCCATCGTGAACGTCCGCACCCAGTTCGAACAGCACGTCGAAGCGGCTGCGCCGGCTTCGGGCGCGCGCGTGCAGCGCCGTGTTGCCGTACGCGTCGGCCGCACCGATGTCCGCGCCCTGTGCGACAAGCCAGCGTGCGAGATCGTCAGGACACCGGTCGAACGACAGCGCGGTCCGCTTGCTCGACCCGCCGCGCGCATTCACGTCGCAGGTGTCGAACACCGCCTGCAGCTTTGCAAGGTCGCCCTCGTCGAGCAGTACGTCGAAGTCCTTCGGCAGCAGTTTCTTTTTTGCTTTCGGCATGGCGGGCCTCCTGCCTTCGAACGTGCGCGTATCGTCGGCATTTCGTCAATGTGATAAACCGGCCTGACATCCGCTGCGGGCGCGCGGCGCTCGCTGGCGCGCACGTCAGTCCAGCGGCTCCAGCAGTTCCAGACCGTCCGGACGGCCGGACGCGCCATCCAGCTTCGTGATGTTCCAGCGCGCGGCGTCATCCCAGTCGTAATCCATTCGATAGGAAAACCTGGCATTCGCGCGAAACAGCGCGGCGCGGAATTTCCTGCCGTCATTCGCCAGCGCGTCGCGCAGTGGCGGCCCGATGCTCATGATGCCGTCGATGAAGTCGCGATGGCGCATTGCGGAGATCAACTCGACGCCGGCCGCCGTCGCGCAGGACGCGCGGACGCCGTACTGCGCCTCGCTCGGCGCGTTGAAGCGAACGTAGACTTCGCTCCAGCCGGGAAACGCGGCCTGCATGTAGCCGATGACATGTCGGGCCAGCTCGACCAGCCGTTCTGTTGCGGCGTCGTTCATCGATCTTCCTCGGAATGGGATCGCGGACGAGCGTAATAGGACGCGGGGCGACGCGTCAATGTCCGTCCCGGAATGTGCGTATCCGGTCACCGTCGCGCGCATCGGCACGCGAGGCCGATGTCGCACCTTGCATGTCGATTGGCGCGCTTTGCGAGTGAGCTGGCGCGTAAAAAGCGTCATCATGGCGCATCACTTCTGCAACGGAACCCACGCTCATGAATATCGATACCGACCTCCCTGTCATGGTGACCGGCGCAACCGGATACGTCGCGGGCTGGCTCGTGCAACGCCTTCTCGAGGCCGGCCTGACGGTCCACGCGGCCGTCCGCGATCCCGACAGCCCGGACAAGCTGAAGCACCTCCAGCGCATCGCGGCCGGCAAGCCAGGCACGATCCGCTTTTTCCGCGCCGACCTGCTCGAACCCGGCTCGTACGCCGACGCGATGGCCGGTTGCGGCATCGTGTTCCACACTGCGTCGCCGTTCACGGTCACGGTTCGCGACCCGCAGAAGGAACTCGTCGATCCGGCGCTGCTCGGCACGCGCAATGTGCTCGAAACGGCCAACCGCACACCATCGGTGCGACGCGTTGTGCTGACCAGCAGCTGCGCGGCGATCTACGGCGACAATGCCGATCTCGCCGCGACGCCGAACGGTGTGTTCACCGAAGCGATCTGGAACACTAGCTCATCGCTCGCCCATCAGCCGTATTCGTATTCGAAAACCGTTGCGGAACGCGAAGCGTGGAAAATCGCCCGCGCGCAGCAGCGCTGGGATCTCGTGACGATCAATCCGACGCTCGTGATCGGTCCCGGCATCAATCCGCACGCGACGTCGGAAAGCTTCGAGATCGTGCGGCAGATGGGCAACGGCACGATGAATATGGGCATACCTGATCTCGGCATGGGCGCGGTCGACGTGCGCGACGTGGCCGACGCGCACCTCCGTGCCGCGTTTCTGGCGAGCGCCAAGGGCCGCTACATCGTCTCGGGTCACGACACCAACCTGCCGGCGATGGCCGCCACGCTGCTCGAACGGTATGGCGCCGACTACCCGATTCCGCGACGCATCCTGCCCAAATGGCTCGTGTGGCTGGTCGGGCCGCTCGCGAACAAGGGCGTGACGCGCCGCATGATCGCGCGCAACGTCGGGCTTCCCTGGCACGGCGACAACAGCCGCAGCCGCAACGAGCTCGGCATCCGCTATCGCCCGCTCGCCGAATCGATGAACGATTTCTTCCAGCAGCTCGTCGAAACCGGGCAATTGCGGCGATGAACCGTTTCGTGATCTCCCCGGGCTGGCAGGTCGTGATGGTCGATCTCGGCCTGCGCATCGACGAGCTGCTGCGGCAAGCGCAATTGCCCGCCGATCTGTTCAAGCGGCCGGAAGGCGGGCTGACGACCCGCGAATACTTCCGCATGTGGCGCGCGATGGAGGAGATGGCCGACGCACCGGCCATCGCGCTGCGCATCCTCGATCTCATGTCGGTCGAGACCTTCGATCCGCCGCTGTTCGCCGCGCTGTGCAGCCCGAACCTGGACATTGCGATTCGGCGCATCAGCCAGTTCAAGCCGCTGATCGGCCCGATCCGCTTGCGCGTGACGCACGAGGCCGACATGCTGACCCTCGCCATCGACTTCCTGGAGCGCGACGTGCCGCCGCCCGGCATGCTGCTCGCGTTCGAACTCGGCTTCTTCGTGAAGCTGGCACGGCTGGCCACCCGCACCGACTTGCCCGCGCGCGCCGTCACGCTACCGCGCGAAATCAAGCAGCATCCCGGCTATGCGCGGTTTTTCGGCGTGACGCCGCAGTACGGCGACGCACCCTGCGTGAGCGTGGCGCTGCAGGACGCCCGACGTCCGTTCGTGACGGCCAACCATGCGATGTGGGCGATCTTCGAACCCGATCTGCGCCGCCGCCTCGACGCGCTGTCGGCCGGCGCGGGCATCGTCGAGCGCGTGCGTGCGGCGCTGCTGGAGTTGATCCCGGGCGGCCTCGCCACCGCGGACGACGTTGCACGCACGCTCGGCATCAGCAAGCGCACGCTGCAGCGCCGGCTCGGCGACGACGGCGCGAACTTCAAGACCCTCCTGGCCGATGTCCGCGAAAAGCTCGCGTGGCACTACCTCGATCGCTCGGATCTGCCCTACAGCCAGATCGCGTTCCTGCTCGGCTACCAGGATCCGAACTCGTTCTTCCGCGCGTTCAATGAATGGACCGGCATGACACCCGACGACGCACGCTCGCGGACGACGCCACGCTGACGCGCAAGGTCGCCGCCTGGTTGAGCCGGTGTGCGATCAGCGCGCGGCGTCGCTACGGTTCAGCCCGAAAATGAAATCGGCCTCCACCGCCGCGCCTTTGGGCAATTGCAGCACGCCGACCGACGAACGCGTATGGACGCCGGCATCGCCGAGCACGGCGTACAAGACGTCGGAAGCACCGTCGGCCACTTCGCTTTGCATCGTGAAGCCGGGCTCGCTCCGCACATAGACGGTAATCCGCGGCACCGTCGCGATCACATCGAGCGTGCCGCAATGCTTGCGAATCAGCGACAGCGCACGCAGCGCCGATATGCCGGCCGCACGGCGGCCGTCGTCCAATGAAACGGATTCGCCGACGACGCCGACGAAGTGCACGACCGCCCCGATTCGCGGAATCTGACCTGAGATATAGGCCGTCCTTCCGTCGACCAGAACGGGCGTGTAATTTCCGCCGATCCTGATTTCCTCGTCCGGATCGAATCCGAAATCGGCCGCGACCTGTTTCAGCTTGTCGTCTCTGTTCATCAGTGAATTCCCCGATCCTTCATAAAAAAGATAAAGAATAATTGAGTCTCCGAATCTTGTCCCGAGGGAGCCGATCCGCGAAAAATGACAAAATTGACACAGTTGTCAGGCATTCGAAGCAGTCCTGCACGCCATTTCGACGCCGTAATTCGTAGTCGACGAGATTTTCTTCATCATTTCCGGTTGAAACCGCTATCATGTGAGTACACAACCTGATGAGCGATATATGGCGACTTACAAGGAACTGAAAGCCCAAATGGACGCTTTGGCCGAGAAAGCCGAAGCGGCGCGCGCCGCCGAATTTCAGGCGATCGTCGACGACATCCGTGCCAAGGTCGCGGAATACGGCATTACCGAAAAGGACATTTTCGGCACCCGTCGTGGTCGGCCGGCCAAGCAGGCAGCGGCACCCGTGCAGGCGAAGTATCGCGATCCGAAGTCCGGTGCAACCTGGTCGGGCCGCGGTCGCGCGCCAGCATGGATCAAGGATGCGAAGAACCGCAATCGATTCCTGATTCAGGAATAAGATTTTCGGCGCGTACCGGTGCGCTGTTCAGCGCGCTGTCCGGTGAATGGGCATTGATACCGGCGGGATTCAAAGACCGCTCCGGGTTAATGCCGATTTGCCTCATTCGGCACGTCGCACGCCCATTCTTTCTTCATCGTTCGTAATAAATCGCAAGCCACACGGTTTGCGTTTCTTCATGCGTCCACGCCACGCGATGGCGGCAATGCGGCTCGATCAGCACGTAGTCGCCCGGGTGCATCTCGTGCCGTGTCGAACCTTCTTCGAATTCGAGCACGGCCGCTCCCGACAGCAATACGACCCATTCGGCACGCGAGTCGTCATACCAGAATCCATCCGGGCTCGCGTGACCCATCGACACGATCCGTTCGACATTCAGACGCTGCCCCGTGACGAGGAGATCGATCCGCTCGTCGCCACCACGTTGCCCGTCGTCGCTAAACAGGTTACCGGTTTGAAGTTGCATCGCTCGACCTCGTCATTGACCTTCCGATGATGAAAGCGCGTTTAAAGGTGCCGGGAAATGTTCACTGCAGTCCAGCCGTTGCCGCGCCACCGGCGGCATTCAGGGCCTGCATGCAATGGCTTCGATTTCTATCTTCGTGCCGACCATATTCGTCGCCTGCAACGTCGATCGTGACGGCTTGTTCCCGGGGAAGAACTCCGCGTAAACGCGATTGAATGCCGCGAAGTCGCGCGCGTCTTCAAGCCATACGGTGGTTTTGACAACGTCGTCCAGCGTGCATCCCGCCAGCGCCAGTACGTGAGCCACGTTCTGCAACGTCCGGCGTGTCTGCGCCTCGATATCGCCGGTGACCAGGCTCCCGTCTTCGTTTCTCGCGACCTGGCCGGATACGAAGACCAGGTCGCCGGCTTTGGTCGCCAGCGAGCGCGGCAGGTTTCGTGTCAGCGGATTGCACTCCGCAATATATTCGATCGCCATTTGACTCTCCTTCGACCGACCTGGCATCTGCGTCGATCATCGCTCACAAGCGTATCGAGGAAAAACGATGCTGCCAATTCCGGATACCGAGAAATGTCGAGCGCCGAAATCGATCGCTTTCGTCTGCAGTTAGACGGACACCCAGGCATTGAACCGACCGTTCGCGACGACCACGGGCCGACACACGGAAAGCGTCTTGAAGCGGTTCTTCGAACTTGCCACAATTCAGAAGGCGACCCGCATTTTTCGCATGCGCAATGCAGTGGCGAGCGAGGGCGATTTCAATGAACACCGATAGCGTTCATCCAGCTGTACTGATCACGATGCCGCACAGCCACTACAGCGAAAAGGCGCGATGGGCGCTCGACAGGCTCGAGCTGGCCTACCAGGAGCAGCCGCATGCCCCGCTGCTGCACCGGCTGGCCACGATACCCAATGGCGGCAGCAGCGTGCCCTTGCTGCTTGATCGCGGTGCACGCTTCACCGACTCCACCGATATCCTCGTACATATCGATCTGCTTCGCGGCGGCGATTGCCTGTACCCGCGCGATGTCGACTTGCGGCCGGAAGTCGAAGCGCTCGAGACGCAATTCGACGAAGTGCTGGGCCCGCATGCGAGGCGTTGGGCATATGCGCAATTGCTGCCCGAGCGCAGCCTGCTGCTGCACGTGATGTCGCGAGGCGTGCCGCGGTTCGAAGCCGTATTGCTGCCGATCATTCTGCCAGGCGTCGTGCGGCTCATTCGTGCAGCGCTCAGGATTACGCCGGAAAGCGCCACGCGCTCCATCGAACGCGTACGTAGCGTCTTCACGGAGATCGACGGACGGCTGGCCGATGGCCGACGATTCCTGGTCGGCGAACGCTTCACGGCCGCCGATCTGACCTTCGCGGCACTCGCCGCGCCGGTGCTCTTTCCGCCGGGCTATCGCGCGGCTTACCCGGCGCTCGATCACGTGCCCGCCGCGATGCGTGACGAAGTCCTGCGTTTGCGCGATACGTCCGCCGGACAATTTGCGTTGCGCTTGTACGCGGAAGAACGCGACCGTACGCATACCGCTCCGCAAGAATGGAACTGCAGCGCCGAGTAACGACTTCCAGACAGCTTTCAACTGACTGGTCGCTTGCGTCCGTCAGCGCGCCGCAATCTGCGCGTTGACGGTTCGCAGGCTGGTGTGAGTGAGCATCAGCAGGTTGATGACGACAACGGCGATGGTCGCATCGATCATCAGATTCACGCCGCCGCGCGTAACCAGTACGCCTGCCACGTATGGAAACCCGAACAAGCCGATAAAGTAGGCAATCGTGAAGACCTGGGAACTCGCCGATGCGGACAATCCCCTTTCGCTGGCCAGATTGACGGCCATGCCGTTCAGCGTGGAATAACTGAGCCCGTAGCCGATTGCGAAGATGATCGAGCCGATCACGTACAGCATTGCGCTTCCCGGGTTGGAGACGAACAGCACCAGCGCCACGAGCGTGGCGCTGAATAGCGCGCAGGCGAGTTTTCGAACGGGCAAGCGGCTGATCGTTTGCGCCAGCGTGAAGCGGCACGCAACCGTCGCCAGCGTGAAGGTCACGAAAAACAGGTCCGGCGACAGGTGCCGCGATTCTGCATAGGTCGACTGAAAATTCGATAACGCGGAAAAAACGCAAGCGGCGAGCGCAATCATGATGATCGGCAGCCGCGTCACGTTGCGCAGGATCTCGGCGATGCTGGCAGGCGTCAGGCCGGTTGCGGCCATCTGCGGAGCCAGCGTGTGCGTCGCCCGTTTTCCGACCGCGGAGAATGCGGCGGCTGCAATCAGGCAGATGCACGCCAGGCCGCCATAGACGATGGAATACGATCCGAATCGACTGGCGACGAAATGGCCGACCGGAGACGCGAGACCGAGCCCGACCATCTGACCGCCCGACAGCAAGGTCAGATATTTGATCCGTGCGTCGGGCCTCAGATGGTGAATGATCTGAAGCGGCGCGAGAATGTAGAACGCCGACCATCCCATTCCGAGCAGCAGACCGCCGATAAACGCAATCGCCGGATCGATCGCGGCCAGACTGAACGCGAGCATGGAAACGGACATCACGACGGCAGCGGCAACGATCGTCCGCATCAGACCGACTCGCTGCGCGATCCATCCGGCAAGCAGGGAACTGACGATCATGGTCAGGATGCCGGTCGAGATGACTGCCCCGGCCATTGACACATCGAGTCCGCAATGACGCAAATGCTCGGAGAGCAGGAAGCTCGCACCGTATGCGGCGGCAAGCGCGATGCTCGCGCCGAGAAACGGAATGAACGTGGCGGCACCAAGCGATGACGGCAGTAGGTCAACGGGTGTGTTCATGGAATGGGCGTCCGGTTTTTATCGCCTCCGCGATGCTGTAAGCGGAGCGATTTTCTTTCATCGGCTTTCTTGACTGCATATAGCGGGACGATGGTCGTTTCCAAATTCCCGGCCCCGGTATTCACGGGAAGTGTGTTTTATGTAAAAGCGGAATGAAATGTACAGTGACGCCGATTTGCTTCTGCACAGTTATATGAGGGACGCCTCGCGAGATCGTGGGGATACTTCAGGAATCGAGGGCACGCGTCACGGAGTCGAGGTGCGTCGTTATCCGTCTTGCAACATCCAGGAAAAGGTCTGCAGGGTGGCTACGGAGGATTGGGGCTGGCGGCAGTTGGCCAGACGCGACCATTCGACACCTGGTCCCGATTTGTTCACAATCGAGCCGGATAGAACGGTTGCCACAGTGCCCTTCCGATCAAACCGCGATGGTCGCGCAAAGGAGTTGGAATAGTGCAAAACTGGCGTGCGGCCGCGTCGTTGGCAAGCGTCTGCGTATTCAGCATGCTTTCTGCCGCCTGTGGGCCTTCTGAAAACCCGTTGCCTCCCCTTTTACAGGGAGCGTCCGGTACTGGGGCTGGAAGTGCATGTCCACGCGAAGGCGGTGCAAGCTTGGCGGAGTTGAAGGCGGCCGGCCGACTTCAAACCTCTCCCGAGCTAGATGCGCGATTACGCACCCAGTTTCCATCCGGATCCGGCGCGGAGTCGCTCGTCAGTGCGATTACATCGCAGGGATTCGAACTCCGGGATTCTTGCAACTACGACAGATCAATTCACATTGCCGCGTTTTTCAGGAAAGGCGTAGGTCTATTGCACTACGACACCTATGCAAGCGTCTATTGGAAAACGGACAAAGACAATCGAATAGTTTGGACCGCGGGCGTTGTTTCCTATTCCGGGTTGTAGCAATAGGCTAACGTTGCACGTGAATTCTCGACAAGAACGGGCTCAACGGAATGAAGCATGCGGCACACTGAACGACCGCTTGCGGGAAGGGTGTCTGACCGCTCCAGGTCCTGCCGGAAGTCGTCTTCGCGCCGAAACGCATCGTTCGGTGCCCGTCACGGACGGAACCGCATCGACAGACGCAAGCGTTGAATTCCGGTTTCCGCCGAAACAGCAGCCGTCTGATCGTGGAGTAGTATTCCCCCATGTCCAGGTTATTGCTCGGACTCTGCGGCGCACAGCCAACCCTTCGACCAGGGCGACAAGCTCGTCAACGGGTTGGCGAACTGCTCCAATGATAGATGTGATGGCGTCGGCCGTAACGACGGCATTGATGGGAATGCATCATGTCAACCGAGTGGAAGCACCGCGTCAGACTGTTTATCCAACGCTTCTGGCAGCCGACCAGTGCGTGCATGACCTGCATGCCGGGGAGCTGGGGCAATATCATGAGCGTTGCCCACTGGACCATTGCACTTCATACAGGTCTGCTTACGGGACTCCTGGCTGTACTTTTGACTTTCACGCCTGCGGCAAAACTTTACGCGCATCGATACGGCAATGCGCTGGTCGTGGGCGTCCTGACAACGTTGGGCGACGCCTACTCGCACACGAGCCACTATCGTATCCCCTATGTCGAACACATCGTGACCGGTGCGATTTCAGGTCTCTTGACGCTGGCGGCCTCATATCTCCTCGAAGATCGCGCGCGACGCCTTCGGGCCGTATGGGCTCGGGTTTTCGGATAGATCGTCCTCTGACTTTGCGAACCCATCGACCCAAACGGAAAGAGGTTCCCCGGTGTGGTAACGCTGCATGACCGGGAGGCAGTTCATGGACAACAAGTGCTCGCGGTGGTTACATGCCCCAGCGTCAGGGCGCGGCTACAAACGGCCGTTCGACACAGCTTTTTAGATCGTCGACAATCGGTGCAGATAAGGGCGTAGCCTTTAGCGGTTACCGTCGATCAGATCGTTCAGCAGCGCATCGAACGCGGCCTGTGCGTCTTCAAGTTCCTGCAGGGCGGCATCAAAGGTTTGCAGCGCGAACGGCGAAGGCTCGCCGCTGCCTTGCGGCGGAAATTGCTTCTGCATCGAGGCGAAAGTACTCTGCACGCGCAGCGTGGCGGCCACCATGCGCTCCATCGCCTGGGTTTCTTCGGCTCGGGCCTGTTCCGGATTCATTCCACTCTCCTTGGATGGTTTTCTTGAAGACCAGATCGTACACGCTGTGTCCGCTCTTGCCGCCCTTGGCAGAACGACTCCGTTGAAGGTTCCAACGGCACGCTGCGCGAGAAGCGATTTAATCGGGAATGATTCCGCAGTCGCGCCGAGGCCAAGATACTCATCGAGCGTGGCTACAAAATCCCGCCGCAGGTCACAACGATTGGCCGCTTTGGATGAATCTGAAGGGCCGCCTCCGGGTCGACACCAGCCAATCGAGTCCCCACCTCCGCGCACCAGCCCCCATTTACCGCGCATCCGAACCCTTCCCGTCACCCCTCCGCCCGCAACCACTCCAACAACCACGCCTGCGCACTCTCCTCCACCACCGGCGCCGGCGTCAACAGGCAGTACTGAGACCCATCCTCGACGAACCCCATCGGCGCGACCAGCACACCGCTTGCGATGTCGTCGCGCACGAGATGCCACGGCCCGATCGCCACCCCCAGCCCCGCGACAGCCGCCTGCAGACTGAAGTAAAAATGGTCGAACATCTGCCCGCGCCCGCCCGCCGCAGGCTGACCGACCGCCACCGCCCACTCCTTCCACGCCTCCGGCCGGGTCCGCGTATGCAATAGCGGCGCATCCTGCTTCAACGAACGCGCACCGCGGCGCGCGGCAAACCACGCACCGACCTTGTCCGCCCGGCAAACCGGCCCCACCCGCTCGGCGAACAACGGCGCCGCGTGATACCCCGCCGGCCACGCAAAATCGTTGCGTCGAATCGCCATGTCGATCCCGCTGTCGAACGAAAACGGCCCGCCCGCAGCGACCAGGTGGATATCGACACCCGCATATTGCGCCTGGAAATCCGGCCAGCGCGGGATCAGCCAGCGCATCAGAAGCGTCGGCTCGCACGACAGCACCCATCGCCGCGCACGCGCAGCCTCGCTACGCAATTCCCGCGCGGCGTGCCGCATCAGGCCGAGGCCGTCATGGACTGCCTGCGCCAGCTTGCGCCCCGCATCGGTCAGGAATACACGACGGCTACGCCGCAGGAACAACGCCACACCCAGATCATCTTCGAGCAGACGCACCGCGCGGCTGACCGCGCCGTGCGTCAAGCACAGCTCGTCGGCGGCACGACTGAAATTCTCGTGACGCGCCGCCGCCTCGAAACAGCGCAACGCCATCAGCGAAGGCAGGCCCGCACTGGTCGATTGTGAGTCAGGATCACCATTCTGGTCAGAAATCATCGTTTTTCCCGATGGAACATGGTCGTTATTATTTTGCCATCAGGGTTCCCATCGCAAGGAAAAGCAATGACCGAATTGATAGTTGTATTCACCATCACGTTGCTGGCCGTCATCAGCCCAGGTCCGGACTTCGCGATGGTCACGCGCAACAGCCTCCTGCTGTCGCGCCGTGCCGGCGTGCTCACCGCACTGGGAATCGGGCTGGGCGTCACGGTTCACGTGAGCTACACGCTGCTGGGCGTAGGGCTTCTGATCCGCCAGTCGTTGTGGCTCTTCAACACCGTCAAGCTGATCGGCGCGATCTACCTGATCTACCTGGGCGTCAAAATGCTGATGACTAAGGCCCATGACAAGCAATCCGACGCACCGGCAGCACCGTTGTCCGATCTCGCCGCGCTGCGCACCGGCTTCCTGACCAACGCGCTGAATCCGAAGACCACGGTGTTCATCGTCAGCCTGTTCATGCAGGCAGTCCGGCCCGACACGCCGTTGATCGTGCAGATCGGCTATGGCGCATTCATCGCGGTGGCGCATGCCGGCTGGTTCAGCCTGGTGGCCGTCTGCTTTTCAGCGACGGCCGTCCGCGATCGCCTGATGTCCCTGCGCCACTGGATCGACCGCACCTTCGGCTGCCTGCTCGTGGGCTTCGGTGTCGCGCTCGCCATCGCGCGCGGCGGACGCTGACCTCACCGCACACGACGCGTTGCAACGTCAGAACGCGCGTGCGATCGTCCGCGCTTCGTCAATCGCCCGACTGCGATCGACCTTTCCTTCGGGACCGAACAACGTGCGTTCGACGACAATTCCCGCGATGTCCGTCACGCCCACGAACTTGAGCCACGTTTCCATATACGGACGCTGCAGGTCGAACTCGGCGGCTGGCGTAAACGAACCCGGCGCCTCGTAGCTGAGCCCGCGCGCGTACACGACGGCCGCCTTTTTTCCGGCCAGCTTGCCGCTGAAACCCGATCCGTCGAACGTGAACAGCACATCCTTCTGCGAGATCACGTCGATCAGGTGCTTGAGCTTGTACGGAATGCTGAAATTCCACAGCGGCACGCCGAACAGGAACTTGTCCGCGTCGTGGAACGGCGCCGCGAGCCGTTCGATCTGCTGCCACGCAGCGACCTGTTCCGGCGTCAACGCCGTGCCGCTCAGTCCGGCATATTTCGCGGCCAGCGCGGCTGCATCGAATTCGGGCAGCACCACGTCCCAGATGTCGAGCGTCTGTATTTCATGATCGGGATGCGCGTGCCGGTACGCATCGAGAAATGCGCTGCACACGTCGATGGACGCCGAATAGGCCTTGTTGGGGGAGCCTTCGATATAAAGCACGCGTGTCATGGAGCCGATCCTTGCGACGAGTGACGGCGACGCACGGGATGCGCGATCGCCCACTACGAGTCGCAGCCTATCGGGCCGGCCTATAATCCGGAAACGATATTAATTGATCGAATTAACCCGGATTGGTAATCAATGAGCGCTCCCCTCGACACGACGCTGCTTCACACGTTTGTTGCGGTCGCCGACGTGCGAAGCTTCACCGGCGCCGGTCACCGGCTGAACCTCAGCCAATCCGCAGTCAGCGCGCAGATCGTTCGACTCGAAGAACAGGTCGGCCGCGCGCTGCTCGTACGCAATACGCGCAGCGTCACGCTCACCGCGCATGGCGAGACACTGCTCGGCTATGCGCGCGCGATGCTCAACCTGAGCGAGGAAGCACGGGCGAGGCTGGGAGCCGGCAACGCCGTCGACGTCAAGCTGCGGATCGGTGCATCGGAAGACTTTGCCGGAGACTGGCTTCCCGACGTGATGCGCCGCTATTGCGCCGCGCGGCGCGGCTTGCGGCTGGATCTGGTGGTGGACATCGGCGACAGCCTGTTTCGACGTCACGCGAACGGCGAGTTCGATCTCGTGATCGGCAGCCGGTGTTCGCATTCCGGCCAGGGCACGACGTTGTGGCAGGAACCGCTCGTCTGGGCATTCGCACGCCACGAGCCGCTTCCGGAAGGCGACGTGCCGCTCGCATGCTTCCCCGATCCGTGCCCGTACCGGGGCGCCGCCGTCAAGACGCTCGCGCTGGCCGGCATGGGCTACCGCATCGCGTGCGAAAGCCCGAGCGTCACCGGCATCCTGACGTTTGCGCGCGCCGGCATCGCGATCGCGCCATTGCCGCGCAGCGCGATCGACGACACGCTCCGTGAATTGGGCGGATCCGAAGGATTGCCGGCGCTGCCGGACATGGAATTCGTGATGATGCACGACGCCGCGGTACCGGCAGCTGTCGAATTCGCCGCGACGATTGTCGACGAAACCGCCGTTCGAACGGCGGCCGGTAAACGCAATCGAGCCTGACGAACAGCGCTCGCGACAATACATGCGGGGCACGCGCCGCGCCCCGCCCGGCTCACCGCTTCACGCTCCATTCGACGCGCCCGCCAGCAGGCTCCCGGCCGCGCCCGAGCAGCGCGGCCAGCGTGACATCCGCGAGCTTGCCGAACGGCGCGCGCAGCAGCGTCGGCAGGCTCCAGCGGCCCTGCACGAACACGCCTTTCGCGTGGCTCATCGTGCGAAATCCCTCGATGCCGTGATAGGCGCCCATCCCGCTCGGTCCGACGCCGCCGAACGGCAGGTCCTCCTGCGCGACGTGCAGGATCGTGTTGTTGATGCCGACATTGCCCGACGTGGTGCGCGTCAGCAGCGTCTCGCAGTCGCCGTCCCGTGCGCCGAAGTAATACAGCGCCAGCGGCCGCGGGCGCGCGTTGACGTAATCGACGACCTCGTCGATCGTGCGATACGTGCGCACCGGCAGGATCGGCCCGAAGATTTCCTCCTGCATGACGGCCGTATCGTCGCCCGCCCCGACGATCAGCGTCGGCGCGAGCGTGCGCTTGCGGGTCGCCGCGTGCCGCGGGTTCACGCCCGCCTCGATCACACGCGCGCCTTTGCTGCGCGCTTCGTCAACGAGCCCCTTCAGGCGATCGAAATGCCGGTCGCTGACGATCGATGTGTAATCCTGACTGGTCGGCCCGTCCGGATAGAAGCGTGCGACGGCCGCATCGTATTGCGCGACGAACGCATCCAGGTCGTCTTCATGGACCAGCGCGTAATCGGGCGCCACGCATGTCTGTCCGCCGTTCGACAGCTTGCCGAACACGATGCTGGACATCGTCCGGCCATCGACATGCCCCCTCGCGACGATCGCGGGGCTCTTGCCGCCCAGTTCGAGCGTGACCGGCACGAGATTGTCGCTTGCCGCCTTCATGACCTTGCGGCCCACCTGCGTACTGCCGGTAAACAGCAGATGATCGAACGGCAAACCGCTGAAGGCGGCGCCGACTTCCGGACCGCCCAGCACGACCGCGACTTCTTCGCTCGGGAAGGTGTCCGCCAGCATCCGGCGCATCACTTCGCTGGTGCGCGGCGTCAGCTCCGACGGCTTGAGCATCGCGCGGTTGCCGGCCGCCAGCGCGGTTGCCAGCGGAATGAACGTCAGCGCGAACGGGTAATTCCACGGCGCCATCACGCCGATGACACCCAGCGGCTGGTATTCCACATGCGCGTGCCCGGCCCGATAAAGGAGGCCGACGTGCCGGCGCTGCGGCTTCATGAAACGGCGCAGATTGCGCGTCAGGTAATCGATGGCCTGGACCACGCCCATCAATTCCATGATCGCGGTTTCGTGATGCGAGCGATGCCCGAAATCGGCACTGATGGCCTCTTCCACATCGCGACGATGCGCGAGCACGACGGCACGCAGCCGCGCGAGCTTCGCCTTGCGCTGCTGAATTCCCGGCGGCCCCTCGGTGACGAATGCCTTGCGCTGACGGGCCAGCAACGCCGCCGGGTCGATGCTCGAGCTGGATTCTGCGGAAACGGCCATGGTGGACCTCACGAGGTTACGTCGATGTAGACACTGTCAACTTGCATGCAGCCGATCATAGGACCACAATGTGTTTCTTGTCAACATAGGAGCAACACGATGTCGTCGGATGGGGATGCGGACGCCGGGCACAAGGCTTATCACCACGGGGATCTGCGTCGCGCGATCATCGAAACGGCGCTCGACACGCTGCAGGAGCAGCAAGGCTGGCAGTTCACGCTGCGCGAGATCGCGCGGCGCGCGAACGTCAGCCACTCCGCGCCGTACCGGCATTTCCCCGACAAGGCCGCGTTGCTGCACGAACTCGCGCTGATCGGTTTCGATCGCCTGCGCGACGAACTTGCCGCATCCGTCGACTCCTCGGCGGGCGCACCGGACGTGCTGCTGGCGCTCGCCTACGCCCATCTCGCGTTCGGGCAGCGCAACCCGGATCTGTATCGCCTGATGTTTGCCGCGGATGCCGGGGAGCCGTCCGACATTCATCTCGATCCGCGGGTGCAGGCGCCCTTCCTGCTGGTGGTCGACATCCTCGAGCA
This sequence comes from Burkholderia cepacia, assembly GCF_029962485.1. Lineage (NCBI taxonomy): Bacteria > Pseudomonadati > Pseudomonadota > Betaproteobacteria > Burkholderiales > Burkholderiaceae > Burkholderia > Burkholderia cepacia. The sequence goes on from NZ_CP073639.1 coordinate 698,688, forward strand.
CGGCCAGCGCGCCGGCACGATCCGCCCGCGCTCGGCGCTCGGCCAGGCAACCGCGTGCTGGGCCCATCTCCACGGCCTGACCATGCTCGCGATCGACGGACGACTGGTGCGCGAGAAGGTGGGCGATCATGCGATCGAAGATGCACTGACGACATTGCTGGACGGACTCGTGCTGCCCGACACGCGCACGCGTACAACCCGGTCGAAAAGATCTTGACCTTGAACTTCACTTAAAGGTTATGGTTTGCCTCGGCAGCGTATCGAAGCCATGGGTATGGGTACTGCCATCCGACAATCCGGCAGCACGTCGACGACGTCCGCCCGTGGCCGATCAAGAGGAAACCGCATCATGACCAAGCGCATCCTTCATGTCGTCAGCAATGTCGCGCACTACGCCGATCCGTCGCAACCGACCGGCCTGTGGCTGTCCGAGCTGACCCATGCCCATGAAATCTTCGCGGCGAAAGGCTATGAGCAGCGGCTCGTGAGCCCGAGGGGCGGCGTGTCGCCGCTGGAGCCGCGCTCGCTGAAATGGCCGCATGCCGACGCCGCGTCGAAAGCATGGCGCGCCGACAAGGCCAACGAGGCGCTGCTCGCGAACACCGCGCGCCCGGACGAAATCGATTCGGCCGATTTCGATGCGATCTACTTCACCGGCGGCCATGCGGTCATGTGGGACTACCCGGACGATGCCGGGCTGCAGCGGCTCACGCGCGAGCTCTACGAGCGCGGCGGTGTCGTATCGTCGGTCTGCCACGGCTACTGCGGGTTGCTGAACACCCGGCTGTCGGACGGCTCGCTGCTGGTCGCCGGGCGCCGGATCACCGGCTACTCGTGGGTGGAGGAAATCCTGGCCGGCGTCGCGAAGAAAGTGCCCTACAACGTCGAGCAGCAGATGCAGCAGCGCGGCGCGCGCTACGAGAAGGCGCTGCTGCCGTTCACGTCGAACGTCGTCGTCGACGGCCGCCTGGTGACCGGCCAGAATCCGCAATCGGCGAAGGCAACGGCCGAACAGGTCGTCGCCCTGCTGTAACGCGGCGCGCCGGCGGCCGCCTAACGGGCGGTCGTTCGGTGCGGCAGCGGTTCGTCACGCACGTCGGCGGCGACAGCGTCGCCGGTGCGCGCGGCATTCGCGGACGGGATTCCCGACAGCAGTTGCTTCGCGTTGGTTGCGCAATCCACCGTATCGGGCTTCGCGCCGATCCCGGCAATCAGCGCGACGACATGCGCCTTGCTGCGCGCGAGCCGCGCCTCCAGCGCTTCGAGGTCCTGCACCTTGCGGCACATCGCGTCCAGCAACGACCCGCATTGCCATCGCGCAAAGTCGGACGGGATCAGCGTGCGAATCTCGTCCAGGCTGAAATCCGCCTTCTGCGCCGCCGTGATCAGGTCGAGCACCGTCACCGCTTCCTGCGGATACGTGCGATAGCCGTTCGCCTCACGCTCGACCAGCGTCAACAGGCCGATGCGTTCATAGAAGCGGATGCGCGAAGGGGTAAGGCCGGTGCGTTCCGCCAGTTCCCCGATCTTCATGTTCCGATACTCCCCGGCCGGAGCGGATCCGGCCATTCAACCAACCGTGACAGCAAGCAGTCTCCTCATATTGATTCGCAATCCGATCTTTATCCTTGCCTCTTCCGTGGCAGGCCGGGTGGTACTCAAATCACCTCGAAGCCCAACCCGGCATGGCGAACCAGACGCTCGACATAGCGTTCGTCGAACATCGTCGCGGGTGTCCAGAAGCCGCCGCCGCGCCCGCTCTTGACACCGTCACTGCTGTAATCCAGCACGAGACTGAGCGCGGCCTGCCCGAGCATCTTGCCGGTCGAGCCGTAGCCCGGGTCGCGGTCGCCGGTGACTTTCACGCGCAAAGTCCGCCCGTCGTCGGCACGGCCGAAGAAACGCAAGTCGTAGCGACCAGCCTGCTGGGCCTCGGCGCTCGGCCCCTCGCCGGGCTTCGGCAGCAGGAAGCGCTCCATCAGGCCGCGCACGGGCTTGATGAGGACGCCCACCATGAACGCGCCGAGTCCCGCGACCATCGTCAGCGCGGTCAGGCGGCCCTTCAGGCCCGCGCCCGTCATCACGGCTTCGTCATAGGTGAAGCGGCTGCCGTACGCATTGCCCGCCAGCGCATTGGAGCGGTGTACGACGCGCTCGTTGATCGCCGCCATCACGAACGGGGCGATCCATGCGTCGCAATCGCGATCGAATTCGGCGGACCGGACCGCATGCTGCCGCGCCGTAAAGCCATGCCCTTTCGGGCACAGTGAATAAGGATCGAGCAGTTCGCGGCGCAACGCGGGATCGGCCGCCGCTTCCCGCACGACGTTGATCACACTCGCCACGGTGCCGCCCGACGCGCCGCCCTTCAGCGTCCGGACGCGCATCTTCACCTGCGTGGCCGGCACGCCCCACTGCCGGCGCGCGTGTTGCTGCAGGAAGAAAACACCCATGTCCGACGGCACCGAATCGAAGCCGCAGCAATGCACGATGCGCGCGCCCGATTGCCGGGCCGCCGACTCGTACCGGTCGATCATCCGCTTGATCCACTGCGTCTCGCCGGTGAGGTCGCAGTAGTCGGTGCCGGTTTGCGCGCAGACCCTGACGAGCGGCTCGCCGTAAAGGGCGTATGGCCCGACGGTCGACACGACCACTCGCGTTTGCGCGCACAGCGCCTGAAGCTGCGCTTCGTCGGCCGCGTCCGCGACGATGATCGGCACGGACTGCCCGGCCACGCCGAGCGCCGCCCTGACCTGCTTGAGCTTCGCCTCGGACCGGCCGGCGATCGCCCAGCGCAGCGTCTCGCCAGCGCCCGGCAGATAGTCGGACAAATAGCGGGTCAGGATCTGACCGACAAAACTGGTGGCGCCGAATACGACGAGATCGTAGGCGGGTTGCGGCATGGGCATCTCCTTCGGTGCGCGCGTGTCGCGCGCATCCGTATCGTCAGCGTGGTTTTCCGGGTTCATCGAAGGTCTTCAGGGGCGTCGGCAGGTTCAGGACCAGCTGCGCGTCCTTGACCACGTCGAGCCGCATGATGGTCGACGCACCGAGCCCGTCGAGCAACTGGCTCAACGGCCCGCCGTGCCGAATCAGCTCGACGTTGCGCGGCAGCAGGCGCTGCGCGAACGAGAGCATGTTGGTTTGCACCGTCGACTGATGCCATTCGCCGTCGAGGCGGTTGACCATCGTCGTCGTGCCCATGTGCGATTGCGATGGCACAGTGGTCAGCGCCGGCAGCGGCACGCTCAGGCTCAGGTCCGGCCGGCCACCGGGACCGGCGATGCGCGCGCGGGCGGTAGCACCGATGTTCACGTCGATATCGGCGAGCCACTTCGGCAACTGATAGCCGTGTACGCCGCGCACCCGCGCGATTTCCGTCGTGACCGGCAGCGCCAGCACGTGCGCGAAGAAACTGCGGCGCCGCATCGAATCGATCAGCTCCAGCGCAGGCGATCCTTTCGCACCCGGCCGGCGGATCACCACCGCGACGGATACTTCGTCATACGGATCGTTGTCGCACACCGAATATGAAAAGAACGTCAGCGCGACCAGCCCGTAGCCGGGGAGCGCCCGTAGCGGTTCGAGCGGTACTGGCAGCGTGGTCCGCAGGCGTTCGAGCGGCGCAAGAAACAACAGCTGGATGCTGCTGGAGCGGTAATAGAAGTTCGGCGCCCAGGTCGGCCCGACCCGCGAGGCGACCTGACGCTTGGGAATCCGGCGGAAAAAATCGATGTTCCCCGCGGCAGGGTCGCGCGCCACTTCGTCCAGGTCCGGGTTCATCCGGAACCGGTCGTAGTACCCGCCTTCCGGCACGTCGACCGTATGCGGCCCGAACTCGACCTGTGTAAAACGCCTGTCCATGCTCGTCGCCTCTCGTCGGTGATTGACCGTGGCAGGCAACACCCGAAGCCTGCTGATTCACTGCCGTCAGCAAGCACTCTAAGCTTTAAGTCAACTTTAAGGTCAAGGCCCGGAATAGAGGAACGCGTCGGACTTCGTTCGAGCGGCTTTCCGGCGATCGCGGCCGCACCGACGGATCATTTGGCCGTCGTGCGACGCCCCTTGCCGCGGATCGATACGACGCCGTGACCGTGCAGCCGGTCCATCACCCAGCGTGTGCGTTCGGTGCAGTTCAGTTCGGTCGGCCGGTTCCTGATGCTGTCGATCGCGACCAGCAGTTGCGCCTTGTTCTCCTTGAGGCGCTTCTGCATTGCTTCGATCTCGGCGACTTTCCGTTCGAGCGCCGCCACCAGCCCGTCGTGCTCCCAGTTGCCGGCCTTCACCGGCAGCAGATGACGGATCTGCTCGAGCGAAAAACCCGCGCTTTGCGCGCTGGAAATAATCTCGAGCATCCACACGGCGCTCTCGGCGTAGTCGCGATAACCGTTCGTGCTGCGCTCGACGGCCGTGATCAGCCCTTCAGCTTCGTAAAAGCGGATCCGCGATGCCGAAAGACCGCTGAGCTTCGCGAGCTCCCCGATTCTCATACCTGCCTCGCCAGCGTGTTGACATTAAACCTAACTTTAAACCTAGAGTGACTGCATCGCCAAGCCGGACGGACGGCCGATGCCGCCGCGCACGTTGCACGGGCCTGGCGATCGCGGCACACGGAAGGACCGTCACGAATCGATATCGCCCACCGAACAGGAGCAGACATGGGATACGTCACGACGCAAGATGGCGTCGACATCTTCTACAAGGACTGGGGGCCGCGCGACGCCCAGGTGATCTTTTTTCATCACGGCTGGCCGCTCAGCGCCGACGACTGGGACGCGCAGATGCTGTTCTTCCTCGCCCAGGGCTATCGCGTGATCGCGCACGACCGTCGCGGCCACGGACGCTCCAGCCAGGTCTGGGACGGTCATGACATGGATCACTATGCGGACGACGTCGCCGCGGTCGTGAACCACCTCGGCGTGCAGGGCGCCGTCCACGTCGGCCACTCCACCGGCGGCGGCGAAGTGATCCACTACGTCGCGCGCCACGGTGAAGACCGCGTCGCCAAGGCCGTGCTGATCAGCGCCGTGCCGCCGCTGATGGTCAGGACCGACAGCAACCCGGGCGGCCTGCCGAAAGCGGTGTTCGACAACCTGCAGGCGCAGCTCGCGGCGAATCGCGCGCAGTTCTACTACGACGTGCCGGCCGGCCCGTTCTACGGCTACAACCGCGACGGCGCGACACCGTCGCAAGGCGTCATCTGGAACTGGTGGCGGCAAGGCATGATGGGCAGCGCGAAGGCGCACTACGACGGCATCGTCGCGTTCTCGCAGACCGACTTCACCGAAGACCTGAAAAGCACCACGATTCCGGTGCTCGTGATGCACGGCGACGACGACCAGATCGTCCCGTATGCCGATTCCGGCCTGCTGTCGGCGAAGCTGGCGCGGAACAGCACGCTAAAGGTTTATGCGGGGTTCCCGCACGGCATGCCGACGTCGAACGCCGATACGATCAACGCCGATCTGCTCGCGTTCATCCGCAGCTGAACGCGGCGGATGACGGGTGCGGCCTTCAGGCTGGAGTCGCAGGCTGAAGGCCGCCCTGCATGGCTGCCGGACGCGGCTATCGACGTTCGCGAATAAAATCGGGAACCGCTTCGCCAATCGACGCGAGATACGCCGCCATCGCACCGGCCACCTTGCGCACGGCGGGGCGAGCCGTCATCCGTTCGCGCCACGCCAGCAGCTTCGGCGTTTCGTCAGTCATCGGCGCGCCCTTGCGCGCACCGAACAATTGCGCCATGTAGAACGCGATGTCGGCGTAGGAATACGTGCCGGCCAAAAAGTCCCGATCCGCAAGAACGCGCTCCATGCGCCGATAGTATTGCGCCGCCTCGGCACGCGCGGCCTGCGCCGCCGGAACGTCCGGCGTGCCCTCCAGCCCCATCAGCCGGACAACATGCGGGAAATAGACTTCGTCGCTGCCGTGTTCGAGCTGACGCGCAACGGCGCGCGCCGCCGGTTGCGCCGGCCACAACGCGGGCTCCGGCTTCAGGTCCTCGAGATACTCGAAGATTTGCGTGGAATCGAAGATCTCCAGAGTGCCGTCGATCAGCACGGGCACCTGGCGCTTCGGATTGATGCGCAAGACGTCCGGATGCCTGGGCTCGTAGCCGCGTTGTTGACTGAACGGCACCATCACCAGCTCGAATTCGATGCCCTTCTCGTGCGCCGCAATCTCGACCTTGGCACCGAACATGCTCAACGGTCCTGAAATGATCTTCATGGTTCGTCTCCGCTTCAAGGGAACGGGTCAGCGATACGGCCAAGCATAAGCCCGAAAACATGACACCTGATGTCAGGTATTTGAGGTAACGTGTCGCGTATGAAAGCGAGCCGCCTGTTGTCGATCATGATGATGCTGCAGGCGCGCGGCCGGATGACCGCGCCTGCGCTGGCCGAAGCGCTGGAAGTGTCCGAGCGCACGATCCTGCGCGATATCGACCAGCTCTCCACGGCCGGCGTGCCGATCTGGGGCGATCGCGGCCGCAACGGCGGATTTCAGCTGCGTGACGGCTGGAACACCGATCTCACCGGGCTCACCGAACAGGAAGCGCATGCACTGATCCTGGCGGGTTTGCCCGGGCCGGCGAGCGAACTGGGGCTCGACGGCATGGCGACTTCCGCCCGGCTGAAGATGATCGCCAGCCTGCCGCCGGCCTCGCGCGAGCGGGCCGATCGCGTCGCCAGCCGGTTGCACATCGATACCGTGGACTGGTACCGCGCGCAGGAAACGCCCGAGTTCCTGCGTGAAGCCGCCGACGCGGTGTGGGGTGCGTACCGGATCGACGTCACGTACCAGAGCTGGCGCGGCTTGTCCCGCCGCGCGCTCGAACCGCTCGGCCTCGTGCTCAAGGGCGGTGCCTGGTACCTGATTGCGAAGGTGGTCGGCAATCCCGGCGCGCTCACCTTCCGGCTCACGAACATCCGCGAACTCAACGCGACGCGCCGCCGTTTCAAGCGCCCCGCGCGATTCGATCTGGCCACGCACTGGCGTGACGCGATGAGCCGGTACGAAGCCGATCTCCACCGGCTGACCGCCCATATCGCCGTATCGCCGCGCGGCGAAACGTGGCTGGCCAATGCGCGGATCAAGACCTCCCCGGTTTCCGAAGCGTCACGCAGCACGGACGTACCGCCGGGATGGAACGCATTCCTGATGCCGATCGAATCGATCGAGCACGGCGCGCGCAGGCTGCTGGGTTTCGGCGCGCACGTAAAAATCCTCGGGCCGCAGGCGCTCAAGGACCAGTTCATCGACGAGTTGTCGCAAGTGGCAGCGCTTTATCGATCCGGCGGCGATTGAAGCGTCGCCTTCAGATCTCGTCGGAAAACTCGTCGAGAAAACGTTGCAGCCGATCGCGACGAACGATCGCCATGCGCGTACCGGTGACGGTCTGGAAACCGGTTGCCAGCTTCAGCAGTTTCGTGCGGAAGTGATCGATCGCGAATCGCGTGTCGTCGAGCGCCCGCTCCGCCGCGTGGGGATCGGCCGGGTCATACAACGCGCTACCCATCCGGCCCGCGACATAAAAGCAGCGCGCGACGCCCACCATGCCGATTGCATCGAGCCGGTCGGCATCCTGCAGCACCTTGGCTTCGAGCGTCTTCGGCGCAATGCAGGCGGAAAAACTGTGCGCCTCGACCGCGTGCGCGACCGCGTCGATCTTCGCATCCGGCCAGTCGAGCGACTTCAGCACCCGCCGCGCCTTTTCCGCCGACAACCGCGACGCCTGTGCGCGCAGCGGAGAATCCTTCTCGACCGCCACGCAGTCATGCAACAGCGTTGCCGCGCACAGCACTTCGGCATCGCCGCCCTCCTCGGCACGAATCGCGGCGGCATTCTTCCACACGCGTTGCAAATGCGACGTGTCATGAGCGCCGTCGCCATGGGCGTCGTGCCAATGGGCGAGCAAGGTGTGAGCCAGATCCTGAAAGGGGGCAAACGCAGAGGTAGTCACGGGGGCGGATGGTCAACGACTGGATGACGATTATCCCCCATGCGCCACACGGTCACGACCCGACGTCGCATCCGGCTTCCTCGATGTCCGCGCGTCAAGCAAATCGTTACCTCCGGCAGGACCCGGCTGGCTTATAGTGCGGAGTGCCCATTCAACGAGGAGTGCTGCAATGAAACTGCTGGCCAACGGTCCGTTCGAAGTGAAGCTGAATCCTGAATCCCTGAGCACCGTCGCGGAAAATTCCGGGCTCGGCCGCATGTCGCTGGACAAGCAGTTTCACGGCGACCTGGAAGCCGTCAGCCACGGCGAGATGCTCGCGTTTCGCAGCAGCGTCCAGGGCTCAGCAGGCTATGTGGCGATGGAAACGGTACAGGGCGTACTCGGCGGGCGCCAGGGCACTTTCGTCCTGCAGCACAGCTCCACGATGACGCGTGGGGAGCCGAAGCAGTCGATCACCGTCGTACCCGATTCCGGGACGGGGGAACTGCTGGGGCTTGCCGGTTCGATGGTCATCCATATCGACAACGGCCGGCATTCGTACAGCTTCGACTATGCATTGCCTGACGCGGCGCAGTGAGTCGCTCACGGAGATAGCGCTGGCCCCGCGCCAGCGACACACTTCCGCATCACGCAACGGTTTCGTCACGCAAACGGAACTGCGCGACCGCCGCGCTCAGTCGTGAACCCTGTTCATCGAGCGACAGTGCCGCGGCGGCCGCCTCCTCGACCAGCGCCGCATTGCGTTGCATCGTCTGCTCCATCTGGATGACCGCGGCGTTCACCTGCTCGATCCCCGACGACTGCTCTTCGAATGCATGGCTGGTCTCGCCCATGATCGCGTTGACACGCTCGACCGCGGCAACGAGCTCGCTCATCGCCGAGCCGGCCAGCGTGACGAGGCCGCTGCCGTCTTCGACACGCCGCGCGGCATTGCCGATCAGGTCGCGAATCTCCTTCGCCGCCGACGCGCAGCGCTGCGCGAGCCCGCGCACCTCCGTCGCGACGACCGCGAACCCGCGCCCCTGCTCGCCTGCGCGCGCGGCCTCGACCGCCGCATTCAGCGCGAGGATGTTGGTCTGGAACGCGATGCTTTCGATCGTGCCGACGATGCCGGAAATCCGCGCGGAGCTGTGCGAAATCGCGGACATCGTCTCGACCACGCGCTGCATTGCCTCGCCGCCGCGCGACGCGATGCCGGCCGCGCCTTCGACGTACGTGCGCGCATCGCGCGCGTTGTCCGCGTTCTGGCGCACGGCCGCCGTCAGCTGCTCGACGCTCGCCGCCGCTTGTTGCAGCGACACGGCCTGCTGCTCGGTGCGCGCGGACAGGTCGACGTTGCCGCTCGCGATCGTGCGAACGTCGCCGACGATCGTCTCGGTACTTGCGCGCACCTGGTTCACAGTGTCGACGAGGCCGTCCTGCATGCGCTTCAGCGCATTGAGCAGATAGGCCATTTCATTTTCGCCCGCGATGACGACGGTGCCCGTCAGGTCGCCTTTCGAAATTTTCTCGAACTGGCCGACCGCGAGATTGATCGGCTCGATGATCGCCTTCGCGAGCACGCGCTGCGCAAAGAAACCGACAACGAGCGCCAGCCCCGCGACCGCCGCCATCCCCCACACGATCCGGTGAAAATGCACGCCGGCAGCGTCGTAGCGGGCCTTCTGGCGCGCGACCTGGAACGACTCGAGCGCGTCGATCGCATCCTGGTAGGCGGCGAACAGCGCCGGCGGCGCGGTACGCTGCGTGTCGAGGAAGTTGAACGCGTCGTCGCCGTCGAGCTGCGACAGCGCTTTCAGGAACACGCGATCGAGCAGCGCCCGCCGGTGGCTCTGCAGCGTGTCAAACAATGCCTGCTCGTTCGCGTCGCGCGCATGCAGGCGCGCATACGCATCCAGTTCGTCATTGCTCTGCTTGAGGAGCGCGTGGAGCTGCGCGGCTCCCTCCTTGCCCGACTGGCCCGCGCTGATGACCTGCGCGACGTCGCTCATGCGTTCGCGCAGCACGAGCATCCGCTCGGAGCTGGTCTTCAGGTGCAGCAGCGACGCGGTGTCGTCGCGGTACATCGCCTCGAGCGAGCCGTTGCTCATGTAGAGCGCCGCAATGCAGGCGCCGACCACCAGCACGAGCAGCACGGTATAGCCGGCGATGGTCGCGACGAGTCCACCGCGGATGGTGAGTTGTTTTCGCATGACGTTCCCTTGCGCGGGCCGGGCGCGGCCAGCGGCGGATGTGGATTCCGGATCACGAAAGACGAGCGCCGCGTCGCAACACGCGGCGCGGGGGCTGCGAACGGGTTAACGGCGGGGGGAACGGGAAGGTTTTACCTGTACGCGACGTGAATCTTGACGATTACGACAGGTGGGGCAGCCAGAGAGAGCGTGCGGCTATTCCCCGCCGGCCAGCCTTGCACGAATCTCGTCAGCCGACAGGTCGCGCTGGTGCGTGGCAATCTGCCAGATGTTTCCCCACGGATCCTTCACCATCGCGCGCCTGTCGCCGTACGGCATGTCGGCGGGCGCTTCCAGCGAGACCGCGCGCGCCGCGATCGCGCGCCGATGGGTCGCATCGGTATCCTCGACATACACGTACAGGAACGCCGGCATCGGATCGCGCAGACCGTCACCGCCGCTGATCATCACGACCGAATCGCCGATGCGGATTTCGGCAGGCAAGCCGGCACGGAATTCTCCGCAGGCGTCGAACACCGTCCGGATGAATTCGACCAGGTTCTCCGGATCCGGTACGACAATGCGCGGCGTGACGGTATGCCATCCGGCGGGCTGGAATGTGGCCATGGTGCGCAACCTCCGATGCGTGCGTCAGCGGTATTGTCCTCCGCGCACCGGTGGTCTGCAAAGGAATGCGAAGGGTTGCTCAAATACCGCACGCCCCTTCGCCGCTCGTCAGAGGCTGACGTTCGACTCCAGCCACCGCGGTTCGTACGCTCCCAATGCCCGTGCCGGATAGAACCACGCGAGCGGCGCCCCCGCGATCTGCAACGGCGGTTGGAGCCGCGTTGCAGGCCCCCATGACGTCGCTTCGACGCGATCCGCGCGGTCGTGTTGTGAATCCGGAATCACGGCAACCACGTCGCTCATCGGCTCCGAACGCAACTGCAAGACGGCCGACGTACGCGCCAGCGAAGCGCGAACTTCGGTGCCCACACCGTCCTTCAGTCGCGCCGTCAGCCCGCGGATGGCAGCAGCAGCCATCAGGTAACCCGTCGCATGGTCGATCGCCTGGACGGGCAGGCTCACCGGCTCGTCGCTTCCCGTCACGCGCATGCCCGCGTCGGCGATTCCCGCACTCATCTGGATGAGGCTGTCGAAGCCACGCCGGCAACGCCACGCGCCGGTCCAGCCGTACGCGTCGAGCGACACGTCGATGAGTGCGGGATTGAGATCGCGCCGTTGCGCGGCGTCGAGACCGAAACGCGCAAGTGCGTCGGAACGGTAACCGTGCACGACGATATCCGCGTCGCGCAGCAGCCGCTTGAGCGTATCGAGATCCGCAGGCTGCTTCAGGTCAAGGCGCGCGCAGCGCTTGCCGAGAACAACGTCCGGCACCGTACCGGGCTCTTCCCAGCCATGCGGATCGATGCGCAGCACGTCGGCACCGAGGCCCGCCAGAAATCGCGTCGCGACGGGGCCGGCGAGTATGCGCGTCAGATCGAGCACGCGAATGCCGCGCAGCGGCCGGTCTCGCGACGGCTGCCAGTCGCGCGCTCCAACCGCCTTCGCGGTGTGAGCATGCAGCAATGGTTCGGATGCAACAGCCTTGCCTTGCTGATGCGCGGCCCATTCCTGCCGCGAATGCATCATCGCCGCGCACCCGCCACGCTCGACAATCGCGTCTTCTAGCGCATGGGCATCCCAGCGGCTGACCGCTTGCGCGACCGCTTGTGCGTCTGCCGCGCAGCCGAGCACCGTCAAAGCGGCCTGCCGATGATGGGGCGCGTTGGTGTGCAACCGGATCCAGCGATCGCGCGCCCGATAGTTGCCGGCCACCGGATCCCATTGAGGCGGCAGCGTCCATCCCGACGGGCGAAGCGACGTGCCGAACCACAGCGATGCCATGCGCCGGTCGACGTGAACCGCCGGCAATATGCCGGTCGATTCGAGCAGCAATTCGGCGACGGCCGTACCCGCCGCGCCAATCGCCGCACTGGCCAGATCGGTGACGCGAAACGCGGACAGTAATTCGCCAGAGCCGCTGAAACTGCAATGCTCGAGACGTTGCGGCGCGCCACCCAGCGCGGCCCAGAATTCCTGCAGATGACGCGGCATCAAGCCCTCATCGGCCGTAGCCGCAACATGGGAAATTTGATCGACACGCATGTTCGCCTCGAATCGTTTTGGTGAAGCAAAGATCGGCTCGCTCGCATTTATTGTCAACGTTGATTATTCTGATCAACCTGCCGAACGAATCGAGCCTCGTACCATGTCGCCTTATCTGAATTCGACCGAAGCGGCCGCGCGGCTCGGCGTCTCGCGACAGACGCTTTACGCATACGTGAGCCGCGGCCTGCTTCGCGCGGAACCCACCGGCAATCCACGTGAAAGCCGCTACTTCGCAGCGGACGTCGACCGTCTCGCGGCCGAACGTGCGCGCGGCCGCAAACCGAAGGAAGTCGCGAAAGCCGCGTTGAACTGGGGTTCGCCAGTGCTCGAATCGAGCATCACGCTGATCGAGGGCGGCCAGCTTTTCTATCGCGGCGTGGATGCACTCGATCTCGCCGGCCGCGCGAGTCTCGAGGAAGTCGCCGCGCTGCTTTGGCAATGCGACGAGCGGACTGCTTTCGGCCCTCGCGTCCCCCGTGCACCGACGGTGTTGCGAACCCTCTTCAAACACTACGGCGATCAGCGCGCGGAGCAGGCGCTCTTGTCGCTGTTCGCCGTCGCCACCGACGACGCACCGACGGCAGCGTGGCAGCAATCGGCCGACAGCCGGATGCAGGGCTGCGGCGACCTGGTACGGATCCTCGCGGCATGCCTGTTGCGCACCGGGTTCGATACGGCACCCGTCCACGAGCAATGCGCGCGCGCATGGGGCGTCGTGCCGTCCGGTGCGGAACTCATCAGGATCGCGCTCGTCCTGTGCGCGGATCACGAACTGAACGCATCGAGCTTCACGGGCCGATGCGTGGCGTCGACGAACGCGAGTTTGCGCGCGGTCGTGATCGGCGGCCTCGCCGGTCTGTCAGGTGGGCGGCACGGCGCGACCACCGCGCGTGTCGAGGCGATGTGGGATGAAATCGGCAACCGGGACGTCGAGCGAAAAATGCGCGAGCGCCTGCACCGAGGCGACGATCTGCCGGGGTTCGGACATTCGCTGTATCCCGGTGGCGACGTGCGGGCAGCCTGCCTGCTGTCACGCATCCTGCCGCGCCATCCGCAATGGAAAACGATGATCGATGCAGGCAGTTCGCTGGCCGGCCAGAAGCCTTCTCTGGATCTCGCGCTCGTCGCGCTACGCAGGCATTTGCGGCTTCCTGTCGGCGCCGCGTTCGGCCTGTTCGCGCTTGGCCGCTCGATCGGCTGGATCGCGCACGGGCTCGAGCAGCGCGAACATCCGGAATTGATCAGGCCTCGCGCGGTATATACGGGGGTGCGGCCAGACAGTGTTGGTGCCGGCTCGGGTCAGCCGCGGTCACGCGGGCGATCGGGAAAGCGCTCCGTGTCGCAGCATGCGGCTCCGCAAAACGACATGCTTGCCACGTTCTTCAAAGCCCGATAGCCAGGCGAGCGAGTGGTTCACGAAGTCGGTACTCGATCTGGGCGGGGATGGGATGGGCCCGTATGATCAGTGCGTGCCCCGACAATAAAGCACTCCAACATTGACAGGACGGTTCGCCAAACATGCCCCTCGAAACTGTCCACCTTGATCGGGTTTTTGGCGTCACACATACGTCTCAAAACCGCAAGTCCGTTACGCTGTTCGGATTCGAAAGCAAAAACCGGAAGGAATATTCGGTCGCAGCGCCGGGGAAGCCCCGCATTGAGTCAGGGATGACAATTACCGCCTATTTGTCGGAGGCCGGTAACTGGCAGACGCTGGTCGGCTGGCGTGATCACGAGAGCGGCGAGATTGTGTGCGAATCCGAGGGGGGACCCATTTTCCTCTGTATCTGGTCTGCAGCAGGCCTCGGCATGACGTTACGCGGGGTCTTGCACCAGTCAGTGACGCTCTCCGTCATCTCGGTCGGGATGGTTGCCTCGTTCCTTTGGGGCATCCGTCAGGTCCGCGATCTGCGACGGGTCCGCCGTGAACTGGAGGCGTCGGCGACGAGGGAATGAGGCAGTGGCGACACGTGCTGCCATTGGCCGTTTTCGGCCAGGAGCGGCCATTCGACATTGCGACCCGAATCGCCGACAATCCTCCGAGGATGGTTCTAGCAGTATTTTCGAATTGATTGAATATCGCCCTATGACCGTGAGAGAAGGCGGCATTTGTGCCCGCGCCATCGCTTATCTGAAGCCCATGGTGCAAGACTCAACGCCAGCAATATCGTTGTCAGGCGAAGACTCGCCTGTTCTCCGTCCTCTCAGCGACGACCTATTGGTTTCGTATGTCGTAGACGCATCTGATCATTTGGCTTTCGTTCAGCACCGGCATCTGGAACAGGAGTGTGTTTCGGCTGATCAGCTTCATTCAATCGCCGTTTCAAATTTGCAGACTCTTGCGGAAGAAAGCCTGGTTGTTCGCGAGTACGGTTCCATATATGTTGCACTCATGGGAGGTAACTTCGAGGCGAGTCTTCTCACGCTTGATGCCATGTGGAATCACTGGTATGCACATGTCGCCCCACAGGGCTTTGTCGCCGTTGCTCCAGCGCGTGACCTCCTTGCATTCTGCGACTCATCTTCCACACAAGGGTTAGTGGAGCTTCGGCAAGTCGTAGAGCGGTCCGGGGATTGTGACCATCGACTGCTCCCTCACTTGTACCGACGCATAGCCGGCGCATGGAGGCAACTGCCTGTCACGCCGTGATCAGGGACGGCGATTCAGGCGCTCTGCGAATTTAGGCAAGATAGACGCCAAGTCCAATAGGACAGATTCGCGTCTAACGAGGATGCGAATGTCCGTTTTCGCTGTCCGCGACTGTCTCTGCAGGGTCGTTTTGATCCGATAACGTACCACCGGGGAGATATCCGGCGAAGTTCTGCCATTGCGAGCAATTCACGACCGGCGCCCGCATCGGCGTTTGAGTGCCGATGTGACTCTCGCGGCGATACGCTCGAAACTCTTTCGACAACCTGCCACACCCAGTTGTTTTCATCGCTCGCATGCCCTGTCGCCCGTGCGGCCCCGACGAGTGGCACACCCGAACGCATGAATCCCCCGATCATGGCGCCTTTGCACGGGCCAAACGTCGGCGCCAAAGCGCGTGTTGCACCATCCGGATTCGTAACACCTGCCCGGGTACGGCCTGTGCGATCATGTGCCACGATCAACATGAGAAATGGCATGACGACTACATTCGACGAGGCGACAACGGCGGCGATCGCCGCGTTTGCCCAATTGGATTTCTACACGGCCGTGCAGGCGATGCGCGCCGAGGCCGACTACGACCACGAACGGGACCAGTGGATCGCGCGCTACATCGACGAGTACGGCGGCGGTGCGGACGATGCAGAATATGACGCCTTGCACGCGCGGGCCCAGGCAACCCCGGAATACGCGCAGTTCGTCGATGCGGTTCGCCAGGAAATCCTGGAATACTTCGGCGTAACCGACGATCAACTGGACTGGATGGTCCTGCTGCGCAATGACGACAGCGACGAGCTTTGGGCGGAAGTCAACCGTCAGCGGAGCGCGCTGGGAACCGGTGAAGTGCGCGGCGATCTCTGACCGTTGCTTGCCATGACGCTATCCAGTCGTGCCGGGTGCGCGGCTGGAGTCACGTCGGGCTCTCGGCTGCTGCAACCGATCCGCCAAGAGTGGGCAAGCCTTCGAATCTTCGAAACGCGTGATCATTGTGCTCCGACCCTTGCCCTCGGAGGTGCAACGGCTCGACTGGCAGCATTGATTCCGTGAGGTAGCCAATGCAGGTATCGGAGCACGAAGTTGTCATTGCCGGAGGCGGGCCAACCGGTTTGATGCTGGCAGGCGAACTGGCGCTGGCGGGCGTCGATGTCGCCATCGTCGAACGCCGCCCCGACCAGACGCTTGCAGGTTCGCGCGCCGGCGGCCTGATTGCCCGGACACTCGAGATTTTCGATCAGCGTGGCATCGTGGACCGCTTCCTTGCTGAAGGACAGAAGGCGCAAGTCACCGGATTTGCGTCGATTCGTCTGGACATCAGCGATTTTCCGACCCGGCACAATTACGTGCTGGGGCTACGACAAAAACATATCGAGCGCATTCTCGCCGGGTGGGTCGACGAGCTGGCCGTGCCGATCTATCGCGACTGCGACTTGACGGGTTTCGCGCAGGACGACTCGGGCGTCACCATCGAACTGTCCAGTCGTCCGTCACTGCGCGCGCGCTATCTCGTCGGGTGCGATGGCGGCCGCAGCCTCGTGCGTAAAACCGCCGGCATCGAGTTTCCAGGCTGGGACGCAACGACCAGCAGCATTCTCGCCGAGTGCGAGATGACAGAGGAACCGCCACTGGGCGTCCATCGTACTGCGCTGGGCATTCATGCCTTCGGCCGTGAGGAATACGAAATTCGTGATGGCAAGATCGTCTTTGCCACCGAGGGACCCGTCGGCGTAATGGTGACTGAAAAGGCGGTCGGTGCGAAGACCGAACCCACGCTGGAGGATCTCAGGGAAGCGCTCGTCGCCGCATGCGGCACCGACTACGGCGCGCACCATCTGACGTGGATTTCCCGATTCACCGACATGGCACGGCAAGCAGCAACCTACCGCAAGGGCCGCGTTCTCCTCGCCGGCGATGCGGCCCATGTGCACTCCCCGGTGGGCGGAAAGGGCCTCAACATCGGCGTCCAGGATGCCGTGAATCTGGGTTGGAAACTGGCTCAGGTGGTGAAAGGCATATCGCCTGACAGCCTGCTCGACACGTATCACGCCGAGCAACATCCGGTCGCGGCCCGCGTGCTGCGCACGACGATGGCGCAGGTCGCCCTGCAGCGCACCGACGACAGCACCGAAGCGTTGCGTGAAATCGCCGCGGAGCTGTTTCGCATGGACGAACCCCGCAAGCGAACCGCCGCCGAGATGTGCGGGCTTGGAGTCCATTACGATCTCGGTACCGGGCATCCGCTGCTCGGTCGCCGCATGCCGGACCTCGACCTGATCACGCCTGACGGGTCGATCCGCGTCTTTGCGCTGCTCCGGCGTGCCCGGCCCGTGCTGTTGAATCTCGACGAACCCGACAGCATCGACATCACGCGCTGGCTGGATCGCGTCACGTTGGTTCACGCCCGATACGACGGTCCTTGGGAACTGCCTGCGTTGGGCCAGGTGGCCGCACCGACGGCGGTATTGATCCGGCCCGATGGTTATGTGGCGTGGGTTGGAACCCACACGCAAGACGGTCTTCAGGATGCTATGAACATCTGGTTCGGGCCACCCGGCTGATCACTTACGCCGCCCGCGTCGCCGCAGGTCACGACATTCAGCCCCTCCGCCGCATCCGGCGCGACGAAGTAAGTACCGCGTGATCTGCTCGAACTCGGCATCCGACGCCTGGAACGGATGTTCCCCTAGCGCATTGCGCGCACGCAGGCGCGCCTTGCACACTGCATCGCTGACATCGAGATAATGCAGACGATGGCCGCAGCCGGCGACCTGCGCGATGCGATGTCCCCATGCGCGCGCCGCCACGGTATTGAATGGAAAATCGAGCACCACCGACACGCCGGCCTGCAGAACGGCACCAACGTGATCAGCCATCACGTCCTTGATACGTTTGGCATACCTGACATAGTCGTCGATCGACAGGATCTCGCCCGGATAGAGGCGAGCAAGCCACGTGTCTTCGCTGATCAGGACGGTCCGCTCCGCGTTCGCCAGCCGTGCGGTCAGCGTCGATTTTCCCGACGCGATCTTGCCGCACACCATGTGGAGCAACACCGCGTCATTCGATAATGCCGCTTGAAATGGATGCTCGATCTGCATTTCCAGGTACTCCATGAAGGGCCCAGAAAGCAAAAACCCGCCTTCCGGGCGGGTTGAGATGACAATCATTCAGTCGATGGCTACCCCGCCGGCAAAAGTGCGGCGCAAATAATCGAATGGGCAGGCGATCGGTTCATGCGCATCAGAATAACGAACCGTCCGCGCGCGAGCAAGCCGATGTGATACTGGCTGCTTCAGCCACCCTTCGGAAACACCCCCTTGCTCATCGCATCGAGCTGCCGCACGATCTCCGCGCGCAGTTCGACCGATACCTCGACGCTGTCGAGCAGCTCCGAGATCCACAACCCGTCGGCGGCGAGCCGGCAGATCATCAGCGTGGCAGCCTGCTCGAGCGGCACGGGATCGGGCCGCGTCCATTCGCGCATCGGCACCGACCATCGCTCGCGCGTGTCCTGCTCGGTAATCATCGACGCAACCAGCACGCGCAGCACATCGGTACTCGCGGCCGGATTCGCCGCATCGAGCACCGCATGCAGATAAGCGCGCGCCGCCGCGCCGTCGCCGCGCGGATCCGCCGCCATCCGCGCGTCCATCTGCGCACCGAACCGCGCGGTCGCCTGCCCGAACAACGCATCCAGCAGCCCCTGCTTGTTCGCGAAGTGATACTGCAGCGCGCCTTTCGTCACGCCGGCGCGCTCGGCCACCGCATCGAGCGTCAACGCGGCCACGCCGTGATGTGTCGCGATTTCCGATGCGGCTGCCAGCAGCTGCGCGCGCACCTGGTCCGGCGCTTTTTTTCGCCGCACTCCGGCGACGGCTCCGGCCGGCGCCGATGATCCTTCAGGCGCCCGTGCGCCGGCCGTTCCAGCCGGTTCGACAGGCGCGGACACATCGTGCGGCGCGGGTTCGAGGCGTTTTTTCATGGTGCGGATGGTAGCACCCGGGCGTCTCGATATAAACATTCCGGCTGGATGGTATGATCCGCCGCATGAATAAATCGGCCCCCTCTCCCTGGTCCGCGCTCGACACCGCGATCGCCCGTGGACGCGACGCGCTCGTGCGTCTTCAGCAGCCCGACGGCAGCTGGTGTTTCGAACTCGAATCCGACGCGACGATCACCGCGGAATACATCCTGATGATGCATTTCATGGACAAGATCGACGACGACCGCCAGGAGAAGATGGCGCGTTACCTGCGTGCGAACCAGCGGCTCGACACGCACGGCGCATGGGCGCTGTACGTCGACGGCGAACCGGACGTGTCGTGCAGCGTAAAGGCGTATTTCGCGTTGAAAGCGGCAGGCGACAGCGAACAGGCGCCGCACATGATCCGCGCGCGCGATGCCATCCTGACACTCGGCGGCGCGGCGCGCGCGAACGTGTTCACACGCATCCTGCTCGCGACGTTCGGCCAGGTGCCGTGGCGCGCGGCGCCGTTCATGCCGATCGAATTCGTGCTGTTCCCGAAGTGGGTGCCGATCTCGATGTACAAGGTCGCGTACTGGGCGCGCACGACGATGGTGCCGCTGCTGGTGCTGTGCTCGCTGAAGGCGCGTGCGCGCAATCCGCGCAACATCTCGATCCGCGAGCTGTTCGTCACGCCGCCGGATGAAGAGCGCCAGTATTTCCCGCCCGCGAGCGGCATGCGCAAGGCGTTCCTCGCGCTCGACCGCACGGTCCGCCATATCGAGCCGCTGATGCCGAAGGGCCTGCGGCAGCGCGCGATCCGGCACGCGGAAGCATGGTGCGCGGAACGCATGAACGGCGAGGACGGGCTCGGCGGCATCTTCCCGCCGATCGTGTACAGCTACCAGATGATGCAGGTGCTCGGCTACCCGGACGACCATCCGCTGCGTCGCGATTGCGAAAACGCGCTGGAGAAACTGCTGGTCACGCGTCCGGACGGCAGCATGTATTGCCAGCCGTGCCTGTCGCCGGTGTGGGACACCGCATGGAGCACGATGGCGCTCGAGCAGGCGCGCGGCGTCGCGTCGCCGGACGCCGGCGAGCCGGACGGCGCGCTGCGCGAACTCGATGAACGCATCGCACGCGCGTACGACTGGCTGGCCGTGCGTCAGGTGAACGACCTGCGCGGCGACTGGATCGAGAACGCGCCAGCCGACGTCGAACCGGGCGGCTGGGCGTTCCAGTACGCGAACCCGTACTACCCCGACATCGACGACACCGCGGTCGTCACCGCGATGCTCGATCGCCGCGGCCGCACGCATCGCAACGCGGACGGCACCAATCCGCATGCGCCGCGCGTTGCGCGCGCGCTCGACTGGATGCGCGGGCTGCAATCGCGCAACGGCGGCTTCGCGGCTTTCGATGCCGACTGCGACCGCATGTACCTGAACGCGATCCCGTTCGCCGATCACGGCGCGCTGCTCGATCCGCCGACCGAGGACGTGTCGGGCCGCGTGCTGCTGTGCTTCGGCGTGACGAAACGCGCGGAAGAACGCGCGTCGCTCGCGCGCTGCATCGACTACGTGAAGCGCACGCAGCAACCCGACGGCAGCTGGTGGGGCCGCTGGGGCACGAACTACATCTACGGAACGTGGAGCGTACTGGCCGGCCTCGCGCTCGCCGGCGAGGACAAGTCGCAGCCGTATATCGCACGCGCGATCGAATGGCTGCGTGCAAGGCAGCATGCGGATGGCGGCTGGGGCGAGACGAACGACAGCTACATCGACCCGAAGCTCGCCGGCACCAATGGCGGCGAGAGCACGTCGAACTTCACCGCGTGGGCGCTGCTCGCGCAAATGGCGTTCGGCGACTGCGAATCCGATTCGGTGAAGCGCGGCATTGCGTACCTGCAGTCCGTGCAGCAGGACGACGGCTTCTGGTGGCACCGCTCGCACAATGCGCCGGGCTTCCCGCGCATCTTCTACCTGAAGTATCACGGCTATACCGCGTACTTCCCGCTGTGGGCGCTCGCGCGCTACCGGCGGCTGGCGGGCGCTGCTGCGGCGGCCACGCCCTCAGCAGTCGAAGCGACCGACACGGCCGTCGCTTGATCGATCGCGCGCCGCGGTGCCCGAAGGCACCCGGCGCGCTCGCAGTCGCATCCCCCTCCCCGCCGAATCACTCGGCCCCCTTCTCCCGCATCCTCGCAAACGCATCGCGCAGATCGACGCAGAACGCGTCGCCGATCATCGACAGCGGCTGCGACGCAGACGTCACCAGATAGAAGTGATCGGGCACGGCAGGCTCGAACGGCTTGACGGCCACACGTTGGCCCGCGTACGCGGCCGTCACCGGATCGATCAGCGCAACGCCCGCACCATTCGCGACGAACGCGACAATCGTCTGCGACAGCTGCGCCTCGATCGACAGTACCCGCGACACGCCAGCTTCGACGAACACGCGATCGATCGCGCTGCGCGCCTCGAAACTTGGTGGAAATGAAATGAACGATTCGTCGCGCAGGTCGGCCGGCTGCACGACGCGCTTGCGCGCGAGCCGATGCCCGCGCGGCACGATGCAGCACATCGCGCTTTCCGCGAGGCGCTCGCCGCGCACGGCCGGATGGGGCACCGGTTCGGCGATCAACCCGACATCGCACTGCCCGGAAGCGACCTTGTCGACGACCGTGGACGCACTATGCGCGAGCAGCGTGATGTCGACGCCCGGATGCGCGTGCGAGAACCGCGTCACGAGCTCCGGCAGCAGGTCGAGCGCGACGGCCGGCGAGCCGGCCACGCGCAGCGTGCCGCGCCGCATCGCGCGGATCTGCTCGGCGGCCTGCGCAACGCGATCGAGCCCGACGAACGCGCGCTCGACCTCCTCGTACAGCACGCGCGCCTGCGCCGTAGGCGTGAAGCGCCCCTGCTGCCGCTCGAACAGCACGAAGCCGATCCGGTCCTCGAGATCGGCGATCAGCCGGCTCACGGCCGGCTGCGAGATGTGGAGATCGCGCGCCGCGCGCGTGACGGTATGGCGCTGCATCACCGCACGGAACGCTTCGATCTGACGAATCCTCAGCGATGGCATGGTCATAACACTGGATTATGGGTCGTTGATCAAGCTGTATTGGACAGCACATTTTGCCTGTCCGAACATCGATTCCGCAACGTATTGAAAGCAAGGAGCCGCGCCGTCATGGGATATAACACGCAACCGCTGCACCCGCGACACCGGAGCCGCGCATGACCGTGCGCCGCTTCGACGTCGTCGTGGCCGGCGGCGGCCTCGTCGGCATGGCGATCGCGTGGGGTATCGCGCGTCTCGGCAAAACCGTCGCCGTCTGCGACGGCGACGACATCGCGTTTCGTGCGGCGCGCGGCAATTTCGGGCTCGTGTGGGTACAGGGCAAAGGCGGCCGCTGCCTGCCGTATGCGCGCTGGTCGCGCGAATCGTCCGAGCGCTGGCACGCATTCGCCGCGCAGTTGCAGCGCGAAACGGGGGTGAACTGCGGTTTCGAGCGGCCGGGCGGCATCGAACTGTTCGAGCATCGTGCCGAACTCGACAGCGCGACCGACCTGCTCGAATCGCTGCGCCGGCAGGAAGCCGCGCTGTCGTACGAAGTGCTCGATCCGACAGCACTGCGCCGGCGCATCCCGTCGGCGTCGCCATCGCTGGCCGGCGCGCTGTGGTCGCCGAACGACGGCCACGCGAATCCGCTCTACACGCTGCGCGCGATGCTGCAGGCGTTCCAGCAGTGCGGCGGCGTCTATCTGCCGCGCAGCGAAGTCACGGAAATCCGCCCGCGCGCCGGGCGCTTCGAGATCGACACGCGCGACGCGCGGCTCGAAGCCGGGCGCGTGGTGCTCGCGGCCGGCCTCGACAACGCGCGGCTCGCGCCGATGGTCGACCTGCGTGCGCCGGTCTCGCCGTTGCGCGGCCAGATCATGGTCACCGAGCGCCTCGCACCGTTTCTCGACTACCCGACGCTCGTCGTGCGGCAAACGCCTGAAGGCTCGGTGCTGCTCGGCGACTCGGCCGAGGACGTCGGCTTCGACGACGGACAGACACGCCCCGCGATGGTCGACATCGCACGCCGCGCACGCACCGCGTTTCCGGCGCTCGCGCATGCGCGCATCGTGCGCGCGTGGGGCGCGCTGCGCATCATGACGCCTGACGGCCTGCCCGTCTACGAAGCGTCGGCCACCCATCCAGGCGCGTTCATCGCGATCTGCCACAGCGGCGTGACGCTCGCGGCAACCCATGCCGATCTCGTCGCGCCGTGGATCGTGGGCGGCGCCGCGCCCGCCGACCTGTCCGCCTTTACCACCGCGCGCTTCGCCGCGCCCACGGAAGCCCGGCATGTTTGAATCCCTCATTCCCGCCGCCGCGATGTTCGAACGCGTGCGCATCCATATCGACGGCACGCCGCACGACGTGCCCGCGCACTACAACGTTGCTGCCGCGATGCTCGCCGCCGGTTCGGCCGCGTGCCGCGCGAGCGCCGTGAGCGGTGCGCCGCGCGGCCCGTTCTGCATGATGGGCGTGTGCTTCGACTGTCTCGTCGAAGTCGACGGCGTGCCCAACGTGCAGGGCTGCATGACACCCGTCTCCGACGGCATGCAGGTGCGTGCGATGCACGGCAAGGCGAGGCTCGCATGACGCGCCGCCAGTGTGACCTGTTGATCGTCGGCGCCGGGCCGGCCGGGATGGCGGCGGCGGCCGCCGCGCGTTCGGCCGGGTTGTCGGTCGTCGTCGCGGACGAAGGCCGCGCACCCGGCGGCCAGATCTACCGCAACGTGACCGATGCACCGGCGCCGCTCGCGTCATGGCTCGGCACCGACTACACGGCTGGCCGGCCGCTCGTCGACGGCCTGCTCGCGAGCGGTGCGCACTATCTGCCGCGCAGCGTCGTCTGGCAGGTCGCGTTCGAACCGGAGCCTGTCGCGATGCTCACGCAAAGCGGCCCGTCAGGCGGCACGCTCGAAGTCGGCGCACGTGCGGTGTTGATCGCGACCGGCGCGCAGGAACGCCCGTGGCCGGTGCGCGGCTGGACGTTGCCCGGCGTGATGGGTGTCGGCGCCGCGCAGACGCTTCTGAAAGCGTCGGGCCTCGCGCCGTCGGCCGATGCGGTGCTCGCGGGCAGCGGCCCGCTGCTGTGGCTGTTCGCCGCGCAATTGCTGAACGCGGGCCGGCGCGTGCGCGCGCTGGTCGACACGACACCGCGCGACGCATGGCGGCGTGCGCTCCCGCATGCGTTGCCGGCACTGCGCGGCGCCGACTATCTGCTCAAGGGCTGGCGCATGCTTCGCGCGGTGCGCAACGCCGGAATTCCCGTGTATCGCGGCGCGACCGAGATCGCCATCGACGGCGACACGCGCGCCGAACGCATCCGCTTTCGCGACGAAGACGGCGTCGTGCAGACGCTCGACACGTCGCTCGTGCTGCTCCATCAAGGCGTCATTCCGTCGACGCAGCTTGCGCGTTCGCTCGGCTGCGCGCATGCATGGGACGCATCCTCGGCATGCTGGCGTCCGCAGTGCGACGCGCGCGGCCGCAGCAGCGTGCCGCACGTCTGGATTGCGGGCGATGGCGCAGGCATCGGCGGCGCACAGGCCGCGGCACTCGCCGGCGAAGTGTCGGCGCTCGACATCGCTGCGCAACTCGGCGCACTCGACGCACAACGCCGATCCGCACGCGAGCGCCCGGTGCTGCGCGCATTGCGCCGTCATCTCGCGGTGCGCCCGTTGCTCGACGCGCTGTACACGCCGCCCGCCGCTATCCGCCACCCCGGTGACGACACGATCGTGTGCCGCTGCGAGGAAATCACGGCCGGCGAGGTTCGCCAGCTCGCCGCGCGCGGCTGCCAGGGGCCAAACCAGATGAAGGCATTCACGCGCTGCGGGATGGGCCCGTGCCAGGGGCGCTGGTGCGGCACGACGGTCGGCGAGCTGATCGCCGACGTGCAGCAGCGCAGCGTCGACGATGTCGGGTACTACCGGATCCGCGCACCGATCAAGCCGGTCACCGTCGGCGAGATGGCCGACGCCCTCGAACTGTCGAACGATTTCCAGCGCGGCGAATTTCCGAGCTGACGCATAAACAGATTCATCCCCACACGAACGGAGCCAAACCATGAAAACGCGCCTCACGATTCTCCTTTCCGCCGCCGCGATGGTTTTCGCGTCGATGGCGTCGGCGAAGGAATGGACGACCATCCGCATCGGGGTCGATCCGACCTACCCGCCGTTCGAATCGACGGCGACCGACGGCAGCATGAAGGGCTTCGACATCGATCTCGGCAACGCGCTGTGCGCGAAGCTGAATGCGAAATGCGTGTGGGTATCGAGCAGTTTCGACGGGTTGATTCCGGGGCTGCAGGCGCGCAAGTTCGACGTGATCCTGTCGTCGATGGCCGCGACCGAACAGCGACGCCAGCAGATCGACTTCACTGACCGCCTGTATCGCAACCAGACGCGGCTGATCGCACGCACCGGCTCGGGGCTGCTCCCGGAAGCGGCGAAGCTCGCCGGCAAGCGCGTCGCGGTCGAACAGGGCACGATCCAGGAAACCTATGCGCGTGAAAAGTGGGCGGCGGCGAAGGTCGAGGTCGTCCCGTATCCGAGCTACGACCAGGCGTATGCGGATCTCGTCAACGGGCGCGTCGACGGCGTGCTGATGGATGCGGTGCAAGGCCAGCTCGGGTTCCTGTCGACGCCGCGCGGCAAGGGCTTCTCGTTCGCGGGCGGCGTGGTGTACGACCCGAAGATCATGGGCAACGGCGACGCGGCCGGCGTGCGCAAGGCCGACGGCGATCTGCGCGACGCACTCAATCGCGCGATCGCGCAGATCCGCAGCGACGGTACCTACAACACGATCCAGTCGAAGTATTTCGATTTCGACATGTACGGGAATTGACGTCGAACGCGGGGCGATCGAAGGGCCACGGCACCGCCTGCGGGCCGTACGCATACAGCCGGTATCGCGACGATTGACGTTCATCGAAGCGACGGGACCCACGCCGGCCTGCACGGTCGCATCGCTTGCCGTTCAGCGAGCGAGCGGCAACGGCGCGTCGGGAGCGACGAGCTGCTGCTCGCGCATCTCGCGCCAGAAATCGGCGGGGATATCGAACCTCAGTGCCGCGACATCTTCCGCGATACGCTCCGCACGGCTCGCACCCGGAATCACCGAAACCGTCGCCGGATGCGCGAGCACGAACTGCAGCGCGGCCGCCTTGACCGGCA
This sequence comes from Burkholderia cepacia, assembly GCF_029962485.1. Lineage (NCBI taxonomy): Bacteria > Pseudomonadati > Pseudomonadota > Betaproteobacteria > Burkholderiales > Burkholderiaceae > Burkholderia > Burkholderia cepacia. Next base: position 724,849 of record NZ_CP073639.1, read on the forward strand.
CGTCGTAGCGCGCGGCGATCGCGTTGATCCGTTCAACCTTCGCGACGATCTCGGGCGGCGCCTTCCGGTATTCGTAATGCGCGCCGCCGACGAGCACGCCCGAGCTGTACGGGCCGCCAACGACGATCCCGACGTTACGGGCCGCGGCCGCCGGCATCACGCGTTGCAGCGCGCGCTCGTGATCGAGCAGCGTGTAGCGGCCGGCGAGCAACATGGCGTCCGGTTGCGGCTCGGCGAGGTCGAGCACCAGTTCGACCGGTTCGACACGGTTCACGCCGAGGCCCCACGCACCGATCACGCCTTCCTCGCGCAGCTTGCCCAGTACTCGGAATGCGCCCTTGCGCGCCGCTTCGAATTGCGCGAGCCATTCGTCTCCATAGATGTCCTGAGCGATGTCGTGCACCCATACGATATCGAGGCGATCGGTACGCAGGCGCTTGAGGCTGCCCTCGATCGAGCGCAGCGTCGCGTCGGCCGAGTAATCGCTCAGCAGCCGGTTCGCGCGGCCGTGCGCGAAGATCCCGCTCTTGTCGCCGTAGTCGCGCGTCTTCGCGTCTTCCATTTCGTCGAGCACGATACGGCCGACCTTCGTGCTGATGAAGTAGTCGTCGCGGCGATGGCCAGCGAGCGCGTCGCCGAGGCGCGATTCCGCGAGGCCCGCGCCATACGACGGCGCGGTGTCGAAGTAACGTATGCCGCGCGCCCACGCGGCTTCGACGGTTGCGATCGCTTCTACGTCGGGAATGTCGCGGAACATGTTGCCGAGCGGCGCTGCGCCGAAACCGAGCCGGTTACCGGCCGGCAGCGTGTCTTTGAGACTCATGTGTTGCTCCAGGTCTGACAGGAAAGTGCACCCAGTCTAGGTTGCACAAACAAGTCCGTCCAAGACATAATTCATCAAACTTGAGTCCCAGAAGGTCTTATATGCTCGACATCCGCCAGCTTCAATATTTCATCGCGGTCGCGGAAGAAGAACACGTCGGCCGCGCGGCCGAACGCCTGCACATTTCGCAATCGCCGCTTAGCCGCCAGATTGCGCAGCTCGAGGAAAAGCTTGGCCTGACGCTGTTCGAACGCAGCCAGCAGCGCATTCGTCTGACGCGCGACGGGCGCACGTTCCTCAGCGAAGCGCACGCGTTCCTGCGCCACGCGAACCGGCTCGAGTCGCTGGCGCGACGGCTCGGCCGCGGCGACGAAGGCGGCCTGTGCATCGGCTACCTGGAAACGGCCACGCACTCGGGCGTGCTGCCGCGCGCGTTGAAGGCGCTGCGCGCCGAGCGCCCCGCCGTCCATATCGCGCTGTACAACTACACGTCCGCCGCGCAGCTCGAAGGCCTGCGCGAGCGCAGTCTCGATATCGCGCTCGTCACCGAGCCACCCGCGCCCGACGATCCCGAACTCGATGCGACGATGGTGATGAACGACCCGATGCTGCTCGCGATGCCCGACGGGCACCCGCTCGCGAAGAAGAAGACGCTGGTCGCCGACGATCTCGCCACGCAAGCGTGGATCGGCGTGACGCAACAGGAAAGCGCGCCGCGTCACGGCGCGTTCGTCGCGGCCTGTGCGAAGGCCGGTTTCTCGCCGGAGATTTCGGTCGAAGCGACCGAGCCGCTCGCCGCGCTCGGGCTCGTCGCCGCCGGGCTCGGCGTGACGATGATCCAGCAGAGCCTGCGTCATCAGGTGCCGGAAGGCGTCGTGCTGCGCGAGTTGCCATGGTTCAGCTACCGCACGCCGCTTTGGGCCGCGTGGCACAAGGTCAACCTGCGGCCGCTGGTCGGCACCTTCCGCGAGATCCTGACCGGCGAGGAAGTCGTCGCGGCGGCCGGAAAATAACACCCTGAATGATCGGGGCGCCAGCGCTTCGGTGCCGTCGCGCATGCGAAGCAAACATGCCAACGCCTTCGCTGCGAGCCTGAACCCGCAACGAAGGCGCTGACGGAGCCCGATATCGCCAGGCTCCTGCTCGCACGATGCGATGCGCTGCCGTCAGGCCGCCGCGAACCGCTTTGCGAGTTCCGCGAGGCCGTCTTCGTAGATTCCGCGGAACAGCTTGACGGTGTCGTCATCGGTCGCGCCGTGCGGCGTGAACGTGCCCGACCACTCGACGCTCGACGCGTTCGGACCGTTTTCGCGCACGCGCAGCGTGGAGCGATAGTTCACGACCGGGAACGGTGCTTCGAGGATCGCGTACGTGTAGCTGCGCGCCGCTTCGTCGAATGCGACCAGCCGCTCGACGATCGCGTCGCCGGCCGGGTTCGCGAGACGCCGCACGCGCCCGCCTTCGCCCAGTTCGCTGGCCGGAATGTACGACAGCCAGTCGGGCAGCGACCCGAAGCCGCCGATCAGTTGCCAGACGGTCCCGGCCGAAGCCGGGAGTTCGATGCTTGCATTTGCCTGTGCCATGTCATCACCTTGGTCGATTAACGATCGGTCGGCAGCGGCGCATTGGCCGCAATCAGACCCTGTTCGCGCATGTCGCGCCAGAAGTCGGCCGGAATCACCACGTTCAGCGCAGCCTGGTCTTCCGCGATCCGCTCCGGACGGCTCGCGCCCGGAATCACCGCGACGGTGGCCGGATGCGACATCGAGAACTGCAGCGCGGCGGCCTTGATCGGCACGTTGTAGCGCGTGGCGATCGCCTTGATCCGCTCGACCTTCGCGAGGATTTCCGGCGAAGCCTTCTGGTATTCGAAGTGCGTGCCGCCTGCGAGCACGCCCGAGCTGTACGGGCCACCGACGACGATCCCGACGTTCTGCGCGGCAGCCGCCGGCATCACGCGTTGCAGCGCGCGCTCGTGATCGAGCAGCGTGTAGCGGCCGGCCAGCAGCATGCCGTCCGGTTGCGGTTCGGCGAGATCGAGCACCAGCTCGACCGGTTCGACGCGGTTTACGCCGAGGCCCCATGCCTTGATCACGCCTTCTTCACGCAGTTTGCTCAGCACGCGAAATGCGCCCTTGCGCGCCACTTCGAATTGCGCGAGCCATTCGTCGCCATAGAAATCCTGGGCGATGTCGTGCACCCAGACGATGTCGAGGCGGTCGGTGCGCAGGCGCTTCAGGCTGTCCTCGATCGAACGCAGCGTCGCGTCGGCCGTGTAGTCGTTGACGATGCGGTTCGGCCGGCCGTGTTCGAACAGGCCGCCCTTTTCACCGAGATCGCGCGCCGACACGTCTTCGACTTCGTCGAGGATCACGCGGCCAACCTTCGTGCTCAGGACATATTCGTCACGCGGGTGGTTCGCCAGCGCGTCGCCGAGGCGGATTTCCGCCAGGCCGGCGCCATAGAACGGGGCCGAATCGAAATAACGGATGCCGTGTTGCCATGCCGCTTCGACGGTGGCCGCGGCTTCCGCGTCGGGGATGTTGCGGAACATGTTGCCGAGCGGGGCAGTACCGAAACCAAGGATCTTGTTACCGGGCAGCTTGTCTTTGAGACTCATGATTTTCTCCAGGAAGTAAGGGAAAGCGAGTTCAGTCTAGGCAGGCGGGTTAAGTCTGTCCAAGACGGAATTAGACACACTTGAGTCCCACGAGGTCTGATTGGCCGATTTGAGACCTGTCTCGATGAGCCACGCCGACACCCCGTTCGGGCAGGACGCCCGGCCGGCAAGGCTTTCGACCGAATCCGCGCCCGATTCGTGATTTGAGATCAAAAATCATTTGGGCCGGCAGCCGTTTTTCCCGGGCGCCGCGATACCTATATTGGCTGCACACGCAACGACATCAACGTGGTTGCGGTTCACTCAACCTGACAGGTACCCATGATGAAAACGCTGATTTCTTCCACGCTTGCCGCACTGATCCTTTCCGCCCCGGCGCTGTCGTTCGCGCAGCAGGCCGACCATCAACTGACCCGCGCCGAAGTGAAGGCCGAAATGGCCCGCCTCGCGGCCGTCGGCTACACCCCGGCGCTGGACCACAACCAGTATCCGGTCGCGATCCTCGCCGCAGAAAAGCGCGTGCATGAAAATGCCGTTGCACAGGCAACACCGAATGCCGCACCGGCCGCCGACAAAGCCGGTTACGGCAGCGAAGCCCGCACCACCAGCGAATCCGGCCGCGCGACGATGATCAACGGCCGCGACTCGATCTATCGCGGTCATTGAGTCGCGTCGACGCGCAAGAGGGCACGCCTCTCGATACGCGCCACCGCTCGCCCCTGCCTTCAGCATGGCCGGCCCGGATCGCCTGAACAGGCATTCGGGCCGCGCGTCGTTCGAATGCAATCGGCGCCACGGCGGCATCGATGCGCCAGATCGACAAACGGAACGATCGGAATTTCAACAGGAAAGGAGACGACTGCCGCCGCAGACGAATGCATCGCGCGACCGATGGCGATGCATGGCAGGCAGCCGATGCGCGTCAGTCGATATCGCCGCTGCTCTTCAATTGCATGGCGACATAGTCGAGAAAGCTCGAGATGCGCAACGACAGCCGGGTATTTCGATAGTAGACCGCATGAATCGGCTGACGGAACTCGACGGTTTCGTCGACGAGCAGTTCGACCAGGCTGCCGTCACGACAATGATTGCTCGTCATGTAGTCGGCCAGGCATGCGATGCCGGCGCCGTTCAACGCCAGCGTCATCAGCGTCTCGCCGCTCGATGCCTGCAGCGCGGGGTGAATTCGATAGCTGTCGCCGTCGGCACTGCGCAGCGGCCAGTGGTTCAGCGTTTCCGGCTGCACGAAACCGAGCAGCGTATGGTTCGCGAGATCGGCGACGCTCGTCGGCACGCCGGCTTTCTCCAGATAAGCAGGGCTCGCCAGGATACGCAGCCGGCTGCTGCCGAGCCGGCGCGCGTGCAGCGTCGAATCGCGCAGCTCGCCGATCCGGATCGCCACGTCGGTACGCTGTTCGAGCAGGTCGATGATCTCGTCGCTCGTATGGAGTTCGGCCGCGATCGCCGGATACGCTTCGCGGAAGCCCGGCATCATCGGCGCGATCACGTGCTGCATGAACGGCATCGCCGCATTGATCCGCAGGCGCCCCGACGGCGTCTCGCGCTGGCTGACGATCTGCTCCTCGGCAAATTCGACCGACGCGATGATGTCGCGCGCGTACTCGAGGAAGAGCTTGCCCTCCTCGGTCACTTCGAGGCGACGCGTCGTGCGGCGGATCAGCGTCGTGTCGAGCTTCTCCTCGAGGCGCCGCAGGATCCGGCTCATCACCGAGGTCGGCTGGTGCAGCTTGTCGGCCGCGCCAGTCAGCGAACCGGTATCGGCGATGGTCACGAACGCGAGCATCTCGTCGAGGGTCGTCTTCATGGTCGGCAGTCGTCAGCGGTTTCAGGAACCGTCACGATAGTGCCGCCGCACCGCTTTGATAAGCGGGCGCGGACGCGAATCACAGTTGATTTCGATTCAACAATGCGCGGCGAATATTGTCGGAACAATCCGACGTGAGGCCCGTGGCCGGTCGCGCGGACGCGCCCGGGCGGGCGCGCTTTTCTTCATACGGGTCGATGCACCGGATTCACGCGGCGACGGGCATCTCGTCGCGAATCCAGTCCAGCATCGCGCCATGCTTCGGCGCCCAGCCGAGCTCCCGTCGCGCGCGCAACGCCTTCACGCGGCTGTTCGATGCGAGCGAGAAATGCGCGCGGGAATGACCGAGCACCTGCGCTGCGTCGGCGACGTCCCATTCGACGACGGACGGCAGGTCGAGACGTTCGGCAAGCGCATGGCCAATTTCCGCGAACGACGCTTCGCCGTTTTCCGCGAAGTAGAACGCGCCCGGCGACGCCGTATGGATCGCGCGCAGATACAGATCGGCAACGTCGTCGACATGCACGTTCGACCAGCGGTTCAGCCCCTTGCCGATCACGCGCACCGCGCCGGCGTCGCGCGCGATGGCCGCGAGCAGCGGCAGTTGCGCGCTGTCGCGGCGGATACCGAGGCCGTCGCCGTAGATCATGCTGTTGCAGATCACGGCCGAGCGGATGCCGAGGGTTGCTGCCGACATCACGAGCCGGTCGATCGCGTGGCGCTCGGCCTTCGCGGGTTTGACGACGGGCGTCGTTTCGTCGAATACGGCGGCATCGCCATGCGCGCCCTGTGCGTCGTCCGCGATCACGCTGGTGCCGCTCGTATGCAGGAACGTCTTGCCCGAGCCGCCCAGCGCCGCGATGATCGCCTCGACGGCCTCGCGGTGATCGCTGCTGGCCGCGTTGACGACGCAGTCCGCGTCGCGCGCGAACGCATGCAGCAGCGCCGCATCGTCGAGCGAACCGACGACCGGCATGATGCCGGCCGCCGCGAGTTTCGCGGCGTTCTCGCCGTCGCGCGTCAAGCCGGTGACGACGTGCCCGGCCGACACGAGCCGCGCGGCCACGGAGCCGCCGATGTAGCCGCTCGCGCCCGTCACGAATATCTTGATGCCTTTCATCCGCTGCTCCGAGAGCGAGACGGCCAGTGCGGGTCACGTCTCGCGAAATGTCGTGTGCCGCAGTATCGACGGCCGGCGTAGCCCGGGAAAGGCACGAATCGCCAAAACAGTTTTGAGCGCAACGGGATGATCGGCCGCGTCAGACGAATCCCTCTTCGACCAGCGTACAGCCGTTCGCGGTGACCTCGTGGCGCTGGCCCGAGCCGCCGACCACGCGGCTCCAGCTCGCCGACACGAGCACGGCCGCATCGCCATCCGTGCGCAACGCATAGCTGAAGCCGCCGTACATGCCCGGCACCGCGAACCACGTGCTTCTGGCCCGCGCGTCGAGTTCCAGCAGCGGTTCGAGTTCGGGCAGGCGCAGTGCATCGACGCGCAGGTGCGCGATGCGGCCCAGGATCATCGCGTGGAAATGGCGCTGGATGGCCAGCAGCGCATCGTCGGGCACGAAGCGCTGCGGCTGCGGCGCCAGCAACTCGACCAGATGCCGGTGCCCGCGCCGCACCGCGATGTCGATCGCGCGCTCGCGTTGCGCATCGCGCAGCATGCGCGATGCGCCGAGTCGCAGCAGTTCGGCAACGACCGCTTTCGGCGCGCCGCCGTAAGCGGCCTGATGCAACGGCGTGTAGAGCGACGTGCCGCCGAGCCGCGTCGCGTTGACGAGGTCAGGCTGTCGCGCAACGCAGTCGAGCATCGTCGCCCATTCGCCATTGCGTGCCGCGTCGGCCAAAGCGTGCCGGCTCGCGACCTCCGCATCGCCGAGTACATCGGCGCCCGTGATGCCATCCCATGCCATGCTCAAGCGGCGCTCCTCGGGTATCGCGTGTGCTTCACGGCAACATCGTCACGCGTCGCTCCGGCGCGCCGCCGACGACGCGTCGAGCGCATCGTGATCGACCAGCAGGTTCAGCAGCTGGCGCCGCGATTCGATGCCGAGCTTCGCGAATGCGCGACGCGCATAGGTGTCGATCGACGACGGACGAATGCCCAGTTCGTGCGCGATATCCTGCGTCTTCCGGCCGCGAATGAGGCGGACGCACACTTCCGACTCGCGCGACGTCAGCTTCTCGAACACGTCGTGCAGTCGCTGCGTGGCGATGCCCTCGCGCGCACGAGCCGTGCCCACATCGGCCGGCCGGTCGCCGACGATGCGCCGATGCGCGACCGCCAGCGGCAACACGATCAGCGCGACATGCCGCACGATGCTCAGCTCCTTCAGCGAAAACGGCGGCAGCCGGCGCGCGCGGCACACCGACAGCGCATAGGTCAGCTCGTCCACACGATACGTGACCACGCATTCGTCGTGAATGTCCTCGGTATCGTAAAACGCGCGCCGGATCTCCGGGTTCAGGCGCAGCGTCGACAGTTGCAGCAGCTGCGTATCGCGTTCGCCGCGGATGCAGTCGAACGTCGTATCGATCTGCGCGAAATCGCGGTAATAACGCGTCATCGTACGCTCGATCTGGTCCGGATACGTGCCGTAGCTGCCGATCCAGCCGACGCGACGCTCGAGCAGCGACTCGTCTTCGTAATCCAGATGAATGGAATCGCAATCGACGATGCGCGTCAGGTTCTCGAACACGACCGCGACGAAATCCGGCGATCCGATCGCACCGGCCACGGCCGACAGCGCGTCGGACATGAATACGAGCTGGTTCAACTGGATATCGATCGTTGCGGCGGCGTCATGGTCGGTCATACGATGCACGAAAGAATGGGACGCTTACCGTTACCACGCCAAAAGTGCATTGCCAATTCCCTCGTGCCGGGTTCCCTTACGCACGGCCGCCCGGCTGTACGGATTTCATGGACAGACATCCGGCCGGCCGCCACATACAGTCGTTCCCGATATCCGGCGAGGCCCGTCGGCGCGTTCGCGGTTCGAAGCGAACCGCCGCGCGTCTCGCCGACCGACCCGCGGCGCGTCTGCGCCCCGCAGTGCGCCGCCCTCGTTCCGAAAGGGAGTGACCATGATCGTCCGCGTTTTTCGTCTCGCCTTCCCCGTTGCAATCGCGACCGTTGCCTGCTTCGCGCCGCTGTCGGTATCGCCGGCCCGCGCGGCCGACGCCGAACTGAACGTTTACAACTGGTCCGAGTACATTGCGAAAACGACGATCCCGGACTTCCAGAAACAGACCGGCGTGCATGTGCGCTACGACGTCTACGACAGCGACGACACACTGCAGTCGAAACTGCTGGCCGGCAGTTCCGGCTACGACATCGTCGTGCCGACGTCGAACTACATGGCCAAGCAGATCCAGGCCGGCGTGTACCAGAAGCTCGACAAGACGAAGCTGCCGAACCTCGCGAACCTCGATCCCGCGCTGATGAAGAAGATCGCCGAATCCGACCCGGGCAACCAGTACGGCGTACCGTGGGCCTACGGTACCGACGGCGTGGGCTACAACGTGCAGGCGGTCAGGAAGGCGCTCGGCGACGGCGCGCCGCTCGACAGCTGGGCGCTGGTGTTCGATCCGGCCAACGTGTCGAAGCTGAAAAGCTGCGGCGTGTCGTTCCTCGACGCACCGGACGACGTGTTTGCGGCCGCGCTCCAGTATCTCGGCAAGGACCCGAACAGCAAGAACCCGGCCGACTATCACACGGCGTTCGACATGCTGAAGAAGGTGCGCCCGTACATCACGCAGTTCAACTCGTCGGGCTACAACAACGACCTCGCGAACAACGACGTCTGTGTCGTGCTCGGCTGGTCGGGCGACGTCAGCGTCGCACGCCGCGAAGCGGCGGCGGCGAAGCGCGGCTACGAGATCCGCTACGCGAACCCGAAGGAAGGCGGCATCCTGTGGTTCGACGTGATGGCGATTCCGAAGGATGCGCCGCATCCGGAAGCCGCGCTGCAGTGGATCAACTACATCCAGGACCCGAAGGTCAACGCGGACATCACCAACGAGATCTACTACCCGAGCGCGAACAAGGCGGCCCATCAGTACGTGACGCCGGCCGTCGCGCACGATCCGAACGTGTATCTGTCCGCCGACGTGCTCGACAGGATGACGCTGTCGAAGCCGCGTTCGGCCGACATCGCGCGACTCGAGAACCGCCTGTGGCAGCAACTGAAAACCGGCAACTGACCGCGCCGCCCTCAACCATGCAATCATGCGAACGCGCCGTCGGCGCGTTCATTTCAATTCGACGCAACCTGACCATCATGATCGACGTTTCCTCCATCACCGACGCGTTTGCCCCCAGCGGCGAGCCGACGCAGTACCGCGTATCGCCCGAGAAGCTGATTTCCGGCGATCCGCTGCACACGCTCACGCCCGGCTTCGCGAGTCCGTGCGGCCGTTTCTCGACCGGCATCTGGGAAAGCACGCCCGGATGCTGGCACGTCGCGTACACCGAAGCGGAATACTGCGAGATCCTCGAAGGCACGTCGGTGATCACCGACCTCGAAGGCAACCGGAAAACCCTGCGTACCGGCCACCGCTTCGTGATTCCGCCAGGCTTTCGCGGCACGTGGGAAGTGGTCGAACGCACGCGCAAGATCTTCGTCGCGTACGACGAGCAACCGGCCGGATAAGCGACGGCAGCACGGGGGGCGCGCAACATCGCGCCCCACTTTGCCACGCATTTCCACGCCAATGACATGGAAATGACACGCGCAACCGGTAATTTCCGGTCGTCCCGTCCCGTGTGTCGCCATGCTTGCCCTGCTTCTTGCCGCCTTCTACGAAACCGCCCGCCAGGGAAGCGTGACCGCGGCCGCGAAGCGCCTCGACGTGAGCCAGCCGACGATCACGTCGCGCATCCAGCAGCTCGAACGCCACTACGGCGTCGAGCTGTTTCATCGTCGCGGCAACCGTCTCGACCTCAGCGATGCCGGTGCGTCGCTGATGCCGATGATCGGCCAGATGCTGCAGATGGAATACGACATCGATTTCGCGTTGCGCAACGAGCGCGAACTGCACACGGGCAACCTGCGCGTCGGCACGACCGGCCCGTTCTACATCCTGCCCGCGATCGCCGCATTCCGCCGCCAGTATCCGGCCGTGAAGATCAGCATCGAGATCGGCAACTCGCAGCAGGTGCTCGATGCGCTCGTCGATTTTCGTGTCGACGTCGCCGTCTCGTCGAAGCGCGACGACGATCCGCGCTTCGTCCGGCATACGATCGCGAACGATCCGCTGGTGCTGGTCGTGCACCGCTCGCATCCGCTCGCCGCGCGCGAGTCGGTGACGCTCGCGATGCTGGCCCGCGAGACGCTGCTGCTGCGCGAGGCCGGCTCGCGCACGCGTGCGCTGATGGAGCACGTGCTGAAGCACGCGGGCATCGACGTGCCCGCGAACGCGATCGAGCTTGGCAGCCGCGAAGCGATTCGCGAAGCCGTGCGGCACGACATGGGCTGCACGCTGATGCCGCGCGGCGAGGTCGGCGCGCATCCCGAGCTGCGCGCGATCGCGATCGCCGACGATCTGCCGCCGATGCACGAATACCTGTACTACCTCGATGCGCGCGCCGATACGCGGCTGATCACGGCGTTCATGGCGAACGTCGAACGCCGCGACGAATGCACGTTTGCACGCGCATAGCGACGCGCACGCTCATACCGTTTCGAACACGTCGACGATCTGCCAGCCTCGCTGCATCGCCACCGCGCGCAATCGTTCATCCGGATTCGTCGCGATCGCATCGGTCACCTTCTCGAGCAACGGCACATCGTTGTGCGAATCGCTGTAGAACCAGCTGCGCTCGAAATCCGTCCACGCAAGACCGAGCGACGCAAGCCACGCATCGGTGCGCACGATCTTCCCCTCCCGATAGCTCGGCACGCCGGCCGGGCGCCCCGTATAGCGCGACTCGGGCCGGCCGTCGACGGTCTCGAGCTCGCAGGCGATCAGCGCCTCGATGCCGAATGCGCGCGCGATCGGCCGCGTGATGAACGCATTCGTCGCGGTGACGATGCAGCACAGGTCGCCTCGCTCGCGATGATGGCGCACGAGGTCGAGTGCGGCCGGCGAGATCGCGGGCCACACGACGTCGGCCATGAAGCACGCGTGCCAGTGTGCGAGCCGTTCGCGCGAATAGCGTGCGAGCGGCGCAAGCATGTTGCACAGATGCGCGTGGATGTCGAGCGTGCCGGCTGCATAGCCGGCCGCGAATGCGGCGTCGATACGGTCGAATTCGGCCGCGTCGACGAGGCCGTGCTCGACCATGAAACGGCCCCAGGCCTGGTCGCTGTCGAACGGAATGAGGGTGAGGTCGAGATCGAAAAGCGCGAGTTGCGTCATCGAATGAAGCGTCGTGTGAACAGGAAGGAATGAAAAACGCGCGGCCTCGCCCACGCGAAGCCGCGCACAAAAGCCGCCGGCGCGAATCGGCGCGCCGGCGGCACCCGGTGATGCGACGCCGGCCGCACGGCCGGCGCCCGTCAGTTGGACACGCCCATCGCCGGATCGCTGATGCTGTCCTTGCCGGTCTCGACCCGGCCCGCGAAGCGGCGCACGAGGCCGTTCTCGGCCGTCAGCGTGAAGTCGTACCAGCCGCTCGACGCGGCGAGCGTCCAGTACGGCTCGACCTGCATCCCGGCCGGTACCGCATAGCTCCACGGGCCGTCGGTGCGGTACGCGTTCGACGTGACCGTGACCTGGCTCGCCGCGTTGCCGACGTTCATGATCGTCAGGTACACGGCGTCGTTCGCCGGGTCGTAGCACACGCGGATTTCCGGCACGGGGCCACTCGCGGCCTGCGCGACGTTGCCCTGGAATTCGCGCAGGAAGCCGTTCGGCCCGAGCACCCACAGGTCGTAGTTGCCCGCGTCGTCGGCCACCGCGCGCCACGAATCCGACAACTGCTTGCCCGCTTCGACCGTATAGCGGCGCGGCGCGCGATCGAGATGCAGCTTGTCGTACACATGGAACACCGCGCCGACCGTGCCCGTATTGCTGAACGTGAGCCACAGCAGCCCGCCCGATACGTCGGCGCTCGCGCTCGTGTGCAGCTCGTACGGCAATGCGCGCGACGGCCGCGTGCCCTGCGGCTGCACCGGCATCTGCTGCGACGCGACCGACGGCACGGGCACCGCGCCCATCAGGGCCTGCTGCACGTGCTGCGCATCGGCCGCGGCCTTGGTCGGTGCCGGCAGCGACGTCGTCGGGTTGCCGTTCGGGTTCCTGAAGTTGAATGCCGACGTCATGTCGCCGCACACCGCGCGGCGCCACGGGCTGATGTTCGGCTCCTGCACGCCGAAGCGCTGCTCGAGAAAGCGCAGCACCGACGTATGGTCGAACACTTCCGAGTTGACCCAGCCGCCTGTGCTCCACGGCGACACGACGAACATCGGCACGCGCGGGCCCGGCCCGTACGGGCGGCCGTCCGGCGCGAGCGGCGACGAATCGCCGGGCGGGTTCGGCAGCGTGAAGTACTCGTACTGCGTGGTCACGGTCGACTTGCCCGCATACGTGCCGTCGGTGTTGCGCGACGGCGGGTTCGGCGGCGGCATGTGATCGAAGAAGCCGTCGTTCTCGTCGTAGTTCACGAACAGCACGGTCTTGCTCCACACGTCCGGATTCGCGGTCAGCGTGTCGAGCAGGCGCTGCAGGTAGTACGCGCCCTGCCCCGGCGTCGACGCGCCCGGGTGCTCGCAGTACGCGGTCGGCGACACGATCCAGCTCACCTGCGGCATCCGGTTCGCCGCGATGTCGTCGGCGAGCGACTGCAGGAAGCCGCCGTCGGGCATCGTGTTGCCGATCCCCTTGTACAGCGGCGACAGCGCCTCCATCGCGGGCGTGTACGGCGCATTCGGCGAACCGGGCACGGTCTCGTTGACCTTACGGAACGTCGCGAAACCCGCGAGCGGGTTGTCGGTGTAGTTGTCCGGCATGTTCTGGTAGACCTTCCAGCTCACGCCCGACGCTTGCAGGCGCTCCGGGTAGGTCGTCCACGTGAGGCCCGTCTTCGACGAACCGAGGCCGTCCCAGCCGTCGTTGTTCACGACGGCCGTGTTCGAGCCGGTCGGGCCGTTCGTGCCGGTCCACAGGAAGATCCGGTTCGAGTTCGTGCCGCCGTGCAGCGAGCAGTGGTACGCGTCGCACACGGTGAACGCATTCGCGAGCGCGAAGTGAAACGGCAGGTCGGACTGGCGCAGGTAGCCCATCGACGCATCGCCCTTCGACGCGGGCCATGCGGTCATCCGGCCGTTGTCCCATGCCGAATGCGAATCGGTCCACGAGTGCGCGCCGCCGACCAACAATGCGTTGCCCTTCGTGCTGTCGAGATAGAACGGCAACACCGGGCGCTTGCCGTCGTTCTGCTGCCAGACCGGCGTGCCGGCCGGCTGCGGGATCGTCAGGCGATCGCCGAAGCCGCGCACGCCGGGCATCGTGCCGAAGTAGTGATCGAACGAGCGGTTTTCCTGCATGAAGATCACGACGTGCTGGACGTCGTTGATCGTGCCCGTCTGGTTGTTGGCGGGAATCGCGAGCGCGCGCCGGATCGCCGGCGGGAACATCGAGAAAGCCGTGCCGGCAGCGGCGGCACGGAGAAACGAGCGGCGGTCGATGGAAGTCATGATCGGGAAGGAAGGTCGTTCCGGAAAGGCGCGCGCGTCACGGCGCGCAGCGCAGCTGCGAGTTCAGCAACGGCGACGGCAGCGCGGCCGTGCCCGAGGCGGCACACGGGCCGGCGCCCGGCAGCGCGACGATCGGCACCGGCGCGCTCGCGCCGCCCGCACCGGCCGGCGCGGCATTCGCCTTCGCGGCGCTGGCGGGCGTGCTGCCCGAATCGTCGCCGCCGCACCCGGCGACCAGCGCGCTCAACACGCAGGCGGCGAGCGCGACGCGCACGCGGCGCAGGTGTGTGAGGTTCATGTCGGCACTCCGTCAGTGAAGGATCGTCGACAGCGGCTTGCCCGAGCCCGCGACCGACTGCAGTTCGGTTTCGGTCACCACGCGATTCCACATCGCGACGTCGGAAAAGCTCTCGACGTTCGGCTTGACCGTCGTGCACGCGTTGACCGTATAGCCGCCGCTGTAGTGGCTCGCCGGGTAGCCGCACGCGAGCATGTGGTACTGGCCCGTGCCGTCCTCGTTCACGCCGAAGGTCTTCGTGCCGAGGCCCGGCAGCGCGGCCACGGACACCGTCAGCGGCGTGCTCTGCTTCTGCTCGCCGAGCACCGGGTCGAACGTGTAGGCCGTCATCGTCTTGCCAACCGTGTCGATCACGAACGCCGCGTACACCCACTGGTTCGCACTCACGCTCATCGTCTTCAGGTCATTGCGGGTGGAACCATCGCCCGCGTTGTACTGGATGTTGCAGGTGCCCGACGGCGCGCCCGACGCCTGCGGGAACAGCCCGATCGCGATGCCCGCGTTCTTGCCGCTCTGCCAGTTCTTGTTCGCGAAGACCGGCGTGCCGAAGCCGACCACGTCGGTACACGGCGTCTTCAGCCACATGCCGATCGTGAATTGCGATTGCGTCGCGATGTCGGCGTTCTGCACGAGTTTGTAGCCGTCGTACCCGTTCGTGTCGACGGTCTGCGTCGTCACCTGCAGCGCCTGACCGCCGAACGGATCCGCGCTCAGCGAGCCGCCGTTCGCGGCAGCCGAGAACGGGCCCATCGTGCTCGCGTTCAATGCATCGACGGCCGGCAGCGCGCCGAACGGGTAGTACGACGCGAGGCCGTTCTTCAGCGTCGTCGCGAGCGGCGGCGGCGGGGGCGGCGGCGGCACGTACGCGATCCGCGCGATGCTGCCGAGCGGCGCGCCGCCCGCCGTCACCACGTAGTCGAAGCTGTAGGTGCCGGCCGCGGTCAGGCCGAGATCGCTGTCGGTATAGGTCGTCGTGCCGGCCGGCAGCGTCGCGATCTGCTGGCCCGCGCGGTACACCGCGATCGCGCCGCTCGCGGGCGCGGCCCACGTCAGCACGACGCTGTGGCCGTCGGTGCTGGCCGCGCCGGCGAGCTGCGACACCGGCTGCGCGCCGATCAGTTCGCCGCCGTCCATTTCGTACGCGGACGCCGCGGGCAGCGCACCGAACTGCGCGAGCACGGTCGGCGCGATGTCCGCGATGCTCGCACGCGTGTGCAGGTCCGCCAGCGACGCCGGCTGCGCGGCGCTGCCCAGCCGCCCGTTGTCGGCCTGGTTCATCGCGATGAAAGTCGTCGATTCGGGCAGCAGCGGCAGGCCGTCGCTGCCGCCGGCCGCGTTCAGGCCATGGCCGCCGGTGACGACGACCAGCCAGTTCTCCTTGTTGCGCTTCGCGGTTTCGGCGACGAGCGCGCCGACGGCCGCGTCGAGTTGTTTGAGCGTGTTCGCGTACGCCGCCGCGCCGAGGCCGTAGTTCAGCGCCGCATCCTGCGCCGAATGGTATTGCGCGACGACGAGCGAGTAACCCTGCTGGATCATCGTCACGCCTTGCTGCGTGACGCAGCTGTCGACCGCCGCGCAATTCGCGAGCGTGTCGAGGCTGCCCGCGTTGCGTCCGGCCGTCAGCAGCGTCGCGAGCGCCGGCGATCCGACTGCCGCGCCCAGCAGGCCCGCGTTCGCGGTTTTCAGCGTGTCGAATGCGGTCGGCGCCTGCAGCGCCTGGTTCGGTGCGTCGGACAGCACCTGGTGACGGTTGCCCCACGCGCCGGTGAGCAGCGTGGCCCAGCTCGGTATATCGAGGTTCGGTTGCTGCGACAGCTGGCTGTTGACGCCCCCGCTATACGCGGGCGCGACCTGCAGCTTCGCGAGATTCGGCAACGTGCCGCCCGCGATGCCGGCCGCGAGCGCCGCATAAGTGACGCCGTCGAGCTCGATCACGAGCGCACGGTTCGTGACCTGCTGGCCCGGCGGCGTACCGTTGTTGCCCTTGCCATTGTCGGTACCGCCGGCCGCGTTCGTCGACGCGCTGCCGGTGCCGCCCGAGCCATCCATGTTGCCGCCGCATGCGCCGAGCGCGCCGACCAAGGTCAGCCCGCACAGCAGCCGCGCGAGAGTGGTCTTCCTCATGTTTCCCCCTGACTGGACTATCCGGATAGGCCCGGAGATCTGCCCGGATTCTGCTCAGGGGATGCGATGCGCGTATTTCGTTTTGCAGAAGCGCGCCGATACAGGTATCGGCTTTTTTGGGGGCGGGCCGGACCGGGCAACATCGCCGGCCCGCCGATGGAAACGTTACCGTCCGTCGCCAAGCGCGCCGAGAATCCCGTACGCGGCCTTCACGCGGTCTTCGATCGGCACACTGCCGTTCGCGAGCATCACGATCGCGATCTGCTTCGACGGCACGAATGCGACATACGTGCTGAAGCCGCCGGTCGAGCCGGTCTTGTTGATCCACGTCGCCGGGTTCGGCGCCAGCGGCGGCTTGATCGCACTGGCCGGTACCGCGTCGTACAGCATCTTCGGCGCATTGCCTTCAAGCAGCGTCGGCAGCGCGACCGGGGACGGATACTGTTCCCAGATCAGGTCCTGCGTCAGCGGCCCCGCGCGGAAATAGCCGGTGTGCGTGCGATCGATCGCGCGCTGCAGGCGCGGCGCCGTCTGGATCAGCCCCATGTTCGCCTGCACGAAGCGCAACAGGTCCGCTGCCGTGGTCCGCACGCCGTAGGCCGGCTGCCACAGCATGCCTTGTGTCATCCGGACCGGCTTGCCGTCCTTCGTATAGCCCTGCGCGTAGTCGGCCATGCGTGCGTCGGGCACGTTGATGTACGTGTGCGTCATCCCGAGCGCGGGAAAGAGCCGCTGCTCCATCAGCGTCGCGAAGTCCTTGTGCATCGCCTTCGCGGTGAGCCAGCCGAGCATGCCGATCGCGACGTTCGAATACTTGCGGTGCGTGCCCGGCGCATACTCGGGCCGCCACGCGTCGAGATAGCGGATCAGGCCGGCGTCGTCGCGGATGCTGTCCGGTACCTGCAGCGGTGTCCCGCCGGGCGTGTGCGTGCCGAGCTGGAGCAGCGTGACGACGCCGAACGGCTTGCCCTGCAGTTCGGGCAGATATTTGGCGACCGGGTCCGCCAGCGACAGCTCACCGCCCTCCTGCGCATCCGACGCAAGCGTCGCGGTCAGCGTCTTGCTGACCGAACCGATCTCGAACAGCGTATCGCCGGTGACGGGCCTACCGGTCTGCTTCGACATCACGCCGTAGTCGAACACGTACGGCTTGCCGTCCGCGACGATGCCGATCGCCATGCCGGGAATCGCGTACTGCTTCATCAGTGGTGCGATGTGGCGGGTCACGGTGTCGTGGAGGTCGTCCTGCGCGGCAGTGGCAGCGGCCGCGCGGCCGGCGGTTGTGATTGCGCACGCGGCGACGAGCAGCGTCGCGGCGAAGCGTGTCACGTTGAATCGCATGGTTGCGGTTCCTTTGGTATCGAATGGTTGCGTGAGCAACAGGCCGGTACGCGTCACACGGCAATCGTGCCGGCCGGCCTGTCGAAGCAGGACTATCCGCTGCCGGCCGGCCGCCGACAATCGACGATATGTTGCGCGAGCCTAAAGAAAATCTTATGAGATACGCGAAGCACCGGATTGCACCGTCGCAATCGCGGGCCGCCACCCGGTTTGCACGGGAAAACCTGTCGGTTTTAACAGCATCGAATCCGGCGACCGAATTGCGCCGTATAAAAAATCCATGAAAAAGAGATAACTCTTGTCAGATTCGCCAACGCCGGCACGCCGCGCGATTGATTCACCCGCGCGGATCGCAGTAGACTCGCGAAAGCAAAAAATAAAATCCATCCTGAGAGAAACAATGAATCGCTACTCGTTGATCGCCCGCTCCTGCGTCGCTGGTTGCCGGCCGGTCGCGTGATTTTCACGCGCCGGCCAACCCGTATCGGGACACCGCAACGCTGCCGCGCATCGCTCGCGCGCACGTCCGCCGTTTCGCCCGCCAGCCGATAGCACCGCCAGGGTCTCGCGCGCACTGCCCGCGCACGCCCTGCCTGACCGGAGAGTGACCTCGTGACAGAAACCGTAGCGGCGTCCGCCTATCGGCCGCGCGATGTCGTCAATGCACCCGACATCAAGGCGGCCATCGCGCGCCGCAGCGCCGAGCGCGGCGATCCTGCCGACATCCTCGCGTGGCTCGGCAACCACTTCTTCCGCTGGGTCGTCGGCGCGTTCGAGCAGGCGCGGCCGCTCGATTCGCTCGCCGATTACCGCGCGCTTGCCGGCGCCGACCGGCCGGCGCCCGACTGGCTCGTACGCCGGTTCCGCACGTCACCGGCATCCGGCGCGGCGGCCGACGCGGCACCGCCGCCGGCCGTCGAACCGAAACCGCTCTACTTCATCGATCCCGAGCACATGCTGCTGATCGACCGCGAGCGCGTGCTGGTCGAATTCCTGCGCTCGCGCGCCGGCACGCGGCTCGCGCAAAAACTGCAACGCATCACGTGCACGATGGCGCTCGACATGTGGGAGCGCGAGCACCAGCGGATGCAGGCGCGTCGCGACAAGGGCTGGGTGCCGAGCAGCGGCCTCGCGCTGCGCGAGGTGATGCGCACGCCGAACGGGGTCGTCTTCGAATTCATCGGCGATCACGCGGCGCTGCGCGAGGAACTCGCCTACGAGTCGTTCTACATGCAGCACTGCCTCGGCCAGTTCGCGGATCGCCGCCGGCTGCGCGGCGGCTACGGCGAACAGTACGCGCAGGCCGCGCAGGAGGGCCGGCTGCGCCTGTTTACGCTGCGCGGCGCGGGCAACCAGCCGCACGTGACGATCAGCCTGCAGGTGACCGGCGACGGCCTGCGCATCGACCAGATCAAGGGCAAGCAGAACCGCCATCCGGTACGTCGTTATGCGGACGACGTCCGCCAGTTTCTGCGCGTGCTCGCCCCTCATGGCGAGCGGCATCCCGATTGCGAGGGCATGGGGCTCGTGTTCGAACCGGATGCGCCGGGCGCGGCCGGCGGTGCCTGGACCTTCGTCACCGACGTGCGCTCGCCCGACCATCTGCTGAGCGTGATGAGCGAGAACTTCCACCTGATCGAGCATTTCCCGCAACCGCCGGCCGCACTTCAATGGCTGCTGCTGCGCAACGCACCGTATGCGCTCGGCCAGCTCCGGCAAATCGACCCGGCCGTCGCGGCTGCCGCACGCCATGCGCTGCCGGCCGAAGCGCTGCCGGCCGCGCGCGAACCGGACGCACCGCCGGCAACGGCCGCTTTCGAGATCGAAGGCATCGCGATCGATCCCGCGCTGTGCGCGGCATTCGCACTGCCTGCGGCGGCAGATGGGAGCGCGTCATGTTGAAACTGCTGATCGGCGCGGCCGTGCTGTGGTTCGCGTGGTACCTGTGGCGATCGTTCCGGACCGCCGCGCGGATGGTGCGCGAAGTCGACGCCGACCAGGCCGCGGGGGCCGACAGCACGGTATCGGTGCGGCAAACCACGGCCGTCAGGCTCGCGCACTCGCTGGCCGACCAGGCGCCGCCGAACCGCCGCCGCTGGGCGCTCGCGCTCGCCGACATCCTGCTGATCCGCAACGGGCTGCGCTGTGATTGCGACGATCTCGTCTACGCGCTGCCCGATGCACAGCGCGAGAAACTCGCGCTCCAGATGCGGCGCGAACTCGACCTGCCGGCCGACCTGCCCGAGTGGCAGATCGTGCAGCGCGTGCCGTCGATCCTCGCGGGCTGGATCCGCGGCGTCGGCCGCTCGCACGAAGGCTTCTACGAACAGCTCGCAGCCGTTGGCCGCGTGCGCGACGCGCTGGCGTTCGATTGCGCACGCACCGCGTTTCTCGTGCGCTGCATCGCGCTGCTCGGCTGGGCATCCGAACAGCACGCGTGGGTCGTACTGCTGCTCAACGCGCAGCGCGCGCAGGACAGCTTCGACAGCTGGGAAGACTTCGGGCTCGCGTATGCGCGAGCACGTCAGCACTGGCTGCGCGGCAGCGGCCAGGACGGCCCCGCGTCGTCGCGCGCCACGCAGGAAGTGCGCGAGCACCTGCGCAATCCGTCCGGAAACTGGCTTTCGCTGCCGTGGAAGCGCTATCGCATCTTCGATCCCCAACCCGTTTCGTCATGACCACCGACACCGACATGTCCTCCGCTCCCGCCGACCTGATTCCGCCCGCGAAGTCCCGATGGTTCATCTGCGACGTCGACGCTCTGCTGCGCGCGGGCGAGTTTGCCGCGCTCGACGCGCAGCTCGACGCCGCGCTCGCCGCCAGCTTCGCCGACCGTACGGCCGAAGCGCTGTACGTCGACGCGCTGCCGGCCGACGTTCAGCCATGCATCGACGCGGGCGCCGACGGCCTCGCGCGCCTGCGCGCATGGCAGGCCGCGAACCCGAGCTCCGCGCACGCGTGGCTGTGCGAAGCGCATTACTGGCACCACTGGGCCTACGAATACCGCGGTTCCGGCTGGGCCGAGACAGTGACCGAAACCGGCTGGATCTGCGCACATGCATGCGCCGCGATGACGGTCGTCGCCGCGCTGCGCGCGCTGGTGCTCGCGCCGACGATGTGGAGCGCGCCGATGGTGATCTTCACGAGCGTGTCGTCGTTCGGCGAGCCCGAGTGGCTCACGCAGCTCGTACGCGAGCGCCGCTGGTCCATCACCGAACTGCACCTGAACGTCGGCGCGGAAGACGAAGCCACGTGCGCCGAACTGCAGCGCATGCTCGCGCGCTCGGGATTGAATCCCGACGTGCCGGTCGCGTGCCCGGCCGAATTTCCCGACGCGCTGCCGGGCCCCGTCCAGGGCAAGAAGCTGCGCAAGGAGAAGTGGTACTGGATGGAAGCGACGCTGCACGTCCACCGGAGACTGTTCTTCCCGATGCGCACGTTCATCTGGTACATGCAGCCGCGCTGGGGCGGCTCGCACGACCACGTCCGCGCGTTCGTCGATTCCGATGCCTGCGCGCACCTCGATGCGCTCGAGAAGGACCGGCTGCGCCACGAGATCTGGCGCGACGATTACGCCGGCAATACGCTCGATCCGGATGACGGCGAAGACGACGCGCGCCGCGCGATGGCCGCGACGCTCGCACGCGCGCAGGCCGCGCTGCATCCGTATCACCGCTGGGAAACGCTGCACTGGCTCGCGTACAGCCATTTCAAGCGCAACGAGGACGAACAGGCCTACGCGCGGCTGCAGGAAGCCGAGCGCCACGAGCCGATCGACGACAATCGCGCGATGGCGATGGGCTTGCGACTGACGCTCGGCCTCGACCCGCAAGGCGACTGGCTGACCCGTGCGATCGAACGCGCATCGGACGCACGCGCATGCACGTCGGCGATGATCCTGCGCGGCTATGCCCATCGCACCGGCACGTTCGGCTTCGCACAGGACGACGCGCGCGGCGAAGCATGGCTCGAAGCCGCACGGTTGAACGAGCCGGGCTCGCTCGCATGGAACCAGCTCGCCACCGCGCTGGAATACAACAACCGTCGCCCCGCCGACGCCGTCGCACTCTGCCAGCTCGGCTACGAGGCGGGCGGCGATTCGTGCGGCTACCTGCTCGGCTGCTTCTACAAGGAAGGCACGGTTGTCGAGGCCGATCCGTACCGCGCCGCCCACTACTTCCGCGAGTCGATGGACGCCGGCGGCAACATGGCCGCGTACCGGCTCGGGTACACGTACCACCACATCGGACTCAACAGCACGGACCGCGACGAACGCGCGCGCATGCAGGTCGAGGCCGTCGAAACCGCTCGCAAGGCTCACGAAATGGGGCACACGGACGGCCTCGAGTGCATGCTGATGTTCATCGGCGACATCGAGGATCATTCGTCGCGCCACCGCTATGTCGACGAGCTGCGCCGGCATGCCGACGGCGGCCACCCGGCCGCGATGGCCGCACTGTCGTTCTTCTTCGCCGACATCAGCGACAAGTCGCTCTACGACTATCGTGAAAGCGTGCGCTGGATCATGGGCGCGCAGGCGATCGCCCCGGACGACGAATACGTGCTCAACATCACACGCGTCAGCCACGAGGACGGCATGCTCGCGAAGCTGCGATACAAGCTGCAGCGCAAGCAGATCAAGGCACACGAAATCCCCGGCGCCGACAACGCGATGGTCTGAGCGCCGACGATGCGCGCGTGCCCGGCAACGGGCCGCGCGTTACCCCGCCAGCCGGTCGAGAAACGCCAGCATCGCCGCGTTGAATCGCGCGGGTCGCTGCAGCGGCGCGAAATGGCTCACGCCGGGCAGGATCGTCAGCGTTGCACCGGGAATCGTACGTGCGAGGTACGCGGCATGCTCCGGCCGGATGAATTCGTCGTGCTCGCCCTGCACGATCGCCACCGGCGCCGCGATCGCCGCGAGATCCCGTTCGCTGTAATTCGGTTGCGTGCGCATCATTTCGCTGACGGCCGCGACGAATGCGTCGAACTGGTCGGGTGTCGCGGACAACCGCGCGTAGTCCTTGCGGTGCCGCGCGAAACAACGGTCGATCACCGGGCCCGGCACCATCTCCTTCGTGCCGCCCGGGTCCATATTGCACGCGAAGAAGAACACGCCCGCCGCGCGCTCCGGTGCGCGGGCCGCCAGCACGAGCGCGATGCACGCGCCGTCGCTCCAGCCGACGAAACGCGCACGGTCGACGTGCAGCGCGTCGAGCACCGCGAGCACGTCCGACGCCATGCGTTCGTAGGAATAGGGTTGCGCGTCGCGTGTGCTGCGGCCGTGGCCGCGGCTGTCGATCACAATCGCGCGATAGCCGGCCGCGAGCAGCGCCGGCACCTGGTTGCCCCAGTTGCCGCCGTGGCCGAGGCCGCCATGCAGCAGCACGACCGGCGGGCCATGGCCGAACGACGCGTGCCAGATGCGCGCGCCGTCGTGCTCCAGCCAGCCTTCGGCATCGGCCGCCGGCAGCGGCGTGCCGCCATGGGCGTCGAAGCGGACGAGTTCGTCGTCGTCGAGTTCCGCATTCATCGTTCTGCCGTCCTTTCGAGGGAGACGCGCTTGCGATTGTAATGCGTGTGGCCGACGCAGCCCGAAGCCGTCAGGCTTGCGTCGACACCAGCCCGCCCGATGACGAGTTGCCCGACTTCTGGAGCACCGCCGCGAGCTGCGAGATCGCCGCCGACAGCGCCGCCGAGATCGAGCTGGCTTCCGCGCTCAGCGTCTGTTGCTCGATGACCGCGGACGGGTCATCCTTCGCGCGCTGGGCCGCGTCCGCCATCTGCCGCTCCAGTGTCGCGAGCTGCTTTTGCAGCCGCTCGATCAGCGCCTTCAACTGGGTGACGGCAGGATCCTCCGCCGACGATGCGCCCGCCGCGCCGAGCGTTTCGCCGGTGTCGCCGGCCGCCGCTTTCGTGCCGGTGGTGCTGCTCGCACCCGTCGTGCCACTGCCGCCCGTGGCAGCTGTCGTGCCGTCGGCGGACGAAGCCGCGGCCGGGGCGGCCGACGTGTTTGCGGTAACGCTGCTGTCCGCCAGTGAGGCGCGCGCGGTCGTGGAGAAATCGATCTGCATCGTGTCGGTCCGTGTGTGTCGATAAGCGAATCGTGACGGGGCGGGAAATGCCTTCCAACTCGTTTACGGCATTCGTCACACGAAACTTGAGTGTCGGGGTCGGACGAATGCCGAGCAGATCGCCGCATTCCACGCTCGAAAGGGCCAGATTGGCGCCACGGCGGCGCTGGTAAAATTGCGGCTTCGCCGGCCGGCCTCGCGCGTCGACCGCCTTCGGGCGCCCGCGCGCAACGTCGCCGGTTTCGACTCCCGTCCTGCCGGGCGCGGCATGCCACGCGTGCCGACGCCGCAATCGCGGCGCAGCGGGTCGCCTTTTCCGTCCGCCTTCGTGACCCGCTCGCCGGTTCGAGCGGCGAACGCCGTGCGGCGCGCTCCATTCATCACGCATTCGAGGAACACACGATGGCCCGCATCGGCGCCTTCTGCATCACGACGTGGCTTGCCGCCGCGATTCTCTACTTCGGCCAGCACTCCGTCGCGATGATCGCGTTGAGCGGTGTCGTCGTGTTCGGCGGGTTCGATCTGCTGCGTCCGTAACGCACGTCAGCAGGCCGCGAACGTCGCCACCGCCGGATCGACCGCCAGCGCACGCTCGTTGAAGACGACCGGCACGCCGCCGAGCCCCAGCTTGCAGTTCGGACGATCGAGCCGCCACCCGTCGATGCGCAGCGCGACGCGCGACACCGGTACGCCACCCGCATGCGGCAGGTCGATCGTGATCCGCCGCTTCGCACCCGGCACCAGGTTCAGGTAGTTGTCGCCGTAGAACGCGGGCAGCACGCGCGCACCGGTCGACGGGTCGAATACCTGCAGGTGCGTCATCAACGCGATGCCCGCCCCGACGTTCGCGACGTCGACCGTGATGCGCGTCGTCACGTCGTCGGCCTCGGATGCCGTCGCACTGACGGCCACTGCCGCCGCCGGCATCGCATCGAGCGACGTGTAGGTCGTGTCGCCACCGTCGCGCTGCCGCCAGTACACGTTCTCCGCGAGCGCATTGCCGCCCGCATCGGTCAGCGCGAGCGCGACGATGCACACGTCGGATCTCGCGGCAGCCATCGCCGCCTTCAGGTTCGCCACCACACGATACGACGCCTTCGCCACGCCGCCGACATCCGCGGCGGTCCGGCTGCTCAGCGTGCCGTCCAGGTTGTACACGCGCATCTCGACGCGGCCCGTGACGGCCGCCGCCGTATGGTTCGCAATCGTCACGTCCGACGTATTCGCATCGAGGATCGCATTGACTCGGCGGCAGCCGTGCCGAACCGCGAAGAACGACGCATGCTCCTCGAGATCGTGGCTGTACATCTGCCACACGAAGCTCGGTTGCGCGGGGTTCGTCATCCACATGATCACGCCGGTGGCCGGCGACGTGATCTTCCCGGCCACGGGGCCGATCATCACGGCCGCATTCGCCTCGTAGATCGAGCGGATGCACTCGTAGTTCATCATCTGCGCCTTGCGCACGAAGTCGGCCAGATTCCGGATCGCACCGTAGCGCAGCGCCGTCATCGCAATGTAGCCGGCGCCGCCTTGCTGGCCGACCTGGGCGTAGTACGCACCGTTGCCATTCATGTCGCGGTCGGCCCAGAAGTCGTCCGGGCATTCGTACGAACCGGGCGGCAGCATCGATTCGACGAATTCGAGTGTCGGAATCGAGTGCGAACCGACTTCGTTGTGGAACGCGATCGACGTCGTGCCATAGCCACGGCTGAACGCGGCCTGCGGCGACGCCCAGTTGTACGGGCCGCCCGACGAATAGCCGTTGACCGCGCCGGCGCCGGTGTCGCCCGCCGAACTCGTGAGGCACAGGCGTTGCGGATCGAGCTCGGCGACGAGCGCGTCGAGCCCCTTCACGAGCGCCGGCGGCGGTGAGCCCTCGTTGCCACCGCACCAGAGCAGGATCGACGGACGATGACGATTGCGCGCGATCACGTCGCGGATGTTGTCGAGATCGCGCGGCACGTTGGCGGCGCCCGAACCGTCGCCCTCGGTCGAAAAGAAGAAGTCCTGCCACACCAGGATCCCGTAGCGATCGCACGCGTCGAAGAAATCGTCGCTCGTGCTCTGCCCGTTCCAGTTGCGGATCAGGTTGAGGTTGGCGTCGCGATGCAGTCGCACCTGATTGAACAGCCGTTCGCGCGGAATCCGCTTCAACGCTTCGTCGAGCCCCCAGTTGCCGCCCATCACGAGGATCGGCAGGCCGTTGACGGTGATGCTCAGTTGCGTGCCCATGCCGATATCGCGCGAATACTCGATGCGGCGCAGGCCGACGTTCAACTTGCGCTCGTCGGACAGCACGTGCCCGACCTTGAGCCCCACCGTCACCGCGTAGAGATTCGGGTCGCCATACCCGTTCGGCCACCACAGGCGCGGCTGCCTGATCGACAGTGCCGCGATGTCCGACGACGTGAGCGACACCTTCGTCGTCGTACTCGATGCGGGAATCGCGATGTCATGGCTGAACGTCGCGCCGTTGCCGATGCTGCCGACGAGCGTCGCGACGAGGTCGGCGCCCGAGCCGTTGTCCAGTTCGAGATCGAGCCGCAACTCGGCACGCGAGAGATCGGCCGACAGCGTATGAGCGACATTCAGTGCGGCGATGCGCACCGCGCCGGTCGTGAACCACCGGACCGGTTGCCAGATGCCGAGATCGCGGTCGGGAATCGTCGGCAGCCAGTCCCAGCCGGCCGAGCAGAAGAAGGTCGGCCCGTTCTTCAGCGTGACGCCGGTCGGGCCGCCGTTGCGGCCGCCACGCGTCACGCCGCTCTTGTAATTCGGCAGCAGCGGCCCTTCGGAGAAATCCAGCTTGACGACGCGCACCGCCAGATTCGCTGCGCCACCCGCCTGCGGCACGAGCCGCGTGATGTCGAATGCGCCTTGCTTGAACGCGCCTTCGAGCCGGCCGACGAGCGCGCCGTTCAGCCAGATCTCGGCGCAGTAGTTGACGCCGCCGAAGTTCAGCCACAACCGCTGCCCCGGCCGCCGGGCCGGCGCCGCGAAGGTCGTGCGGTACCAGTAGTCGGTGTCCTTCAGCGTATCGGGAACGGTGTCCGTGACGATGCGGCCGTAGAACGGATCGGGATACTTGCCGTTGACGATCATGCTGTTGAGCACGGTGCCGGGCACCGTCGCGGGCGCCATGCCCGTCATGCCGCCCGCGCCCGACAGTTGCGCACCGCTCGCACCCGGCAGGCTGCTTGCGGGCGCGAACGTCCAGTTCTGCGCGAGGTCCTGCGCAGCCAGCAGGCTATGCTCCGGGTCGGCCGGCACGCCCGGCACGGTGGGCGTGACCGTCGCCGGGCCGTCGGCGCCGGGCATGCCCGACGAGGCGGCCGGCGAATCGATGTCGCCATTGCAGCCCGCGAGCCAGCTCGTGCCGACCAGCGCGGCACCGTAGGACAGGAATTTGCGGCGTTCTTTCGATGTCACGTTGCGTTCCTCCCTGATGGTGTCGTCGTCAGTGCGCGCCGGCCTGGCCCAGTCGCATGGCAGAAGGCGACGTGCCTGCCGTCATGCGTGTGTAGTCCGCGTTCGGCCCGGACGGCGGCGTCAGGTTGTCGGCGGCCGCCCATTGCGTCGGCGTCGCGGACAGCGCGTAGGTCATCGTCCCGCCGTTGGCGATCGTGCCCAGCGGCAGCCACGAACCCGCATAGTCCGCGCCGTTGACCTTCAGCGACCGGATATACGCGAACGACGGATGACCCGATGCGTCCATCGCGACCTGCTTGTCGCTATCGAGCCGCAGCGTCTTGCCGTTGCCGAGCCAGACGGTGATCCCGCCGAACTGCGGCGTGGACAACGCGAGCCCGGCTTCCGACGGAATGACCGGGAACATGCCGAGCGCGGCCCACACGTACCAGCTCGACGTCGCGCCCATGTCGTCGTTGCCCGGCAGGCCGTCTCGCGCGGTCGTGAACGACTTCGACATGATGATCGGCAGGATGTACTGCGCGCCGCTCGGCTGGCCGGCCCAGTTGTATCCCCACGGCGACTGGAACGACGGTTCGTTACCGATGTACAGGTTGGTGGACGATTCGCCGCCGTTCAGGTCGGCGGAGCCCGGCACGGTCGAGAACGGCGTCGTGATCGCGAACAGGTTGTTCAGCCGCGTGACGGCCGCCTGCTTGCCGCCGATCGCGTCGATCAGCGCGGTCCAGTCCTGCGCGAAGGTCCAGAAGTAGTTCGGTTCCGTCGATTCGTGGAACGAACCCTGCACGAGCGTACCCAGCGTGCCGGGCGCGGAACCGGACGGCGGTGCATTGCGCGCGGCGATCACCTTGTTCGTGTAGTCGAAGATGTTGCGCCACCATCCCGCCCGCGTGTACAGCGTGCCGATGTTGTCCGGCGTCACGCCGACCGACGGCGCGTTCAGCACGCTGGCCGGCAGCGCCTGCAGGAACGCCGCGGCCGAGCGGTCGCTCAGCACGCGCTCGATCGTCGCGGACGACGAATGGCCGTCGTCGCTTTGCGACAGGTAGTGGGCCGTCAGGAAATTGGCGAGCCCCGCCGCACTCGTGCGGTCGTTGCAGGCACTCGACGGATCGAACACCGACTGCTTCGTCAGACGCGCAGCCGACACCAGGTCGAAATCGGTCGCGCCGAACTTGTATGCGCCGGCAATCACGTTCAATGCGTTGTCGCCGGCCATCGGCGTCGAGTCGTCGCTGCCGTCGACCCAATGCGGGAAGGCTCCGCACTGCAATGCGTCGACGACAAGCGACTGCATCATGTCGCTCGATTCCTTCGGCGCGAGCATCGCCAGCAGCTGCGCCTGCGACCGGTACGTGTCCCACAGCGAGAAGCCCGTGTAGTGATCGCCTGCGCCGCCCTGCGAACCGTCGGCGCGCCGGAACGCGTAGTCGCCGACCTTCGCCGTCGCGCGCGGCGGGATCGTGCCGGTCTGGTCGACCGACTTCGGATAGCTGCCGTCCGCGTTCCTCGCCTGACGCATGCTGCGGAATTCGCCGTTCGCGTCGCTGTAGAGCGTCGGCGTGCCGAACACGCGATAGAGCGCGGTATAGAACTTCGTGAGGTTCGCCTTCTGCGTCGCATCGAGCGAAGACGGATTCGCGGCCTGGTCGATCTGGATCGTGTTGAGCCGGTCGTTCCACAAGCCGGACGCGTTCGTCCGTGCGTCGTCGAACGCGAGCTTTTCACCCTCGCCCTTCAGGTTGGCCTGTGCATTCCGGATGCTGACGGACGAGATCCCGACTTTCACGGTCACCGTCCTGTCCGCATCGGTCAGGTCGAACTGCAGCGTCGCCGCGCCGTTACTGGCCGTGTTCACCGACGACGCGCCGGCCTGCTTGCGCAGCGGCTTGTCGAAGGTCGCGTAGAAATACACGGGCGCATTCCATACCGTGCCGTACGGCGTGCAGAATGCCGGCGCCACGGCCTGCCCGCTCAGCGACTTGCCGTCGCTCGCGAGCGCCAGCGAGACGTTGTTCGCGGTGACTTTCGTGCTGCCCGAATCGCTGTTGCCGTTCAGCTTCGCATCGATCGAGAAGAAGCCCTTGTCCTTGTTCGTGTACGTGAAGCGCGCGATGCCGGAGCGCGCCGTCGCGCTCAGCTCCGTCACGATACCGTTCGCGAGGCGCACCTTGTAATACCCCGGCTGGGCCGTTTCGTCCGCATAGCTGTACCCGACGCCGATCGGCCGGCCGCCCGACGCCACCGCGGTCGCCGCATCGGTCGGCAGCATTGCGACCGTACCCTGCCCCGGGCAGCCGACGCCGCTCAGGTGCGTGACGCTGAAGAAGTCGATCGTGCCGCCCGAGCCGCCCGACGACAGGTAGCCGCCCGAGCCGTTGAAGTTGTAGCGCGGCGTGTTCGGCCCGAAGTTCACCATGCCGAACGGCACCATCGCACCCGGGCTCACGTTGCCCGCGTAGCCGGAATCCGCATTGACCTGCGTGCCGATGAGCGGGTTGACGAACTGGGTCAGCTGCATATTGATGCGCTTGGGCGGCGCCGGTTGGCCCGGCTGCGACGGCTGGGATGGCCCAGAGGTCGGCGGCACCGTCGACGGGGTGTCTCCCGCGCCGTTGGTGGCCGTCGTAACGCTGCTCACGTCGTCGCCGCCACATGCGGCGAGCGCTGCACAGGTCAGCGCAGCGACGAGCAAGAATCGTGGATTGTTCATTTTTTGATTAGTACCGTTAATTAAAACGATTAATCCGGCGCCGACGATAGTCCGAGGCGCCGCCATGCTTGTTGCCTGGCGCGACGCCGCATGCCATCCAAGCGACGTGGCGCCGATTTCCACATGCATGTACGCAGCGACGATCGTTGCTGCCACAACCGTCGCCCCCTCCTCCTGTTTCCGGGAATGTCACATGCTTCCCGGGGGCTTACAGTGCCGCAACAACTGTTTATTCACTACAGGAAGTTTCCCGAATTTTCAGTTTGTTTAACTAAACACTCGGGCGTTAAGTGGCTTTGGGTACAAATTGCCACCATTTGTTGCATTGCAGCGCCCGCGCAGAAGGGCGTGCATCGACGGGCGCCCGGCGAATCCGGGCGCCGCATGAACTCACGGAGAGGAACGAGCGGGATGCCGTGCGCGTCAGCGCGGCAGCGTCCTCAACGACGACGGCCCGCCCGTCAGCGCGATTCGCTTGCCCGTATCGCGCAGCTTGCCGCCTTCCACCGCATACAGTGCAAGCTGCCGTTCGACGTTGAATTGCACGATCACGTGCCGGCTGTCGGCGGTAAACACGATGCCTTGCGCGGCCTCGCCGCCGGGCAACTCGCTCACCTTCACGGCCTGCCCGTCGCGGATCGCGAACAGCAGCACCTTGCCGAGCTTGTGGCGGCCCGGGTTGTCCGGCGTCAGGTTCGAGCCGTCCATCGCCTGCACCGCGATCCATTTCCCGTCCGGCGAGATCGCGACGCCTTCCGGCAGCGACGGCACCGTCAGGTACTGGACCGTGCGGAACGGCACGCGCGATACGTCGATCAGCGCGATCGAATCGGCATCGCCCGCGAGCGTGCCCGTATAACCCGGCAGCCCCGCAAGCCCCACGTTGCTGACGACGGCCCAGCGGTTGTCGCCCGACACGTCGATCGTGTAGGGCGCGACGCCCGTGCTCAGGCGCGTGCCGCTGTCGGTCACCTTGCCGTCGTCGACGTTCAGCACCGCGACGCCCTGCTCGTCGCGCAGCGACACGAGCGCGTGCTTGCCGTCGTGGGTGAAGCTGATCCCGGCCAGCCGCTTCTTGCCGATCTTCAGGTTGCCGTCGAGTGTCACCTGCGTGCCGTCGATGCGCAGGATCGACACGCTGCCGTCGACATTGGCGACGAGCGCGAGCCGGCCCGATCGGTCGATCGCGATCCCTTGCGGATGCGAGCCGAGCTCGATGCGCGTGATCGCGGGCGGCGCGGCGTCGAGCTTCACGACCTGCAGGAACGTGTCGAACACGAGCTGCTTCGCGGCCGTGTCGTAGCGCGTCGGCGCGCCGACGAGCGCGAGCTTCGCGTCGGGCGTGATCGCGACGGCCTGTGGCGGCCCCTGGATGCCGTTCTCGACGTCGACCTGCAGTGCGACCTTCGGCGGGAACGTGCTCGCGTCGAGCAGCGTCAGCGTGTCGGCGGGCGGAGAAGGCAGATAGGTGTCACGGCCCTCGACACGCTGATACTTGCCGTCGTTACCGGACACGATCCAGTCGGCGGCGTGTACGGCAACGGCCGTCGTGGCGAGGGTCAGCGCGGCGAGCAGGCGCGCGCTGCGCAGGCGGAAGGGATTCGAATGCATGGCGGTCGGTTCTCCGGATCGGTTGCGGACGCAATGGATGGCACGACCCTGCTGCTCGACGGGTCGATGCCATCGCATGATGCCGGAAAGCGCGCAAATCCGGCGTCTCGCGTCGCGGTCCGTCACGCTGCCGATCGCGCGCCCGGCTCCCATTGTGCGACATCGTCGAGCGGATAAACCGGCCGCGCGAGCCGCTCGTAGCGGAACAGCCCGTAGTCCGAGCCCGTCACGCCGCGGCTGTCGCACTCGACCAGCGCGGCCGCGATCGGCACGAACACCGGCCGGCAATACATCCGCGACTTCAGCAGCAGGAAGCGCGCGCGGCGCGGATCGACGCCGACACTCTCGAACACGCCGAGATCCCAAGGTTCCTGCGTGCGCTCGGTGATGACGAGCGTGGCCGCGCCGATGTCGAGCACGGCCGCGCGGCCCATGTACGCGCGCTGCCCCGTGTACGTCGGCCCCGTGATCACGTATTCGCCGTCGGTGATCGCGCGCACGACGCCCGTCGCACGGAACGGTTCGCGCCGCACGCCGCCATGTGACGGCAGCCGGTTGCCGACCGGCACCGTGACCGTCGCACCGACGCCCGCGTCGATCAGCGCCGCGACGGCTTCGGGGTCGCACAACGGCCCGCTGACGATGCCGTCGAGCCCGTGCGCGAGCGCAGCCTCGAGCAGGTCCATCGTGTCGCACGGGCCGCCCGACATGCAGTTGTCGCCGTGATCGAGCATCAGTACGGGGCGGTCCGCGCCACGTGCGAGCGCCGCCGCCTGCGTGACCGATTCGTCGAGCGGCGCGCTGCGATAGACAAACTCGTCGCGCGCGTCCCAGATCTGCCGCGCGATGCGCTCGGCGACCGCGTCGGCCGCGGCGCGGTCGCCGTCGGCGACCACGACGACGCTGATGCACGGCGCGGGAATGTCCGCGAGCGAGAACCCGGGAAGCACCGATACCGCCAGCATCCCGTCGGCCTCGGCCGCACGAGCGGCCTCCACCGCGCGCCGCATCGCGCCTTCGGCGCTCGCGCTGAGCAGCGTCGACGTCATCAGCGGCGGTCGCCGCCATGCGAGCACCGGCCGTGCACGACCGTGGATCCGGTCGAGCAGCACGCGCGCCGCATGCTCGCCCGTCTCGTACATGTCGACATGCGGATAAGTCTTGAAGCTGACGATCACGTCCGCATGGTCGATCATCTTCTGCGTGACGTTCGCGTGCAGGTCGAGCGCGACCGCGATCGGCGCGTCGGGCAGCGCCGCGCGCACGCGCGCGAGCAGGTCGCCCTCGCCGTCCGCGCTCTGCTCGGCGACCATCGCGCCGTGCAGGTCGAGCATCACCGCGTCGCAACCGGGCGCGGCCGCGACGATCGCGTCGCAGATTGCCGCATACGCGTCGGCCGCGACCGGCCCGCTCGGGTTCGCGGCCGCCGACACGGGCGTCACGATGTCGGCGCCTTCGCGCGCGGCCGCGTCGATGAACGCGGCCATCGCCGTGCGCATCCCGTGGTTCGCGCGATACGCCTCCTCGCCCCAGTCGGGGCCGTTGCGGCCGAACGCGGCAAGCGGCGTCGGCACCGGCGAGAACGTGTTGGTCTCGTGGTTCATCCGGGCGATCAGGATCTTCATTACGCGCGGCCCTCCCCGCACATGCCGTCGTTCATCTGCGAAACCTGCATCGTCGACCTCCTCGCAATCGATCAAAAGGTACGGCGTCCCGCAGGACGCCGTCACCCGGTCAGCGCGCTTGCGCGCCGCTCAAGCGTACCCCGTCGTGCCCTTCGTCTCCAGATATTCGACGAGACCGAACTCCGCATACTCGCGCCCGTTGCCCGAACGCTTGTAACCGCCGAACGGCGCGGCCGGGTTCCACGCCGGGTAATTGATGTGGACGTTGCCGACCCGCAGCCTTGCCGCGACGCGGCGTGCCCGCTCGAGATCCTTCGACTGCACGTAAGCCGCGAGCCCGTAGACCGAATCGTTCGCGAGCGCGACGGCTTCTTCTTCGGTCCGGTAGGTCATGATCGCCAGCACCGGCCCGAAGATCTCCTCGGTCGCGATCGTCATGTCCGGCGTGACGTTCGAGAACACCGTCGGCCGCACGTAGAACCCGTCGCCAAGCCCTTCCGGGCGCCCGGGGCCGCCGGCGACGAGCGTTGCGCCTTCCTCGATCCCGAGCCGGATGAAGTGCTGGATGCGGTCGAACTGCGTACGGCTGACGACCGGCCCGATGCCGGTTTCCGTCGAACGCGGATCGCCGACGACGGTACGTTCCGCTTCGCGCCGCGCCGCCTGCTCGGCCAGCGCCAGATGATCGACATGCACAAGCATGCGCGTCGGCGCATTGCACGACTGGCCGCTGTTGCTGAAGCAGCTGCGCGCGCCGCGCGTGACGGCATCCTCGATATCGGCGTCGGGCAGGATCAGGTTCGGGCTCTTGCTTCCAAGCTCCTGGTGCACGCGCTTCACGGTATCGGCGGCAGCCTTCGCGACCTCGACACCGGCGCGCGTCGAGCCCGTGAACGACACCATGTCGATATCCGGGTGCCGCGACAGCGCATCGCCCACTTCATGCCCGTAGCCATGCACGAGGTTGAACACGCCGGGCGGCACACCGGCTTCGTGCAGGATCTCCGCGAACAGGATCGCGCTGAACGGCGCGATCTCGCTCGGCTTGAGCACCATCGTGCAACCGGCGGCGAGCGCCGGCGCGACCTTGCAGACGATCTGGTTGATCGGCCAGTTCCACGGCGTGATCAGCGCGCACACGCCGATCGGTTCGTGCGACACCAGTAGCGCATCGGTCTGCGTGCTGAAACGGAACGACTGCAGCGCACGGATCGTCTGTTCGAGGTGCGCGGTGCCGACGGCGGCCTGCGCCGCGCGCGCAAACGCGATCGGCGCGCCCATTTCCTGACTGATCGTCTGCGCGACCGCTTCGTAGCGGCGCTGGTAGATCTCGAGCACGCGCTTCAACAGCGCGACGCGCTCGTCCACGGACCAGCGCGAGTACGTGTCGAAAGCCTGTTTCGCCGCGCCGACCGCGCGATCGACGTCGGCCGCGACGCCGATCCTGAGTTGCGCATACGGTCGCGCGGTGGCCGGGTC
Organism: Burkholderia cepacia; assembly: GCF_029962485.1. Lineage (NCBI taxonomy): Bacteria > Pseudomonadati > Pseudomonadota > Betaproteobacteria > Burkholderiales > Burkholderiaceae > Burkholderia > Burkholderia cepacia. The sequence continues at coordinate 759,459 of NZ_CP073639.1, forward strand.
GATCACGTCGATCGATCGTGCATCGGCCGGATCGAGCCACTGGCCGTCAATATAGGACTGTTGCGAGGTTCGCATCGAATGCTCCTGAAATGAAGAACGCAGCGCTCAGCGCGTCGCCCGTGCGTAGGTGTCGACGAGGATGTCGCGGATCTTCGCGACGAACCATACGATCTCGTCGCGCGACATCACGAGCGGCGGCGAGAACTGCACGATCGGCGTGCCTTCGTGATCGACACCGGCCCGGCACAGCAGCCCCGCATCGAAGATCGCGGGCGCGAGCAGTGTCGACACGAACGCCTGCGCACTGATGCCGGCCGACCAGCGGCGCGCGGCCTTGTCGGTCACGAGTTCGAGTGAGTAGTGGTAGCCGTCGCCGCGCACGTCGCCGACGCACGGCAGTTCGAGCAGCCCGTCGAGCGTCTGGCGGAATACGGCTTCGTTGTCGCGGACGTTCTCGAGTACGCGTTCGCGCGCCATGATCTCGAGGTTCGCGAGCGCTGCCGTGCATGCGACCGGATGGCCGCCGTACGTTGCGCCGTGCAGGAACATCTGCTGTGGCCCGTCGAGCACCGTATCGACGACCGCGTCGCTCGCGATCACGCCGCCGAGCGGCACGTAGCCCGATGCAATGCCTTTCGCGAACGTGATGATGTCCGGCTTCAGCCCGTAGCGCGCCGACCCGAAATATTCGCCGAGCCGGCCGAACCCGCAGATCACCTCGTCCGCGACGAGCAGCACGCCGTGCCGGTCGCAGATGTCGCGCAGCCCTGCCGCGTAGCCGGCCGGCGGCGTCAGGCTGCCGCCCGCATTCTGCAGCGGCTCGACGACGATCGCGGCCACCGTATCCGCCCCCTCCTGCACGATCAACGATTCAATCTCGTCGAGCAGGTGGCGCGTGAACTGCGCTTCCGTCTCGCCCGCCGGGCGGCCGTAGCGCTTCGTATTGCCCACGTGCCGCACGCCCGACATCAGCGGTTCGAAATGCTTGCGGAAGTTCGTCATCCCGTTCAGCGCGAGCGCACCGAACGACGTGCCGTGATACGCGACGCGACGCGCGATGAACTTGCGCCGCTGTGGCTCGCCGCGCGACTGGTGATACTGGCGCACCAGCTTGATCGCCGATTCGTTCGACTCCGAACCGCTCGACGTGAAGAACACGCGGTTCAGGCCTTCGGGTGCGAGCGCCGCGAGCTTGTGCGCGAGCCGAATCGCCGGCTCGTGGCCGACACCCCAGTTGGTCGCGAACGGCAGCCGCACCATCTGCTCGCGGATCGCGTCGCCGATCTCCGCGCCGTGGCTGTAGCCGACCTGCACGCAATACAGCCCGGCCAGCCCGTCGAAATAGCGCTTGCCGTTGCGATCGACGAGCCAGCAGCCTTCGCCGCGGTCGAACACGGTCAGCGTGTTCTCGCGGTACGCATCGGCATGCGTGAAATGCATCAGCAGATGGCGCTTGCCGAGCGCCTGCAGGTCCGCATCGAGATTGACGTCAACAGCGTTCATGGGTCACTCCTCCTTCAGGGTTTCAGAACCGGCGCCGCGCGGCCGGTCATTCAATTCATCGACAGCGTCGGTGCCGGGCGCGTGAAGCCGCGCGTCAGCCACACGAGCTGGCAGAGTCCGAGCACGAGCCAGCCGATGCCGACGTAGAACGTCTGGCGCGACAGTCCCGACCAGAGCCACACGTTCATCGCGAAGCCGATCGCCGGCATCACGCCGAACGTGATCCAGCCCGCGAAGCGGCGATGCTCGGGCCGGCCCAGATAGCTGCGCATCACACACAGATTCACGATCGCGAACGCGACGAGCGCACCGAAACTGATCATCGTCGACGCGAGATCGAGCGTGATGAACAGCGCGGACAGCGACACGACGCCGACCGCGAGCGTCGCGCGCACCGGCGTGCGCAGCCGCGCATGCAAGTGGCCGAATACGCATTCGGGCAGCACGCGGTCGCGGCCCATCGCAAACAACACGCGCGTCACGCTCGCCTGCCCGGCCATCGCGCTCGCGAAGCAGCCGGCCACATACACGGCGACGAAGAACGCCGACAGCGTGCCGCCGCCGATGCGCCGCATCAGGTCGAGGCTGGCCGAATCGAGATCCTTGAATGCGTGCCAGTCGGGAAACACCACTTGCCCGACATACGCGATCAGCATGAACAGCAGGCCGCTCGCCAGCGTGCACAGCAGGATCGCGCGCGGCACCGTGCGCCGCGGCTCGCGCGTCTCCTCCGACAGCGTGGTGACCGCATCGAAGCCGAGGAACGACAGGCACAGGATCGCGGAGCCCGCGAAGATCGCGCGCGCATCGCCCGACGACGGCAATGCGACCGCCATCGACAGCCCTTCGCCTGCCGCGACGCGCGCCGATGCGATGACGAAGATCGCGATGAACACGAGCTGGCTCGCGATCAGGATCAGGTTCACGCGGTTGACGAGCCGGATGCCGACGATGTTCAGCCCGGTGATCAGCGCGATGCTGCCGACGATCCACACGCTGGCCGGCACGCCGGGGACAATCTGCTTCATGTAGATGCCGATCGCGAGGTAGCTGATCATCGGGATGAACAGGTAATCCATCAGCAAGGCCCAGCCGACGATGAAGCCGGCCGACGTGCCGAAATTGCGGCTCGCGAACGTGTAGGCGGAACCGGCGCTCGGCATCAGCCGCGCCATGTGGCCGTAGCTGCGCGCGGTGAACAGCATCGCGACCAGCGTGACCGCATACGCGGCCGTCAGATGCCCGTTCGTCTCGCTCGTGACGAGGCCGTAGGTCGTGAACACCGTCATCGGCAGCATGTACGCGAGGCCGAAGATCACGAGCGTCGAGAGGCCGAGCAGGTGCGGCTTGCGGCGTTCGTCCGGGTCGCCCCGATGCGCGGGCGCGCCGACATCATGCGTCGCGGCGGCGAATGCGGTTCGACCTGGCCTGTCGTTGTCCATGCTGTCCTCACGTCGGTGGCGTTCATGACCTCAACACGCGTGCGTCCGGCGCTGCCGGCGAAGCACGACTGGAAGAAAGTGTGGTGCGCCAAAAAATCGAGGACGAATGAGAAATGCGGACGTAATCGAGGGATATTTTCGGACACGATGTCGTGCATCGCACCGTCCGGCCCTGCATGCTGCTGTGCCGCACTGGCATTTTGCGGACATTCCGGCTATGTTCTACGCGACCCCGTCACCGTATCGGCATCATGGACAGCCGCTCCCAACGAAACCAGAGCCGTGCCGAGCGCAGCCTGCGCACGTCGCTCGGCCTCGCGCGCCCGGCCGGGCGCCAGGAGGATATTCCGGCCACCGTCCACGCGATCGCGGTTGCGCTGGACGAGTGCCGCGTGCGGCACGTCGACGGCGCCGCGCTGCTCGAAGGCACGGGGCTTGGCGCGGACGAAGTCGCGTCGCCGAACCTGCACGTGAATCGCGGCCAGGAGCAGCGTTGCTTCCGCAACCTGCTGCGCTGCAGCGGCGTACCGTCGATCGGGCTGTCGATCGGCGCGCGGCTGCACGTGTCGACGCTCGGCCTCGCCGGCTACGCGATGCTGATCAGCGGCTCCGTGATGCAGGCGTTCCGCTGCATGGGGCAATTTCCGCTGTTCATGGGACTGTATTTCGACGTACGTATCGATACGCACGCGGATGGCATGAGCGTGACCATCGGCCGCTACAACGGCGAACCCGATCTCGAGGGATTCCAGGTCGACATGTGCCTGTCGAGCCTGCGGCTGATCGTGTCCGACCTCGTCGGCAAACCGGTGTGGCCGGAACAGGTGCAGCTCGCGCGACGCACGCCGCGCAATGCGGCCGACTACACGCGCCACTTCGCCTGTCCGGTCGCGTTCAATGCGGCCGACAACCGGCTCGTGTTCACGTCCGTGAACGGCACGGAAGCGCCGCGTCTCGCGAACGAAGTCAGCTTCAATGCGCTGCATGGCCAGTGCGAAGTGCTCGAACGACAGTGGGCCGCGTCGGTCGGCACGCGCTTCGCCGATCGCGCGAAGGAGCTGATGGCGCGCGACCTCGCGCGCTTCAAGTCGATGACGTCGCTCGCGAGCGCGCTGCACCTGACGGAGCGCACGCTGCGCAGGCGGCTCGACAAGGACGGCATCACGTTCCAGTCGCTGCTCGACGAAGTGCGTCATGACGAGGCGGCGCGGATGCTCGACGACCACACGCTGACGGTCGCGGCGATCGCCGAGCGGCTCGGCTACAGCGAGCCGCGCAGCTTCCGTCACGCGTACCGGCGCTGGACGGGAAAGACGCCGCGCGCGGACGCCGACATCGACACGTAACGCCGCTCGCGCATTCCGTTTCGGAACGACGGCGCCGCCTGATAGTTTGGAATTCGAATCATTTTAACGAAGACCGATGGCGTCATCGATCTCGATGCCGTCACACGATCGCGTGCCTCGCCCGAGGTAGACGCGTTCTTTTGATTGCTCTATACTCGCCCCAACTTCATCACAAAACGCATGATCTCGTGCGCAACGTGATGCCATTTCGCACTTTGTTGCGCATGCATCCGTTTCGCCACGTCAAAGGGGCCACCGGTCCCAGCGGTTGGCGTCAAGCCGCCCGCATCCATGCCGTCTTCACTCGACGGCGCCCTGCTCGAACGCGCCTCGCCGTTACGGCGCCGCCGGGCTGAACCTGACAATCAGACGAACGCAGCATCGCGTTCACCCGACCGCCAGCCGCACATCCGTGCAGCCGGCAGCACTGTATCCGTCAGTTCAATCGCGGCCATGCCGGGATCACGAACTTCCATCGCGACGCCATCCGGCGTCATCGCGGCGCGCGCCTGCGCGCGTGCCGCACCGGGATTGAGGAGGCGTATCTTCATGACTCGACGCACTGTCCAGCTGGTGGGCAGCCTGATAGCCATCATCGCAGTCGGTTGGGCATTGGCGCGCGGTATCGGCGCCGACACATTCCACCAGCGCGCGGACGATCTCGCCTACTACGCGGGCCAGCACATGCTGCTGGTCGTCTACTCGATGACGCTCGCGATCGTCGTGGGCGTACCGGCCGGCGTGCTGCTCAGCCGGCCGCGATTTCAGCATCAGGCCGAGCGCTTCATGCAGGTCTTCAACATCGGCAACACGATCCCGTCACTGGCCGTGCTGGCCATCGCGCTCGGCATCTTCGGCATCGGCGACGTGCCCGCGATCGTCGCGCTGTTCCTCGCGTCGCTGCTACCCATCACGCGCAATGCGTACGAAGGCATGAAGAACGTGCCGGCCGCGCTGCGCGAAGCGGCCAAGGGCATCGGCATGACAGGCTGGCAATCGCTGGTTCGCGTCGAATTGCCCGATGCGCTGCCGATCATCGTCGGCGGCGTGCGCACCGCGCTCGCGATCAACGTCGGGACGGCGCCGCTCGCCTACCTGATCGGCGCGGACAGCCTCGGCTCGCTGATCTTCCCCGGCATCTACCTCGACAACCAGCCGCTGCTGCTGCTCGGCGCATCGCTCACCGCGATCCTCGCGCTCGTGCTGGACGGCATCGTCGCGGCCGGCAGCCGCCACTGGCTCGCGCGCCACGGAGGTGCGGCATGACGCTCCATCGCACGTTTCGATCGCTCGCCCGCCTGTGCGCGGCCGGTGCATTGTGCTTCGCGGCCGGCACGCCGGCATTCGCCGCGAAGCTCGTGCTGGGCGCGAAGAACTTCACCGAGCAATACGTGCTCGCGGAAGTCACCTCGCAGTACCTGCGCTCGCGCGGCTACGACGTGGAAGTCCGCTCGGGCCTCGGCAGCACGCTCGTACGCAGCGCGCTGGAGAACGGCCAGTTCGACCTGATGTGGGATTACACGGGCACCGCCGCGCTCGTCTACAACAAGATCCAGGACAAGCTCACGCCCGACGAGATGTACCGGCGCGTCAAGGCGCTCGACGTGCCGCGCGGGCTCGTGTGGCTCGACGCGTCGCCGCTCAACGACACCTACGCGATCGGCCTGCCGAGCCAGCTCGCGCAGGCCACCGGCATCCGGACCGTGTCGCAGCTCGCCGAGCACCTGAAGACCGATCCGGCCGCAAAGCACTACGTGTTCGGCATGGATGCGGAATTCGCGAACCGCCCCGACGGCCTCAAGCCGCTGCTCGCCGCATACGGCATGCAGTTCGGCCGCGCGCAGCTGAAGCAGATGGATCCGGGGCTCGTCTACACGGCGCTGCACAACAACCAGTTGAAGATCGGCCTCGTCTACACGACCGACGGACGCGTGAAGGGCTTCGGCATCGTGCCGCTCGAAGACGACAAGCATTTCTTCCCGCCGTACAACGCGACGCCCGTGGTGCGCAAGGACACGCTCGAACGCAACCCGAAACTCGCCGCGCAGCTCAACGCGCTGTCGGCCGCACTCGACAACGACGTGATGCAGGCCATGGCCAAGGCCGTCGACCTCGACGGCCAGTCGCCGCGCGACGTCGCCGACGCGTTCCTGCGCACGCATCCGCTACCTTGAAGGAGACCCGATGAGCGTATTCGACTATCTCGCTTCGAGCTGGCCCGAGCTGCTGCAGCTTACGCTGCAACACATGTGGCTCGTCGCGATCGCCGTGGGCTGCGCGATCGTCGCGGGCGTGCCGCTCGGCATCCTCATCAATCGCCACGACTGGCTCGCCGGGCCGCTGCTCGGCATCGCCACGGTCGTGCTCACGCTGCCGTCCATCGCGCTGTTCGGCCTGATGATCCCGTTCTTCTCGCGCTTCGGCCTGGGCATCGGCGCCGCGCCCGCGATCACGGCCGTGTTCCTCTATTCGCTGCTGCCGATCATGCGCAACACGTACCTCGCGCTGCACAACGTCGATGCGGGGATCAAGGAAGCCGGCACCGGCATCGGCATGACCTCGTGGCAGCGCCTGCGCCTCGTCGATCTGCCGCTGGCGGTGCCCGTGATTCTCGCGGGCGTGCGCACCGCGGTCGTGATGAACATCGGCGTGATGACGATCGCCGCCGTGGTCGGTGCGGGCGGGCTCGGCACGCTGATCCTGCGCGCGATCGGGCAAAGCAGCATGATGAAACTGCTGGTGGGCGCGGTGCTCGTGAGCCTGCTCGCGATCGTCGCCGACCGGCTGCTGCAGATGCTGCAGCGCGCATTGACACCGAAGGGAGTGCAGAAGACATGATCGAACTCGACCAACTGACCAAGACCTTCACGCGCAAGGACGGCCAGGCCGTACGCGCGGTCGACTCCGTGAGCCTGTCGGTGCCCGAAGGGGAAATCTGCGTGTTCCTCGGCCCGTCGGGTTGCGGCAAGACCACCACGCTCAAGATGATCAACCGGTTGATCGCCGCCACGTCGGGCCGCGTGCTCATCAACGGCGAGGATACGGCGCAACTCGACGCAGTCGACCTGCGGCGCCACATCGGCTACGTGATCCAGCAAATCGGGCTGTTCCCGAACATGACGATCGAGGAGAACATCACCGTCGTGCCGCGCCTGCTGGGCTGGGACAAGAAGCGCTGCGCCGAGCGCGCACGCGATCTGATGTCGATGGTCGCGCTCGATCCGAAGCTGTACCTGAAACGCTATCCGCGCGAGCTGTCGGGCGGGCAGCAGCAGCGTGTCGGCGTGATTCGCGCGCTGGCCGCCGATCCGCCCGTGCTGCTGATGGACGAGCCGTTCGGCGCGGTCGATCCGATCAATCGTGAATCGATCCAGAACGAGTTCTTCCAGATGCAGCGGCAACTGAACAAGACCGTGATCATGGTGAGCCACGATATCGACGAAGCGATCAAGCTGGGCGACCGTATCGCGGTGTTCCGGCGCGGCCAGCTCGTTCAGTACGATCACCCCGACACGCTGCTCGCGCGCCCGCGCGACGAATTCGTCGCGCAGTTCGTGGGCCAGGACAGCACGCTCAAGCGCCTGCTGCTCGTGAAGGCCGGCGACGCCGCCACGCAGCCCGAAACGGCGCGCGTCGATACGCCACTCGCGCACGCACTCACGGTGATGGACGAAACCGACTGCCGCTACCTGACCGTGCTCGACGACGCGGGCCGCGCGCTCGGCTACGTGACGCGCCGCGCGGCACGCACCGGCGGCGGCGTATGCGGCGAACGCGTGACGCCGTTCCCGGCCGGTGTCTCGGCAGACGACAACCTGCGCATCGTGCTGTCGAAGATGTACCAGTACAGCGCGTCGTGGATGCCTGTGCTCGACCCCGACGGCGTATGGATCGGCGAGGTCACGCAGGATTCGATCGCCGCGTACTTGAGCTCGGGCCGGTCGCGCCGGCAAACGGGGCAGCCGCCGGGCAGCCCTGCCGATGCGGTCGCGGCCGCCGCGACGCACTGATTCGTCGCCCTGATTCGGGACGGTGCGCCATCGCACCGTCCCCTGGAAACGAATCGATACCGTGCGCCATCGCGAAAACGTACGATTCCCTTTGACAGCCAAACGGCGCTCGAACGGCCTGCAACACGGGTTGCATTGCCGTCATCAGGATTGCTTGCACACGTAATTCATGACCAGCGTCTGAATGGAATCGCGCTCGACATAGCGGTAATCGTCCGGGTCTTCGCGCGAAACATGGGTCTGGCCCGGCTGGGTTCCGGTCATGATCGTCTTGCCCATCGCCCACGTCTTGTTCGCACAGTCGAACGACCAGTCGGACACGATGCTTCGCACTGGAAACGGCGCCGAGTACCGGCGCGGTTCGGCATAGGCGATCCTGACCGTCACCCACGAATTGAGCGGGCCACGCTGGACGGACGCGGGATCGACATCAAGCCCGACAGCCGGACCGGGACCCAGCGTGACCCAGTTCCCGGCCCATGCGCCGTGGGTGGCGAGTGCAATCAATCCCCCCGCGATCCAGCTTCTTTTCATTGTCTTTCCTTGAATCCCGTCCGGTGAATTCCGGTGGCGTGATTCTACGTGCCGCGCTTGCGCGACGGACGCGCTTCGAAAAAAAACCGCACGCGGAATGCATCCCGAATCGAATGGAATCGACTCGCGTAGAATGCCCGCAACCATCCACCCGAGCGGGCCGTCCTTCCATTCCACTCGCATCGGCATAACACCAACGAGAGCCGTGGCATCCGCCGGCGTCGCCGCCCCGATCGGGCGCGCGCGACCGCGACGATCGTCGACCGACGAAGCATTCATGAGCAAACCGATCCTGTACCTCCTCGCCGGCAACGGCAGCGCGGCCGACTGGTGGGACGATGCACTGCCCCACTTCCGGCACTACCGGCCGGTGCCTCTGGAACTGCCGGGCTTCGGCGATCACCCCGCGCCGCCGTGCGAGGATCTCGCCGCGTATGCGCAAGCGCTGCTGGACGCCACCGAACCGGGCCACGCGATCATGGCGGTCGGCGTGAACGCGCTGCTGGTCCTGCACGCGTTGCAGCGGCGCCCCGGCCACTTCGAGCGCAGCGTGCTGCTCGCACCCGTCGGCGCGTTCCTGTGGGAACGGCGCCTGCCGAAACTGATGGCGCCGAAGCCGCTGCGCAAGACGATCCACTGGCTGCTTGCGCACTATCCGGCGCTGTTCGCCCGCAAGTTCTCGAACCAGACCTGGACGCCCGCGCAGTACCGCCGCATGGGCGCCGGCTATGCGCGCTGCCGCGCATTCCTGCCGCACTGGGACCTCGTGCGCGCCGATACCGCGCTGCCGCTGCTCGAGTGGGTCACCGACCGCATCGAGCTCGTATGGGGCGACCAGGACGCCGTGCTCGGCGTGCGCCAGGCCGCCGCGTGGTCGGCGATCCTCGCGCGCGCCGACCTCACCGTCACGCTGCAACCCGGCTGGGGACACTATCCGTGGATCGACGCGCCGGCCGCGTTCGCGCAATGGCTCGAAGCCGGCGCCCCGGGCTTCGTCGCGCACACGAAGGGTGGACGCCTGGCATTGGCCACGCTGGCCGGCCTCCCCGTGCCACCCGCCATGTCGCTGACCCGCGCCGACGATCCGCGCCTGCCCGGTTTTCTCGCGAGCCAGCCCGGCGCCGAATGGGCGATCCGCTCGTCGAGCCATGGCGAAGACCAGGCCGACGCGGCGAATGCCGGCCTGCACACGACGTTCCTGCGCGTGCCGGCATCGCACGCGGCCGGCCGCGTGGCCGAGCTGCTCGACGGCGGCCTGGAGGAAGCGGTCGTGCAGCGCTTCGTCACGCCCGTGCTGTCCGGTATCGCGTTCGTGCGCCATCTCGCCGCCGAAGTCGAATGGGTGGAAGGCCACCTCGAATCGCTCGCCGACGGGCAGGCAAGCCCGCAGCGCGCGATCCTGTCGCGGCTTGGCGAACCGTGGCAACACGGCACGTTCGCGACCGCTCACGGGCTGACCGCGCAGCAGCTGTGGGCGTTCCTGCAACGCGTGCTGCACGCGTTCCATTACGTGCCCGGCGATGTCGAATGGGCGTGGGACGGCACGCAGCTGTGGCTCTTGCAGTACCGCCCGATCAGCAGCTACGGCTGGCACCGGCACCTGACCTCGGCCAACATCGCCGAGATCCTGCCGCCGCAGCCGAGCCGGCTGGTCGAGTACGCGCAACGGCGCGCGGCCGGCAGCATCCCGGCCATCATGGCGCGTTGGGACGCACGCGTGCTGTGCGACAACGAGCCGTTCACCGCGCTGTACGGCGGCGCGTCGTACATCAACAACGACCTGTTCCTCGCCCGTCTCGCGGACTGGGGCGTATCGGCCGCGAACTACAGCGGCGAAATCGGCGGCGCGACGCCGCCGCTGCGCTGGCGTCCGCTGCGCCTGGTGCGCTCGCTGCCGGTGTTCTGGCGCATGCTGCGGGTCGCGCGCGGGCACCTGCCGACGCTCGCGCGCGGCCTGCAGCGCTTCGACCGGGAACTCGCGACGCTCGTCGAACAGCGCGCCGACGGCCAGCAACTGGCCGACTGGTTCACGCGCTTCTACGTGTTCGTCGTGCAGGGCAACCTGTGCATCGCGTCATCGCTCGCCAGCAGCGGCGGCGCACTGTGGGGGCGGCCGCCGACCGCCTATGGCCAGCTCGACGACAGCCCGCACCGCTTGCCGTGGGAAACCGATCCGGGCACCGCGCGGCCCGCGGCCACCGACCTGCCGCTGCAGCCCTTTCCCGACTGGCCGCTGCCGGTCCGCGTGCTGCACACGCTCGGCGTGCCCGGCATGCGCGGCTGGTATCTGCAGGTACGCGAGTGGTATCGCGACAACCTGATGCGCGTGTTCTTCCGCCTGCATCACGCGATGCCGGCCGCCGACCGCGATACCTGGTTCGCGCCCCACCCCGAGCGCCGCGAACGCAACGGCAGCTTCTGGCAGGACGGCAGCGAAGGCACCGACGAGGCCACCGGTTTCATGATCTATCCGGGCCACACGCAGGGCGTGCTCGGCCACGACATCCTGCTCGAAGATTCGCTCGACCCGGGCCGGCACGCGCAGTACCAGGCCGCGCGCGCCGTCATCGCCCGCATGGGCGGCCGGCTGTCGCACGGCGCGACGCTGCTGCGCGAACTGCGCAAGCCGTCGGCCGTGCTGCCGCGCGTCGATGCGGCGTGGATCGGACGCGAAGTGCGGCTCAGCGACGGCCGGCTGACACTGGTCGAATAAGCGCCCGGCGGCATGTTGAAGGGGCTGGCGCGGATCGCTACACTGGTCCGGCGAATCCCGGAGACCCCACATGAAAGACACGCTTGCCGGACTGTCGGCGGACCTCGAGCGGCTGCTCAAGCTGCGCAGCATCCCGTTCGGGATGAAGCTGTTCGAACGGCGCGAGGACATGGAAGCTGTCCCGCGCATTCGCCGCCCGAAGGCGATCCATTCGCTGGACCAGATCGTCGGGCAAACGGCGCGGCTCGGCTTCACGGTCGGCATCACGGCCGACGACCTCGTCGGCGCGCAATGCCGGTCGGTCGTCGGGCTCGGTCACGCGAAGGATGCCGAGTGGGCGTCCGGCCAGCAGATGGCGGGCGTCTGGTATGCGACGCAGGAAGATTCGCGCGCCCACCAGGCCGCGATGCACTGCGTGGCCGACGGCAAGTACGACGCGCTCGTCGTGTCGCCGCTCGCGGCCGGCCGCATCGAGCCCGACATTGCGCTGTTCTACGCGACGCCCGGCGCGATGATGTACTTCATCAACGGGCTGCAATGGTCGGGATACAAGCGCTTCGACTGGAGCGTGGTCGGCGAATCGGCCTGTGCGGATTCGTGGGGCCGCGCGCTGTCGACCGGGCAGCCGAGCCTGTCGATTCCGTGCTACGCGGAGCGCCGCTACGGCGGTGTGCTCGACGACGAGATGCTGATGGCGCTGGCGCCCGACGCGCTCGAACTGGCCATTACCGGAATGGAGGCGCTGTCGCGCAACGGGCTGCGCTATCCGTTCGCGCAGTACGGCATCCAGCAGGACGTGCGCGCGGGCATGGAAGTCAGCTACCCGAAGACGACGTGACGTCACGCGCCGCGGCTGCCACGTGGCCGACGCGGCGGGCCATCAGCGCAACGGCGTGCGGACTTTTCCGTCGACCTTCAACGTGCGCCTGTCGCGCGCGGCCTCGTATTCGACCGTCTGCGCAGGCGTGACGGGGCCGTACGACCGCCCGTTCACATAGACGATGCCGTCGCGCAGTTCGATCCGGTCGCCGTTGACCGTCGCGGTGGCGCGGTCACCCTGCAGCACCGCGCCGGAACACCCGGCAGTCGAAAAGCTGCGGACCGACGTACCCGACGTTGCCGCATTCCCGCCCTGGTCCGCCGCATGCGCGGCGCTGCAGGGCGGCGCATCCATGTCGCCGGCCGCGTGGAGCGATCCGGCACTGATGCCGCATCCGGCAAGCAACGCAATCGACATCGGCAACAGCTTGTTCATGGTGGCCTCCGTGGTCCGCGGACCTGGATCGATGATCGGGCAGCGCCGCCGGTCGCCGGCCGCCCGATATGCGCAGTATGCGTCCACCCGGCGGCACGCCGCCATCCGCGCCAATACCACTCCTGCTCGCCGGCAAATTCGCCTTGACAAGTTGCGCATCGCAACTATTATCGATTGCGATACGCAACCATTTGGGGCACCCCATGGACCTCATCGACCCGCCTGCCAAGCCTCGCGACGCGACCATCCTCGAATTGCGCGACTTCTCCCGCAAACTGGTACGCGAGCTCGGCTTCATGCGCGCGACGCTCGCCGACAGCGACTGGGCGCCATCGGCCGTTCACGCGATCCTCGAGATCGGGATGGCGCCCGGCATCAACGCGAAGGATCTCGGCAACATCCTGCGGCTCGACAAATCGAATACGAGCCGGCAACTCGCGCGGCTCGAGGCGGCCGGTGTCGTGGAGCGCCGCGTGTCGAACGAGGATGCACGCGCGATCGAGCTGTACCTGACCGCCGAAGGAAAAAAGCTCCAGAAACGAATCGACACGTTCGCGACCGATCAGGTGTCGAACGCGCTGCGTCGCATGATTCCCGCCGATCAGCAGGCGCTGCTGCGTTCGCTCGCGCTGTATGCCGATGCACTCGCGCAGGACAACGCCGTCAAGGCGCCCGCGGCGACAGCCGACACGCCGCCGATTCTCGAAGGCTACCAACCGGGCTGTATCGGCGACATCGCGAGCCTGCATGCACGCTTCTATTCGGAGCACTGGGGGTTCGGCGCCTTTTTCGAAAAGCGGGTGGCGACCGAGCTGGCCGAGTTCGCGGGTGCGTTGCCGGCCGACGGCAAGGCACTGTGGCTCTGCCGGGAAGACGGGCGGACGCTCGCGTCGCTCGCGATCGACGGCGACCCGGCCACCGGCGTCGCGCACCTGCGCTGGTTCATCGTGAACGACGCGTTGCGCGGGTCCGGCGTCGGGCGCCAGATGATGACGCTGGCCATGCGCTTCGTCGATGAGCACCGGTTTCACGAGACCTATCTGTGGACGTTCAAGGGACTGGATTCGGCGCGCCACCTGTACGAGTCGTTCGGCTTTACGCTGACTGACGAGTCCGCGGGCACGCACTGGGGTACCGAGGTGGTCGAGCAGCGTTTCAGCCGGCCGGGGCCCGCCGGCAGCTGATATTCAACGGTCCCGCTTCGATCCAAAACGCGCACCAACGCTCACCACAATAAAGGACGCCGTCCATGCTCGAACGTCTCGCGGCCCTCGCACTTTGCGCGGTCGTCACCGCGCCTGCCGCCGCTGCCGCGCAACCCGATGCCGCAACCGGCCTCAACCCGATCGACCAGACGATGACGCAGTGCCTGAACGATCCCGCACATGCGTCGACAGGCGGCCAGGACGAATGCATCGTCGACGCGAACCACGCATGGGACGCACGGCTCAACGCCAGCTATCGCGCGCTGCAGGCATCGCTGCCGGCGGTGGACCGGCCCGGGCTGCTGCGTGCCCAGCGCGCGTGGCTCGCGCGCCGTGACGCCGACCTGAAGCTGATCGGCGCCGTCTACGCGACGACACGCGGCACGGTCTACGCACCGATGAATGCGAACGACGTGATGGAACTGACGCGGCAACGCGCGCTGTCGCTGCAGCGGTTCGACGCCGATCGCACGGCGCGCGGCTTCAGCCTGGCCACGCGCCTGCCGCCCGCGACGGACGACAAGCCCGAGCGCGTCGTCGCCGTTCCGCGACGCGGTGCACGCTTCGAACGTGCGCACTGCACGGCGCTCGCCGATCTCGACGCAAAGGGCCGCTGCGCGGCGCAAGCCACGCCGCTGTACCTGCGGGATATCGACGACGTGACGGCGGCGATCGAACGCCGCCTGCCGCCTGCATCTCGCGAAGCGATGCGTGCGTCGTCACAGAAATGGCGCGCGTTCGTCGCGGCCCAGCCGCCGCTGATCGGCGCGCTTTACGCGCCAGCGGGTGCGTCCGGCGTGTCGCCGCAGGTCTCGATCGAAATGCGCGATGAAGCCGCCGCGCGCCTGCAGCAGCTCGTGTACGCCGAAGACAAGATCGGCGCCGACTGAGGCGGCGGCGCGCAGCCGCCGTTCATTTGACGCGCTGCATCCGCGCGTTCACTCGATCACGCGCCAGCCGCCGACGCCTCGCCCGCAAGCTGCCGCACGGCCGCAATGTGGTTGGCCGCCACGTAGCCGAACGTCATCGCCGGCCCGATCGTCGAGCCGGGGCCCGGATAGGTCTTGCCCATCACGGCCGCCGACGTGTTGCCGAGCGCGTACAGCCCGTCGATCACCGAGCCGTCGGGTCGCAGCACGCGCGCATCCGCATCGGTGCGCAGCCCGCCCTTCGTGCCGATCTCGCCCGGATCGAGCCGCAACGCGTAGAACGGCGCGCGCTCGATCGGCCCGAGGCACGGGTTCGGCTTCGACGACGGATCGCCGTAGTAGCGGTCGAACACGTTGCCGCCCTTGCCGAATTCCGTATCGACGCCGGTGGCCGCATAGCCGTTCATCCGCGCGACGGTCTGCGCCAGGCCGTCGGCGTTCACGCCGATCTTCGCGGCCAGTTCGGCCAGCGTGTCCGCGCGATAGATGACCGAGTCCAGCCAGCCGGCCGGGATCCGGCTGTCCGGCTGCACGCTGCCGGGCAGCAGCACGCCGCACGGGTAGCGCTTGCGGTATTCGGCATCGAAGATCAGCCACGCGGGCACGCAGGCCTGCGTTTGCGCGTGATCCGCGACCATCGCGTGAATCACGTCCGGATACGGCGCGGATTCGTTGACGAAGCGCCGTCCGAGCCCGTTGACCATCACGCAGCGCGGCGCCGAGCGCTCGACGAACAGCCCGCGCTGCTTCTCCTCGCCCGGCACGCGCACCGTCGGCACGCCCCAGACGAAGTCCATCAGCGCGACGCCGGCGCCCAGCGCGAGCCCCGCGCGAATGCCGTCGCCGGTATTGATCGGCGGCGCCGCGCTCCACTCGGCGCGCGTCGGCGCCGGCAGGTACTGCTCGCGCATCGCCTGGTTCGCCTCGAACCCGCCGCATGCGAGCACCACGCCGTGCGTCGCGCGGATGCCGACCGTGCGCCCGTTCCGCTCGACGACCACGCCGTTTACGCGCGCGCCGTCGGACTGCAGCGAGCGCATCGGCGTGTCGAGCCACAGCGCAATGCCGCGCTGCGCCAGCGCCGCGCGCAGGCTGGCGACCAGCGCATTGCCGAGCGTGAGGCGCCGGTCGCGCGCGGTGCGGCGGCGCCAGCGGAAATCGGTGGCATAGCGCAGCATCAGGCGCGCAGTGAGCCGCAACCAGCCGCGCTCCTTCGTGACGATCGTGTGCGCTTCGATCTGCGTCATCGCGATGCGGCCGGCGATCAGCGTGGCAGGCGACGGCGCGCGCAACGTGTCGAAATGCGTGCCGAGGCGGGCGGCATCGAACGCCGCCGGTTCCATCGTCCGGAAGCCGGGCTTGCCGCCGACGCGGTCGGGGTAGTAGTCGGGATAACGCGGCACCGCATGAAAACGCGTTTGTGCGTGCTGCGCGAGATACGCGACCATCTTCGGACCGTTCTCGAGATACGCATCGATGCGCGGCCGGTCGAAGTCCTCGCGAACGACTTCGCGCAGGTACGCAATCGCTTCGTCATACGAATCGTTTCCACCGAGCGCCGCGATCTGGTCGTTGCATGGAATCCAGATGCCGCCACCCGAAACAGCCGTTGTCCCGCCATACACGGGGCTTTTCTCGACGACCAGGACCGACAGGCCCTGATCGTGCGCGCGCAGCGCCGCCGTCATCGCGCCCGCGCCTGAGCCGACCACCACCACGTCGTACGTGGCGTCGCCGGCGGAATCGTATCGATCGTCGTGCATGATGGCCGCCCCCGCGTCAGATCGTGGACAGGCGGCTCGCCGCGTCGGCCGGTACATCGGCCAGCTGGCGCCAGCACGCGTTCTCGCCGCGGTACTCGTGCACCTCGACGCGCGCATGCAGCGCCGGCAGCGCGGCGACGTCGGTGTAGAACTGCCGGTACCACTCGCGCAACCGGTAGATGGGCCCGTCGCCTTCGCACAGCAGCGGATTGTCGACGCGCGTCTTGTGATCCCAGATCGCGACATCCTCGCGGAACGCCGACTGCGCGGCCAGCACGTAGCCGTCGACCATCGCGCGGCTCTGCTCGTCCGACAGTGCGGGATCCTTCTGGACCATCACGCCGAAGCGCAGCTCGAAGCTGTTCGTGTCGATCGGCACGTGGCTGTTGAGCAGGATCGAGTTGACCGCCTGCCCTTGCGCCTCGCCCGTCATCAACGTCACGTGGTACGCGGGGCCGAAGTACGCGGAATCCGCGGTCAGCCGCCCGCTGCCCGCCAGCCGCGAGCTTGCGCCGCGCAACTTCTGGTAGGCGACCGGGCCCGCGAACGTATTGCAGAAATAGTCGATCGGCGCGCCGTGCACGGGGCCGAAGTGCACCATGTCCGACTGGTTGTCGATCAGTTCGCGGCAGTTCGTGTTGATCACCCACTTGACGATGGCCCAGTCGCTCCATGCATCGGAGAAGCACGCGTCGATCCGCGGAATCGCGACCGACGGCTCGGGTGCGTTGCCCTCCGGATCGTTCCACACGAACAGCAGATGGTTCTGCTCCATCACCGGCCACGACTTGATGCGCGCCTTCGGCGGAATGCGCGACGAATACGGGATCGCCGCGCAAGATCCGTCGCCGGCCCACGACCAGCCGTGAAACGGGCACACGAGCGTGTCGCCTTCGACATGCCCGCGCCCGAGGTCGGCGCCCATGTGCGGGCAGTAGCCGTCGAGGATGCGCAGTTGCCCGTCCTCGCCCTGGAACACCACCACGCGGGTGCCGAAGATCGACAGGCCATGCGCGCGGCCGTCGCGGTAATCGTCGGCCAGCCCCAGGCAATGCCAGCCGCGTGCGTAACGCGCGTCGATGGGTGCGGCGTGAATCCGGTGAATGGGGCGCTGGGTCGCCAGCACGGTGGAATCGGTCATGGATCGTCTCCTCCAGTCAAAGGTGGGCGCCGGCCGACACCTGCGTGGCCGGACCTTGCCCGCGAATGCGCCGGCCGGAGAATCCGGCCGGAACGCTATGTCACAAAACATCTTATTTGTGCCGCATAATGGCACAAATTCGATTTCTGTGACAACGTGTGCGAAAATTCCGCACCGCCGGAACCGGTCGGCGGATCGACACACGCCGCGCGGCATGCGGCATCGAGGAAAGGTATGGATCGGCAACTGCGCTGGGGCGACGCCAGCAGGATGGACAGCGTCAATGACGGGCGAAACGCGATCCTGCGCGCGGCGCTCGACGCGATGATCGAGCACGGGATCGACAGCCTGTCGATCGACGATGTCGCGCGGCGCGCCAACATTTCGCGGCGCACGCTGTACCGGTATTTCGGCACGAAGAAGGAACTGATCCAGGGTGTGATCAGCGTCCAGAACGCCGAATTCTTCGACGAGATGCAACGCGCGCTCGTCGGCTTCGAACACGATTTCGAGGCCTACTGCGAGGAGAGCGTGTGCTTCGCGGTACGCTACCGCGATCGCCATCACGGCGGCTTTCACCACAACTACCTGGCCACGAGCCTGTCGACCGACGTGTTCGGCTTCATCGTCGAGAACATCGCGCCGATGTGGCGGCGCGTGCTGGACGAGCCCTACCGCGCGTACGTCGCCGTGCGCGGCGCGTCGGCGCCCGCGCTCGACGACATCATCGCGCTGGTCAGCCGCATCGGTCTCGCATACTGCCTGGTTCCGGCAGACGACCTAGCGATGCGCGCGCAGATGCGGATTCTGTGGCCGACGCGCGCCGAACCGGCCGGCAAGCCGGCTGCGGTCAAAAGGAAGGCAGCGCAGTAGGCGATGCCGGTCGCTCGATGCGCCCGAAATCCGGATAATGTTTGCCCCGCCCATTCACATGACTATGGATCGCCTCATGACCCTTGGTGTCTCCGTGACCGGCCGCACGCTGGATCGCGCCGAATTGATGCAACTCGTCGAAGGCTCGACGGCGCCCCTTCATCTGGAGGACTGCGACCTCGAAGGCGCGAACCTGTCGCGCCTGGATTTGCGCGGCGCGCGCTTCGAACGATGCGCGCTCGCGGAAGCGTCGTTCGTCGGCGCCACGCTCGCGCACACATCGTGGATCCGCTGCCGCGCCCGCCAGGCCGACTTTGCGTCGTGCGACCTCGAGGACGCCGTGTTCCAGGCATGCGATCTCAACAATACGAGCTGGCGGCGCAGCAAGCTCGGTTCGGTCCGGTACGACGAATGTCGACTGACCGGGGCGGATTTTGAGGAATGCAAATCGCTTGGCCTCGAATTCGCGAACACGCTGCTGGTCGGCGCGAGCCTCCGGCGCTTCTCGTTCCGGAAGACGCGGCTCGTCGCGCTCGATTTCTCGGACGCCGACCTCGCCGGCGCGGACTTCCGCGATGCCGTGTTCGAAGGCGGCAGCCTGCGCAACGCACACCTGAACGACGCCCGTTTCGAGGGCGCCGACCTGCGCGACGTCGATCTGGGCGCGATGCCCAAGCTGCTCGCATCCGGCGTGCTGCGCGGAGCGATCGTCTCCTACGATCAGGCGGCCATGATGATCGAGAACTTCGGGATCCGGGTCGCCTGAGGACACGGCTATGCTCGCGACAGCCGTTTCTCCATCTTCACGATTTCAAGTTGAATCGGGCTGTTTCCATGGGAAAAATGGCCGGTGCCGATCACGGCGAAGCCGTGGCGTTCGTAAAATGGCACCGCATTCGTTGTCGCCTCGAGATAGGCGCGACCGCATCCGTCGCGCGCGATACCGGACACGGCTGCCTCCAGCAACGCCTGGCCCGCGCCACTGCGCGCGCGGTCGCCGCGAACGAACAGCTTGGTCAGTTCTTCGCCGGCCGTTTCCGCGAACCCGAGCACGTCGCCGTCGTCGGCAACCCACAGTGCGTGGCGCCCGATCGCATCGAGATACATGGCCGGCGTGCGCCCGTCCAGCCAGCTTGCGATCTGCTCGCGCGAGTAATCCGCCGCGCACAGTCGCGTGACGGAATCCAGATGGACTTCGAAGATCCGCTGCGTGTCGGATTCGTTCGCGGATCGGATTTCAAAGGCTGACACATTCCCTCCCGGTACATTGGCGCGTCGCGGCGCAAGCGGCAGACCGTCGAATATTCTCATCACCTTCGATGCGCCCGGATCAGCGAAAACCCTTATTCTCATGCCATGCGCGGCTGGAAGTTTCCCGTACCGAACCCTCTCATCGGCGTGCAAATCACTAGGGAAAATCCGGAGACATCCTTACAGCGATTTACCTGATGATTCACGGGAGCGTCATGTTTCGACGATTTCGCTGAATGTCATGCTTTCAGTCCGAGTGAGGCAGTCGATGCCGCCAAGCGGCAAAGGCGATGATCGCGCCCCGGAACGGAAGCCGTTGGCGAATCGTCAGGTGTTCAATACTTTCAACAACCCGGTCGAGAGTAATCGTGAGAATCCGTGGCCCGCTGGTGCGGTGGAGACGAGGCGATGCGCGCAATTTGCGCGCCGCGATCGCGTCCCCCGACGACAGTGACGGCTGGCGAAGCCCTCGCCTGCCTCTGTCGATCTACACCATCCTGTCGCGCCGTTCCGTTCGCCGTCACAACGCCGTCGCCGCCCGCGCGCCCGTCGCGATCCGTACCGATGACGTCGCGTCGCTCTTGCCTTAGCGCTCCACGCCCTTTCTCCGTGTCCGTTCGTCCTGCGCGTCGTATCGCCTGATCGGTGAAGGGATCAGCTCGCGCTGCAACCGCCTGCCATCCACGCACAGCTTCGAACGGACTCCTGATTTTTTGCATCGCCGGTGCTTGCTGTCAGCACCGGTCATGCATGCCTGTTCCATCCGATGAACCGTCGCGTGACGATCCGCTCATCGCGGCTCGACACGCGCACCGCCAGGGAAAACTACGTCATGCGAATCCGCACGCTTCGCCGCACCATTTCAACCGCCGCCATCCTGTCGCTGGCCGCCGTCACCGTCACGACCGCCCGTGCAGCCGGCGAACTGAACATCTACAACTGGTCCGACTACATCGCGCCGGACACGATCCCGAACTTCCAGAAGCAGACGGGCCTGCACGTCCGCTACGACAACTACGACAGCGACGACACGCTGCAGGCCAAGCTGCTGTCGGGGAATTCCGGCTACGACATCGTCGTGCCGACGTCGAACTACATGGCCAAGCAGATCCAGGCGAACGTCTACCAGACGCTCGACAAGTCGAAGCTGCCGAACCTGTCGAACCTCGATCCGCTGCTGATGAAGATGGTCGCCGACGCCGATCCGGGCAACCAGTACGGCGTACCGTGGGCCTACGGCACCGACGGCATCGGCTACAACGTGCAGGCCGTGAAGAAGGCGCTCGGCGACAAGGCGCCGGTCGACAGCTGGGCGCTCGTGTTCGATCCGGCCAACATGGCGAAGCTGAAGAGTTGCGGCGTGTCGTTCCTCGACCAGGCCGTCGACGTGTTCGCCGCGACGCTGCAATACATGGGCAAGGATCCGAACAGCACGAACCCGGCCGACTACCGCGCCGCGTACGAGGTGCTGAAGAAGGTGCGCCCGTACATCACGCAATTCAATTCGTCGGGCTATATCAACGATCTCGCGAACAACGACCTGTGCGTGTCGTTCGGCTATTCGGGCGACGTCGGCATCGCGCACCGCCGCGCAGCCGAGGCGAAACGGCCGTACGAGATCCGCTTCGCGAATCCGAAGGAAGGCGGCCTGCTGTGGTTCGACATGATGGTGATCCCGAAGGACGCGCCGAACCGCGATGCCGCGCTGAAGTGGATCAACTACCTGCAGGACCCGAAGGTCAACGCGGGCATCACCAACGCGGTGTTCTACCCGACCGCGAACAAGGCCGCGCGCCAATACGTGAAACCTGCCATCGCACGCGACCCGTCCGTGTATCCGGCCGACGAGGTGTTGAGCAAGATGACGCTGCTCAAGCCGATGCCGCCCGAGATCCGCCGGCTGCAGAACCGGCTGTGGGCGCAGCTGAAAACGGGGCGTTGAACGGCGTGTTACCGAACCGTGCCTGCGGCGGCTCGCGCCGCAGGCACGCGCGCATCAGAACCGGTGAATGATCCCCGCGCCGAACGCGAACTGGTTGCCGGTCGACGACGGCGCCGTATTGAACCCGTCGCCCAGCGTCGCGGTCGCATCGACGATGCTGCCGGCACCGCTCGTGCCGAGCGTCTTGCCCTTCGCATGCTGGTACGCCTCGAGCAGGTACAACCCTGTGCGCTTCGACAGCGAGTAGTACTGCGACAGGTTGAACTGGTGATACTGCGCGCTGTCGGTGATACCGTTCGACTCCGTCGCACGCGTGTACGCATAGCCCGCGCCGAAATCCCAGACCGCCGACGGCTTCCAGTGCAGCACCGCGCCGGCCGTGTTGAAGATCGCCGTATTGAAGAACTTCGACGCCGCACCGGGGATGTACTCGGTGTTGGTGTACGTGGCCGTCGCGTCCCACGCATCGCTGAACCGGTAAGCGAGCCCGACCGCGAACCGTTGCTGCGCCTTCGCGGTCTGGTAGCCGTTCGTGACCGCCGAGACGCCGATCTGCGCACCGCCGTTCGATGTCGTCGAATTCGCGCCCCACGTACCGCCGGCCGTGTTCGCGTTGTTCACGCGCTCGAACGCGACACCGACGCCGAGCGGGCCGGCCGCATACTGGATGCCGGTCGCCCACGTCGAACCGGCGTTCGTGCTGCCGGCCACGCCGCCGAGCGAGTAGGACCCGCTCAGCGTCACGCCATACCATTTCGGCGACGTGTACTCGATCGTGTTGTTCGCGCGGTAGATCGTGTCGAGCCCGTCGACGTCGCCCGGGTGTGCGCCGTAGTAACCGGTGATCCACGTGGTCGGGCTGAACGTCGACATCGTCTGGTAGTACGACGCATATTGCCGGCCCGCGGTCAGCGTGCCGTACGTCGCGTTCGTCAACCCGACCCACGCCTGGCGCCCGAACATCGCGTCGGTGTACTGCGCGGCGCCCGTGGCCGAATTGAAGCCCGATTCGAGCGTGAAGATCGCTTTCGTGCCGCCGCCGAGATCCTCGCTGCCCTTCAGCCCGAAACGGCTGCCGGCCCACACGCCCTGGTTCATCCTGACGACCGACTTCCCGCCGCTCGTCGACCCGACCGTCGTCGCGTTGCTCTGGTAACCGATGCCGTTGTCAACGATCCCGTACAACGTGACGCTGCTTTGCGCGAACGCCGGCGCGACGACCGTCATCGCGACGCCGGACGCCAGTGCCGCCCGCATTGCCTGCTTCTTCATCGAACTGTCTCCTTCCTTGCCTGTTTGAGTAAGTGAATTGTCGTGATCGTGGCCTGCCGCTCGCTCAGGGGCGATACGCGCGCCAGCCGTTGCCGCCCGTGCAGACGAGTTGCGAACCCTTGGCCTGGCACTGCGCCTCGTAGCCCGGCGAATACAGCCATTCCCCGGCCCAGTGCAGGTCGACATACGGATCGGCCCTGGGCGTATCGGCCACGAAATTCGCGGCATCGTCGGTACTGCCGCTGCCCGTATAGCGCGCGGTGGCCGGGTACGGAAACACCGGGCGCGTACGCGTCGTGTTGCCGTTCGCGTCGACGATCGACGCGACGATCCTGCCCGGCGCCGCACCCATCTCGGTCCACGCCATCAGCGGCGTGAGTACGTCGAACACGTCCGGCCCTTGCCCGCCGCCGCAGTGCGCGACGCCCGGGAACAGGTAGAAGCGCGCGAAGCGGTCGACCTGCGCATCGCCCATGGTCTTCTTCATTGCTTCGTAGTACGCGATGCTGGAACGCGGCGAGATATGCTGGTCCTCCAGGCCGTGCCACAACAGCAGCTTGCCGCCACGGCCCGCGAAGCGGCCGAGGTCCGGATCGGTCGCGGCCAGGTAGTTCGACACCGGCACCGTCTTCATGAACGCGTCGAGCGTGAATTTCAGGTCGCCGATCGTTGCGGACGGATACGACGCGTTGTAGTAATCGAGATAGCGCAGGAACGGCAGCACGAAGCTGATCGTGCCGCTCGGTGCTGTCGCGGTGGCCGGGACGAACAGGCTCCAGTTCAGCTCCGAACCCCATTCGCGCGACACGAGCGGTTCGAGCCGCACGCCGTTCGCGGCGGTCGCGCCGTCGTGAATCTTGCGCACGACGTCGGCTTCCTGCGGCGTCAGACACGTCGCGGTCGATTGCCCGGCCGCGCACACCAGCGTCGCGGGATCGAACCGGCATGCGCGCGGGTTGTCGATCACGCCGTCCACCACGCCGTCGAGCCCGTCGCACGCCTTCAGCACCGCCGCATGCAGCATCGGCAGCTTGCCCGCGAGCAGGATCGCGTTGCCCGTCTTCGGGTCCGTATTGACCGCGGCCGGCCATGCGTGATGGAACGTGTTCTGCACGATCAGGTCGTTCGCGGGCGCACCGGCCGCAATGCCGTCGAAATCGTCGGGGAAACGCTGCGCCTCCATCAGCGCTTCACGACCGCCGTCCGAGCAGCCGTCGAAGTAGGCGTAGCGCGCGGGCCTTGCATAGAACTTGCCGATGATCGCCTTCGCCACCTGCGCGGTCGCGTGCTCGGCGCGATACGCGAAGTCGAGTTTCGCCTTCGGATCGAGCGCCCATGCGCCGTCGTTGCCGCCTTCGTGGCCCATGTCGGTCGCGGCCATCGCGATCGTCCCGTTGGTCACCGGTACGCAGGTCGACGCCATCGGTGCATTGACCGACAGGTTGCCGCACAATCCGCCGCACCCGGTCTGCAGATAGCGTTGCGTCCAGCCCTGCGTCGGCAGTTGCAGTTCGAACAGCGACGCGCCCGGGCCGATCGTGCCTTTCACGTCGCACACGGGCGCCGGCAGCGTGTTGTTGCCGACGACCGTGCCGGCGGGCAGCAGCACGGCCGACGTGATCGTGACCGTGCCGTCGGTCACGCCGCTCAGGTCGAGCGCCGCGACGGACGGGCACGACATCACGGGCATCACGGCCGGCAGATTCGCGAGCCCGCCCGCTGCAGTCCCGGCTCGCGCGGCGCCTGGCCAGCCGGTCATTGCCGCGCACACCCACATCATGCCGATCGCCAGCATCCGGACCAGCGCATCGCGCCGCACGCCCGCTGCGCGATGCCACGCGCGCCACATCCACCCTGCCCTGCAGTTCGTCTGCATTTCTGTCTCCTGTCGTTCTGATGGGGATGCCGACCGCCGGGAACGGACGATGCGGCACCGTTGCGAGAGTCTTGCGATACATCGGGCGAAACGGCTCGAATCGCCTTTTACCTGTTACTCAGCATAACTAATCTCATTGCCTGAACGCTTTGCAAAGACAGCCGAATCCCATCCGATTCGTTTATCGATTCCGGTACGCGTGGCGGTAATGTCGCCCGCCGGCGCTACGCCGGCTCCATCCCGCATTCACGCTTGATGCGATCGGCCCGCGACGAAGCCAGATACGCGAGGAACGCCTCGGTGGCCGCGCGATCGTGCGCCGTACGGCACACCGCCGCGGTGAATACGGTAACGGCCTGAATCGCCTCCGGCAGCACGCCGACGACATCGATACCCTGTACATGCAACAGCTCGCTGAACTGCTGGAAACCGAGGTCGACCTCGCCGGAGGCGATCAACGCGCCGACCGGCACGCCCGGCGGCGCCTGGACGATACGCGGCGCAATCGCCGCCGCGATGCCCCAGCGCGCGAACAGACGATTCAGGTGCGTGCCGCTCGGTCCCGTCGAATAGCCGATTCGTCCGGCCCGCAGGATCGTGTCGCGAATATCCGCCTCGGTGCCGATCTCCGGCCGCACCGCGCCCGCCTTCACCGCGACGGCAATGCGCGAACGGGCAACCTCCACACGGCTGCGCGCATCGACATGGCCGTCGGCCGCGAGCATCGCGAGCGCATCCGACGCGAGCACGACGAAGTCGAATGGCTCGCCGGCCTGCACGCGCCGGGCCGCGTCGACGCCGCCGACGGAGGCGACCGACACGCGGCATCCGGTTTCTGCCTCGTACGTGGCAGCCAGTCTCGCCAGCACCTCACGCGTGGCCATCGACGACAGGCCCGACACGGCAACCTCGGCCCATGCGGTCTGTTCCATCTTCGTCACCCGCATCAGTCGATGTAGCGCAGGCCGGCCTGGCGCAGCGGCTCGCGCATGTCGTACATGTCGAGACCCAGCACGCCCGATGCGAGTTTCGCGCGCTTCGCGGCTTCGTTCGTCTCGCGCGCGATCGCCTTGTCGAGCACGTCGGCCGCGCGCGCGGCCGGCACCGTGACCACGCCGTCGTCGTCCGCGACGATCACGTCGCCGGGCTGGACCAGCGCACCCGCGCAGACGACCGGCACGTTCACCGAGCCGAGCGTCGCCTTGATCGTGCCTTTCGCGGAAATCGCCTTGCTCCAGACCGGGAACCGCATCGCGTCGAGCACCGCGACGTCGCGCACGCCCGCATCGATGATCAGCGCCTGGGCGCCGCGCGCCTTGAAGCTCGTCGCGAGCAGGTCGCCGAAATAGCCGTCCGTGCAATCCGCGGTGATCGCGGCCACCACCACGTCGCCCGGCCGGATCTGCTCGGCCGCCACGTGCATCATCCAGTTGTCGCCCGGATGCAGCAGCACGGTGACGGCCGTGCCGGACGCCAGCGCGCGCGGATAGATCGGTCGCATATATGGCTTCATCAGCCCCGTGCGGCCCATCGCCTCGTGAACAGTCGCCGAGCCGAGCGCGCCGAGCCGCGCCGCGACGTCCTGATCCGCGCGGCGGATCGTGCGGTACACCACGCCAAGTTCATTCATCATCACTGCCCCTTCGCTTTCAGTTGCGCATCCAGACGCGGATACACGCGTCGCGCATTGCCTTCGTAGATCTTGTGCCGCGCGCTCGCATCGAGCGCGGACGCTTCGATATAGCGCTTCGTGTCGTCGTAGTAGTGGCCGGTCTCCGGATCGATCCCGCGCACCGCGCCGATCATCTCGCTCGCGAACAGGATGTTGTCGACCGGAATCACGCCGGTCAGCAGGTCGATGCCGGGCTGGTGATACACGCAAGTATCGAAAAACACGTTGTTCAGCAGATGGTCCTTCAGCAGCGGCTTTTTCAGCTCCTGCGCGAGCCCGCGAAAACGCCCCCAGTGATACGGCACCGCGCCGCCGCCGTGCGGAATCACGAAGCGCAGCGTCGGGAAATCGCGGAACAGGTCGGAGGTCAGGCACTGCATGAACGCCGTCGTATCGGCATTCAGGTAGTGGGCGCCCGTCGTATGGAAGCACGCGTTGCAGCTCGTACTCACATGGATCATCGCGGGAAGGTCGTACTCGACCATCTTCTCGTAGACCGGATACCAGTAGCGGTCCGACAGCGGCGGGCTCGTCCAGTGGCCGCCGGACGGATCGGGGTTCAGGTTGATCGCGACGTTGCCGTATTCCTCGACACACCGCACGAGCTCCGGAATGCAGGTCGCGACGTCGACGCCCGGGCTCTGCGGCAGCATCGCGGCCGGCACGAAGCGATCGGGAAACAGCCGGTGCACGCGATGGCACAGCTCGTTGCAGACGGCCGCCCACGTGCTCGATACCGCGAAATCGCCGATGTGATGCGCCATGAAGCTCGCGCGCGGGCTGAAGATCGTCAGGTCGAGGCCGCGCTCGCGCATCAGCCGGAGCTGGTTCAACTCGATCGATTCGCGCAGCTCGTCGTCGCCGATGCGCAGCTCGGAGACTTTCGGCCGCTCCGACGGGCTGTTGATCGCCGCGACCTGGCGATTGCGCCACGCCTCCAGCGCCTTCGGCGCGGTGGTGTAGTGGCCGTGAATATCGATGATCATGCATGCTCCTGCGTGTAATGACGTATCCGGCGCGTGCCGCGCTCCGCGCCGGTTCGGCGCGGCCCGGTCAGTGCGCCGGGTTTTCCAGTTCCTGCGGTTCGGGCGCGGGTGCGCGCTGCGACGTCATGATCGCGATCGCTGCCAGCGTGGCCGGCACCGCGAGCATCGACAGAATCGCGTCGAACTTCCAGCCGAGCCCGAGCAGCGCACCGCCGATCGCCGAGCCGAAGATGCTGCCGAAGCGCCCCATCCCGAGCATCCAGCTCACGCCGGTCGCCCGCGCGACGGTCGGATAGCGTCCCGGCGCATACGCGTTCAGGCCCGTCTGCGCGCCGCTCATGCAGAAGCCGGCCGCGAACACCAGCAGCGCGAGCGACGACGACAGCGCGCCGGCCCAGGCGAGCACGGCCACGCACAGCCCGCCGCCCAGGTACGCGGCGCCGATCACCGGTGCCGGCCGCACCTTGTCCATCAGCCAGCCGACGCCGATCGCGCCGATCGTGCCGCCGATCTGGAACATCGCGGTCACGTTCGCGGCCGTGCTGACGGACAGGCCCGCGTCCTTGATCAGCGTCGGCAGCCAGCCCGTCAACAGGTAGATCACGAGCAGCCCCATGAAATACGTGATCCACAGCGACACGGTGACGAACCCGTAGCCTTGCGAGAACAGCACGCCGATCGGCTTGCGCGTCGGCAGCGGCGGCTCGTTCGACACGAACGTCTCGTTGCCGCTGAACTGCCCGCCGCACACGCGGTTCAGCAAGGCGGCGATCCGCTGCGACGGCGCCCCGCGAACGGCCAGCAAACGGGCCGATTCGGGCAGCAGCCACAGTTGCAGCGGAATCAGCAGCAGCGGCAGCGTGCCGCCGAACAGCAGCACCGTGCGCCAGCCGTGCAACGGAATCAGCCAGCCGGCGACGAAGCCGATCAGCGCGGAGCCGAGATTGAAGCCCGTGAACATCACGGTGATCATCCGCGCGCGCATCCGTTTTGGCGCGTATTCCGACAGCAGCGTCGTCGTGTTCGGCATCGCCGCGCCGAGCCCGATTCCCGTCAGCAACCGCAGCACCGCCATCTCGAACGGCGAGTGCGCGTGCGCGGTCACGATCGTGAACACGCCGAACAGGAACACCGACGCGATCAGCACGCGCTTGCGCCCGAACCGGTCCGCGCTCGGGCCGGCCACCAGCGCGCCGATCACGAGCCCGATCGGCGCCGCGCTCATCACGAGCCCGAACTCGGGGCGCGAGATCGCCCAGTCGTGGATGATCGACGGCGCGACGAACCCCATGATCGCGACGTCCATCCCGTCGGCGATCACGACGAGGCAGCACAACACGACCAGCAGCCACTGGTAGCGTGTCACCGGCCGGTCGTCGATGAACGACTTGATGTCGATTGTCTTTCCGCTTCCCATCATCTGTCTCCTTGGTGACGATCATTCACGTTGATTCGTCATCCTATTTATATGGATTGGTAATCCGCCCGGATCGGCAGGGATGAAGGCGCGCGACGTCACGCGCGCCCTCGTTGTCCGTCAGGTGCTTTCCGGCTGCTCCGCACTATCCCAGCCGAGCGGCCCCGCGCTCTTGCCCGCGACGGAATACAGCGCGCCCGGTGCGTTTCGCGTGCGCTGGAAATCTTCCAGCGACTCGCCGCGCATCGCTGCGTAGATGTGCAGGTTCGATACGCCCGTCACCGCACCGAGCTTCTCCAGCAGGAAGAAAATCACGCCGTAGCGCAGCAACCCCAGCCAGTCGCGCCGGCGGATCAGGTCGCGCTCCTGCGCGCTGAGGCCGGCCGCGTCGAAGCTCGCTTCGGGATCGCCGATGAACTGCGCGCGATGCGCGGGTTCGATCATCCGGTGCAGATAGTCGTTGATCCGGTACGCGTCGACGGCCCTCGCGATCGTGAACGGGTAGGTGCCCGGCAACTGCTCGACGCCGGCCAGTTCGGCCGCGATCCGCTGCCGGTGCCGTTCGGCCGCCGCCGCGTCGATGTCGGTATCGGCCGGCTCGTAGACAGCGGTCGCGATCCCCGTCATCGACGGCAGGTAGTAGCTGCGATGACGACACACGACGCCGGCCGGCAACGCGCCGCGCATCGTGAGCCACATCACGACCTCCGCGCCTTCGTAACCACCGAGCGTCGCGTATTCGGCGAGCGGCATGCCGGCCAGGCGTTCGGGATCGCGTTCGAGCAGGTCGAGAAAGCGTTCGTCCCATTCGGGGTGGTTGAAACCCGAGCGCTCGCCGTGCACCTGGTGCGACAGCCCGCCGGTCGCGACAATCGCGACGCGCAGATCCTCCGGGTAGCTTTCGATCGCGCGCCGCAGCGCCTGCCCGAGCCGGTAGAAGCGGCGCGCGGACGGCACCGGCAGCTGCAGCACGCCCATCTGCAGCGGCACGAGCCGCACCGGCCAGTCGGGCCGGTGCGGGCACAGCACCGACAGCGGCGAGAAGCAGCCATGGTCGAGCGGCTTGTTCTGGAAGAACGACATGTCGAACTCGTCGGCCATCAGCGACTGGCCGACATGCGCGGCAAACGCCGGATGGCCGGCGATCGGCGGCAGGTCGCGCGCGCCGCCGCCTTCGTCGGCCGGATGCCACTGCGGCCCGACACCGAGGGCGAATGCCGAGTAGTGGTCGAAGAAGAACGACGTGACGTGGTCGTTGTAGATGAACAGCAGCACGTCCGGACGCTTGTCGGCGAGCCACGCGGCCAGCGGCGCGAAGTTCTCGAAGATCGGTGCCCACACGGGATCGTCGCGCTTGTTCTTGTCGAACGCGAACCCGATCGTGGGCGTGTGGGAGGCCGCGATGCCCCCGATAATCCGTGCCATGCCAGTGCTCCTTCGTGATGCTCGAATGCGGTCCGGCCCGGCCGTCCGCGACAGAATGAATGCGTGCCCTGCCCGCCGCCTACACGCGGGCCGATTGCTGCGGCGCGAGGCTGCGCTTGACGACCAGCGCGAGCGGAACCGCAAAGACGAAATGCGACATGAACCCGCCGATGATCACGTTCGGGTCCAGGTAGTTCGGGTGATTGCTCGATGCGATCATGATCAGCACGTGCATCACGATCCACGCGACGATCGCGAAGAACAGCGCGACGAACGTCGCCTCGTAGCCGCGCCGGCGGAACCACGGCCAGATCGCCGCGAACACGATGCCCCACGACAGCGCGAACGCGAAATGAATCGCGGTACCGATGAAGTACGCCCCGATGCCGAGCGCGTCCTGCACGGCCTTGCCGAACACGAGCCCCGTCGCGTTGCGCGGGATGCCGGCAAGCGGCATCAGATGCTGCGCGCCGACCCACACGAGCGCCTCGTAGACCCAGATCAGCACCGCGCCGGTCAGCCCGCCGCGCATGCCTGCCCGCACCGTGTCGGCCCACGCGACACGGCCCGGCGCCGCGTCGGCCTGCCTGCCGCCCGCCGGTTTGCCGGCGCCCAACGTGTGCTGCTGTCCCATTGCCCTGCCTCGCTCGTCAGATGGGTGTCGCGCACGGCGGGACCCCCGGGGTGATCGGACAAACAATGAATCAGATGGCGGCCCGACACGCCGGCAACTGCACCGATGCTGTTGCCGGAGTCGAAATTACGCATTCGGTGGCAGGGGCAAATAGTCGGGGTAAACCCTTGCATATGATCGAAACGGCATGACCGTCATGCATTCTCGAACGAAACCATTCCGCTGACGGATAGCCGGAAAGCCCGCCGGATATGGCGTCCACGGCTGGCCACGTTGCGCTCCGTCGGTGCCAACACCGATCCTGGCGATTCAATCCCGATAAACAAAACAGATAGGTCGATAAGCACGACGCAAGCTGCCGCGCCACCGTTCCGGTAAAGTCGGTCGACACCTGCCGCCCCAGCACGCCGCGCGCCGGCCGGCCTCCACTGCGGCTCGTCCGCGCGTGACCGACCCATGGACCACACCGATCTCCCGAACCTCGCCTGCCTGTATGCAGTGCAGCGCGTCGCCGAAGCCGGCAGCGTGAGCCGCGCGGCCGCAACGCTGTTTCGCGCGCAGTCCGCCGTCACGCGTGCCGTGCAGGAAATCGAAACGGCGCTCGGCGAGCCGCTGTTCGAACGGAAGCCGTCCGGCATGCTCGCGACGCCGGTCGGGCGCGCGGTACTGAAGCGCGGCGAGCGCGTGTTCGCCGAACTCGGCGAGCTGGCGAACTGGTGCGCGCTGCGCCAGTCGCGCCGGCGCGCATCGGCCGACGGCGGGCTGCCCGCGTACCTGCTCAACACGCGGCGGCTGCAGCTGTTCTCGACGCTCGCACGGCACCGCCACATGCCGAGCGCGGCCCGCACGCTCGGCGTCACGCAGCCGGCCGTCAGCAGCGCGATCCGGATTCTCGAGAGCGGCGCCGGGTTCGCGCTGTTCCATCGCCATCCGCGCGGCCTGCTGCTGACGAACGACGGCGAGACGTTCCTGCTGCACGTGCGGCGTGCGCTGAACGAATTGCGACATGTCGCCGACGACGTCGCCGCGCTGCACGGCAGCATCCAGGGCGTCGTGACCGTCGGCGCGCTGCCGCTCGGCCGCACGCTGATGCTGCCCGAGGCCGTCGCCCGCGTCGTCACGCGCTTCCCCAAGGTGCGCGTGATCACCGACGAAAGTGCATACGAAGCGCTCGTCGCCGGCGTGCGCGCGGGCGACATCGACTTCATCCTCGGCGCGCTGCGCGCCGGCGACCCGACGAGCGACCTCGAAAACGAGCGTCTGATGTCGGAGAACCTCGTCGTGCTCGCGCGGCGCGATCACCCGCTCGCCGGCGTACGCAACCTCGGCATCAGGAGCCTCGCCGGCGCGCAATGGATCCTGCCGCGCAGCCATGCGCCCGCGCGCGGCCTGTTCGACACGCTGTTCCGCCGCATGAAGCTCAAGCCGCCGATGCCGACGGTCGAATCGGCCGACCTCGCCGTGATCCGCGGCCTGCTGCTCCACACCGACATGCTCGCGGTGCTGTCCGCGCAGCAACTGCATTACGAGTGCGAATCGGGGTTGCTGGCCGTTCTCGACGTCCCGCCGATGCGCGAGACGACCCGCGACATCGGCCTGATGACGCGCACCGGCAGCCCGCCGTCGCCGGCTGCGCGCGCACTGATCGACGCGCTCCGCATCGTCGCGACCGAGGTCGCGCGCTCGCCGCACGCCACCGTCGCGCGATAAGGAAAATGCATGGCGATCGCGCCCGGTTCGCATTGCCCGCGCAGCGCGCATCCCCGCACAATGTCCGGGACAGGCAGGGCAACACGGCACCGCGTCGACCTGCGCTCATAAGCGACCGCGATACCGTCGTTCCGCTCACGCCCCACTCGTACGCCCAGGGAGTCAAAGCATGCACGAAGCGACCATCGCCTTCATCGGCTTCGGCGAGGCCGGCGGCCTGCTCGGCGGTGCGCTGGCCGCGCGCCGCGTACGCGTGACGATGTACGACCGTCAGCTCGACGATGCGCGTACCGCGCATGCGATGCGCGAGAAGGCCGCGCGCCTGAACGTAGCGGCCGCGCCGACCGTCGCCGACGCGATCCGCGATGCGCGGTGGATCGTCTCCGCCGTCACGGCATCGTGCGACGCCGAAGTCGCCGAAGCGGTCGCGGCATGTATCCGGCCGGGCCAGACCTTCGTCGACATCAATTCGGTATCGCCCGCGATGAAGCAACAGGGCCAGCAACGGGTCGAAGCCGCCGGCGGCCGTTATGTCGAAGCGGCCGTGATGGCGCCCGTGCCGCCGGAAGGGCTCGCCGTGCCGATGCTGCTCGGTGGCCCGCAGGCCGAAGCGGTCGCGCACGAACTGACGGCGCTCGGCTTCAACGCACGGGCCGTGGCGGCCCGGGTCGGCGTCGCGTCGGCGGCCAAGATGTGCCGCAGCGTGATGATCAAGGGCATCGAGGCGCTGACCGTCGAATGCCTGGCTGCCGCACGCGCGTACGGGGCCGATGCGCTCGTGCTCGCATCGTTGCGGCAGACGTTCGACCGGTTCGCGACGTCGCCCGACCTGCCCGGCTACCTGATCGGTCGCGTCGCCGAGCACGGCCGCCGACGCGCGGCGGAAATGCGCGAAGTCGCCGACACGCTGCGCGAAGGCGACATCGCGCCGGACATGAGCGAAGCCTGCGCACGCGTGCAGGACCGCTTCGTCGACGCGATGGCCGCGCGCGGGCTCGACTATCAAGCACTGCTGCCGTTCGACTGGGCGCAGGTGCTCGACATGCTGGACGGCCGGCAACCGCTGGAGAACATCACGATGCCGTCGAAGCCGGTCGCGTGAGTTATCTCGGCGCCTGCGCGTGCTCCCCCGCGAACGCCGTCTCCACGAACCGGATCACGTCGTCGAGCGACGACGTGCACATGGCATCCGCCGCCAGCGTCTGAAACGCGCCGTCCGGCCCGAAGCAGACGAGCGGCTTGCGCCAGCGTTGCGCCAGCGCGATTTCCTGGGCCGTGCCGTGCCCGCCCGGCAACGCGACGATCAGGTCGCTGCTCAGCACGTTCACGTGGTTGCGGTTGATCGTCTGCGGATCGGCATCCGGTTCGCGGCGCGGCAGCGGCGTGAGGATCGGGATGTCGACGAACGGATGCGGATAGCCGTCGAGCGGCACGAAGCCCGCGACCGGATCGGCCTGCGTCGGCAGGATGCCGATCGATCGGCCGGCCCGCCCCGGCACGCCGGCGAACGCGCGCGCGACGGCCAGCATCACGCCCTGCCCGCCGCCCGTCAGCAGATTGAAGCCGGCCTCTGCGAGCCATGCGCCGAGCGGATCCGAAAACGCGAGCCACGGCTCCTTGCCCGAGCCCATCACGCCGATCGTCCTGTTCTTCTGTTGCATCGTGGTTTCCGGTGAAATCGTTGCGGTGCGTGCGAGCACCACGCTCATTCGAGTTCGACGCCCTTCAGCTCGGGGATCAGGAACAGCGTCGCGACCATGTCGAGCACGTAAAGGCCCGCGAGCAGCGCGATGGCCGTCTGGAACGAATAGTGCACGGCCAGCGCGCCGACCGCGACCGGGCCGAAGCCGCCGACCGCGCGACCGATATTCCACAGCACGTTCTGCGCGGTGGCGCGCGCGGCCGTCGGATAGCCTTCCGACATCAGCGTCCCGTAGCCGCCGACCATCCCGTTGACGAACATGCCCATCAGCGCGCCGGCCCACAGCATCGCAGTGGGGTCCGTCAGCCGCGCATACGCGATGACCGTGACGACCGAACCGACCTGGTACAGCAGGAACGTCGGCTTGCGCCCGATGCGGTCGGCCAGTTGCCCGAACACCCACACGCCGATCATCATCCCGACGACGGTCGCCGCCGTCCACAGCCCCGACTTCGTCAGCGAAAAGCCCATCTGCTTCGACAGGAAGGTCGGCAGCCAGATCATGATCCCGTAGTAGCCGAAGTTCTGGACCGAACAGAGGATCACGATGCCGAGGCTCGTGCGCGCGGTGCGGCCGTCGGCGACGAGCATGCGGAACGCATTGGATTTCGGCTGCGTCGCGCGCTGCACGAACGCCTCCGGCTCGTGCAGCTTGTTGCGCATCGCCCAGGCGAGCAGCGCGGGCAGCACGCCGACCAGGAACATACCGCGCCAGCCGATGTGGAGCAGCAAGAGCGGCGTCAGCAGCGCGGCCAGCAGCACGCCGGCCTGCCAGCCGAGCGCGACGTAGCACGACACGCGGGCACGCTTGCTCGCCGGCCACGCTTCCGCCGCGAGCGCCATGCCGATCCCGAACTCGCCGCCCAGCCCGATGCCCGCGATGGTGCGGTAGGCCAGCAGGTCCCAGAAGCCGCGCGCGAACGCGCACAGGCCGGTGAAGATCGCGAACAGCAGGATCGTCCAGGTCAGCACGCGCACGCGCCCGTAGCGGTCGCTCAACGCGCCGAACAGGATGCCGCCCGCGACCGCGCCGATCAGCGTCCACGTGACGAGCGCGCCGCCCTGCCCGGGTGTCAAATGCAGCGCCGCCGTGATCGCCGGCAGCATGAAGCCGAGGATCAGCAGGTCGAAGCCGTCCATCGCATAGCCGATCGCCGACCCGGCCAGCGCTTTCCACGCATACGACCCGACCTGCTCCACGCGCGGGGCCGACGGGCCGCCGAGCGTCGAAGATTTCATGTTTGCTGCCATGGTGTCCTGCCACGAATGTCCGGCGACATTTTAAGGCCTGTGCCCGCCAACGACGGACGCGGGCGCGCATCGACGCCGCTGCCGGAACGGCAAGCGGGACATGGCGGGCGATGAACGGGGAAAACGTCGATCCGGTGTCGGCGGCGAGGCCGGCGATGTCGCGGCCATGCCGGACACCGGATGAAAGACTGCGGACGGACGGAGTGTTACCGGCGGACCCGCCGGCGCGAACCGGACGGCGCCGTGTGGCCCTGCGGCGCGGCCTGCTTCAGCCCTGATCGTCGCCGGGCCACCAGGCCTTGGCCTCGCGGTCGACGGCGAGCGAATCGAGATCCTTGCCTTCGAGCCATTTCGGTCGAGGGCCGCGACCCGACCACGAACGGCCGGTCGTCGGATCGTAGTACTTGGCGGGCGCCTTGCGTTTTCGCTGGACGATGTAGCCGAGCGCGCTCAGCACTTCCTGCTGCGAAATGCCCAAAAGCTCGACCTGTTCCTTGAATGCCGCGAGCGCGGCCTGCTTCTCCTTCTGCTTCGCATCCGACAGCTTGATGTTCAGGTCCCGAAGTTGTGCTTCGAGTTCCTGTAGGGCCTGAGTCATGTATTCATCCTCTTTGGGCATGTTTTTGCAAAAAACTCCGATGCGCGAACCTACCACGAAGTTCCGCCGATCGGTGCTGTCAAAAATGTGAATCGTTTGCCCCAGCCGGCATGATTTGCGCGATGCGCACTAAACGACGTCGTGCGTCATTGACGCGCAGGACCGGACGGGCGACGCGCGGCACGTCGCGTACGAACAGGCATGGCGAACGGCTGCGGCAAGTCGGGCGCCGCCCCTGGCACGGGTGCGGCATGGCGCGAATGATAGCAGTGCGCGACATCGTGTTGCATAAGTCGTGCGACGGAATCGATGCGCAGCGGACGGCTTACCGGCCTGCGTAGTCGGTATCCCATGCGATCCGGTCGAGCAGCGCGCGCAGCTTGGCGCCGCGTGCCGCATTCAGCGCGGCGGCATGTGCGACGCGCCCGGCAAGATGCGCGCGGAAATCCGGATGCGCAGCTCGATTCTGCGACGCCGGGCCGCGCCGGATGCAGTTGGTCAGGATGGCCTTCAGGAGATCGAACTCATCGCGCGCCAGGTTCGGGTGACGATTGACGACTACGCCGGCCAGTTGCTGCCGCGACCCGCGCCGCATCACGCGCGTCTTGCGCAGTTGCAGCGCGAAGCCCTCCTCGAGCGCGATCGCGGCCACCCTGATTTGCAGGCGCTCGACGTTGCGCGCCAGCGCGCCGCCGCCCGAGAATGCGAGATCGTCCGCATAGCGCGTATAGGTCGCATCGAGCGAACGTGCGAGCGCGGCGAGCCGCATGTCGAACCGGAACGCGCACAGGTTCGCGAGCGCCGGCGACGTCGGCGCGCCCTGCGGCAGATGCCGTTCGCGATAGCGCTGGCGGCCGATCCAGTCGAACCGGTCGCGCAGGTCCGGCGCGAGCAGCCGCGCCGACGGCACGCGGTTCGTGCACAACCCGGTGAGCATGCGGGCGACTTCGACCGGATACCCGAGCGTCGCGAACAGCGCATGGACGCGTGCGGCGCGCACCGACACGAAGAAATCCGCGAGATCGAAGCGGACGACGACATCGCGATCGGCATGCGGCGCCGCGAACGACACGATCCCGTGCCCCTTGCGAAAACCGTGTACGGCGCCGTGCGGCGCAATGCGGTCGAGCAGCCCGTGCAGGATGCGGCGCTGCGCTTCGCGCAGCCTTCCCTTCGGGATCTCGACCAGCCGGGATCCGCCGCTGCGCTTGTCGAGCGCGACGTACGTGTAGTGATGCAGCGGTGTGGCGCTGCTGCGCGCGCCGACGCGCCAGTGATCGGACAGCCAGTCGAGTTCCGGCGCGCTCACGCCGAGCCAGCCGGCGAGATCGCCGGTCGTCGCCCATTGCGGCACGTCGCAACCGGCGAGCGGCGCCGGCAACGGCCGCTGGACCGGCGGCCGCCGCACCACGCGGATCACGACCGGCCGAGGGTCGCCGTACCACGCGCGCACGAATCCGGGCGCCTCGGCCACGACGTCCGCAAGCACATCGATGTCGGCGTCGGCCCAGTGCGCGCCGAAGCGCGCGAGCGATGCATCCGCGACTTCATGCGCCCACATCGGCGCGTCGCCGAGCACGGCCGCCATCCGCGCGATGACGCCGCCACGCTCGGGCGAGCCCGCGAGCATCGCTTCGGCAATCGTGCGGGTGGTATCGCGCAGGGATGCGTGCATGGCCAGGAATGGGCGGGACGATGAGTCAACGTGGCTGGTGCTGCGAGGCGGTACGTTGCGCAACGCGCAACCGGCCCCCTTGCGACGCATCGGTGTGTCGATCTGATCCACGGGGTAGCCCCGTGGTCCTGGAACATCGACTGCCTGTTCCGGGTGTGTGCTTGACCCACCGGCCCGCGTCCCGACTGTAATGGGCGCGCACGCCGGGTGTCAATTCAGGCGGGACGGCGTTCGATGCGCGGCGGGCCGTGCGGGTCGCCGGCCCGTGCCCGGCATCCCGCTACCGCGCTTACACGCCCCGCGCGAACAGCGCGCTGTACGCGATCGGCGCCACGCCGATGCCGGCCATGCCGCTCAGCATCGTCGCCCAGGTTGCGTCGGCCACGCTGACCGGAAACGACCGCACGCGATTGGCGAGCAGCCAGAAAGTCCGCGTCATGCCGTCGCTCATCGCGACTTCGTACCCGCTTCCCGCCGGCCAGTAGCCGACCGGGGGCAGCGCCACCGGTGCCTCGCGGCCGCCCCTGAACGCGGTGGCGGCGATCGCGAACTTGCTGTCGAGCGGCATGGCCCGGCGTGGTACGCAGTCCTGCGAATCCTGTTTCGGGAACGCCGGGCTCGTTTCGAGCCAGCGGCGATAAAACGCCTCGGCGTCGAGATGGACGACGAAACGCTCCACCCCGCCCGGCTCGGCCGCCAGATAGCAGTCGACCTGGCCGGGTACGGGTACGCGCCAGATCGCGCGCTTCGCGCTCAGGTCGACCAGTTCGCATGCCGTCGGCCGGAGCGAGAGGGTTGAAGCAGGTCCGGACTCGCGCAGGTCGCGGGCGCGGTCGAGTCCGTTACGAAGACGTGTCAGCATGGGCCCTCTCTTTCTCTCTCGATTTGTTCGAATGAGTCAGGGTGCGTGACGCGATCCGCGCCGTCGCCGCCGGTTCGCCCGGCTCCCCCGACGCTCCCGACCGGATCGGGAACCCGCGCAGTGTATCGCCTTTCGATGACGGAACGACAGGGCATGCTGCCCACCCCCGGTGGGCAAGGATCGTCCGCCCCGTCAAACGGAAACCCGCTTCGACCGGGCCTTTCAGCGTCGTGGGCACCGCCCGCCGCAGCGCATCAAAACCCTGCGGATCATGGAACGCGCCCCGCGCTGCGACCTCTACGATCAGCCCGCCCCGACTACGAGGCACGGGCCCGACGGGCGACGTTCTTTCAGAAGGACCTGCCCGCACGAAGCGGTGTCGGTTGCCCGGCGATTGCGCCGGGCGTGACTTCGAATGCTTGCGGCCGGCTCAATCAGCGGTCGAGCAACCGCCCCAGCCGCATCATCGTGACGTTCACGCCGAGATGGCGCATCGACGGCTGCACGATCACGCAGTTGTCGTACGGCGTGACGATCACGTCGTCGCCGTCGCGCGCGATCTCGGTACCGGCTTTCTCGATCACCTCGAGCCCCGTGAACGGCTGCGAGAACCGGAAATCCATCGAGCGCGCGACGACCGGCTCCGTGATCTCGATGAACTTCTGCCGCACCGGCGCGGCTTGCGTGAGGAACGCCGCGACGTCGTCGTGTGCGACGACGTCTGCATGCAGCAGGAAGCGCGCGGCGCTGTCGAGCGCGACGTCGCGCGCGCTCGCGGCGAAGTGCTGGCCCGTCTCGATCAGCAGCGCATTCTTCGCGCTCGCCGGATCGCCGAAGCCGCCGTAGTCGCGCAGCCGCGTGCCGTTCGCATGGCCGCGATCGACGATCACGTGCTCGGGCGTGCCGATCGCCGCTGCCAGCGCGATCGCCTTGTCGAGCGGACCCGTCATCATTAGCGGCGCCGATGCTTCGTGCATCGAGTGAATGTCGAGCAGCAGGTCGACCGTATCGAGCAGCGGCCGCATCGCGCGCGCACGGGCCAGCTCGCGGCTGGCGCGTGTGCCGTCGAGCGCGGCCGGCGTCCATACGCGATTCATGTCCTCGTCGAGATAGCGCGTCGCGTCGGCATTCTCCGCGCTGAAATGCTCGTACGCGCCGACGTTGCCGAAACCGAGCGACAGCCGGCCCGCGACCGGCCGCAGGCCGGCGGCCAACAGCGCATCCACCGCGATCGCGCCGCTGACTTCGTTGCCGTGCGTGAGCGCGAGGATCATCACGTGCTTGCCGGGCTTGCCGCTGTCGAACGTATGCAGGTAGTCGACGCCCGCGTTGCCCGCACGCCAGCGCGAGATGTCGGGGAACGCCACTTCGATCGGATAGGCCGGCAACGCGGCGCGGATGGCTTCAAGCGTAGTCATGTCGGAAGGATTCGTCAGGGTTCGGGAAAGGCGCAGCCGGCGCGTGCCGGCTACGCCCGAATCGGGTTCGTGTCGGGTCGGTCACGCCTCGGTCGCGCGCGTCGACGGTGTGGAATCGGCCGCTGCACCGCGCATCCGGCGGCCAAGCGAGATCACCGACGTGATGCCGAGCACGGCTGTCGCCATCACGTAGAAGCTCGGCGCCAGCTTGTTGTGCGTCGCATCGATCAGCCAGGTGACGATCAGCGGCGCGAAGCCGCCGAACAGCGTCACCGAGAAGTTGTACGACAGCGCGAGGCCCGTGCCGCGCGTGCTGGTCGGGAAGATGTCGGCGAGCAGCGCCGGCAACGGTGCGAGGCTCACCGCGATCAGCAGCCCGACGAGCGCCTGTACCGCGAGCAGCGTTTCGACGGTCGGATAACGGTTCAGCACGACGAACAGCGGCCACGTCGTCACGCCGACCAGGATCAGCGCGACCAGCATCACGCGGATGCGGCCGAAGCGATCCGACAGGTGCCCGACGACCGGCGCCGCGACCATCAGCATCGCGCCCGTGACGACCGCGCCGAGATACGACGACGTGGCCGGGATATGCAGTTGCTTGACCGCATACGTCGGCATGTACAGCTTGTGCACATAGTTGAAGGCCGTGGCCGTCGCGACGACACCCGCGCCGAGCAGCATGTTCGCGCGATCGCGGACGAACACGTCGCGCAGCGGCGACTTCGCGCGACCTTGCTCGCCGAGCCGGCGGAAATCGGCCGGTTCGTCGATGTTGCGGCGGATGTACAGGCCGACCGGGCCGATCAGCAGCCCGACCGAAAACGCGACGCGCCAGCCCCACGCGTGCAGCTGATCGGCCGTCAGCAGCAGGCTCAGCAGCGCGGACACACCGGCCGCGAGCACGGTCGCGAGCCCCTGTGTCGACATCTGCCAGCTCGCGAAGAAGCCGCGCCGCTTCGCGTCGGCCTGCTCGACCATGAACGCGGTCGCCGCGCCGAATTCGCCGCCGGTCGAAAAGCCCTGCAGCATCCGCGCGACGATGATCACGAGCGGCGAGGCGATGCCGATCTGCGCATACGTCGGCGCGAACGCGATCATCGCAGTGCCGACCATCATCAGCCCGATCGACACCGTGAGCGATGCCTTGCGGCCCGCGCGGTCCGCGTAGCTGCCGAGCACGATCGAGCCGAGCGGACGCGTGATGAACGAGATGCCGAACGTGCCGACCGACAGCAGCAGCGAAGTCGCCGCGTCGTGGGTCGGGAAAAACAGCTGGCCGATGACGATCGCGAAATAACCGTAGATCAGCAGATCGTAGAACTCCAGCGCGTTGCCGATGCTCGCGGCGCAGATCTCGCGCCACGGATTGTGCGGCGCCGGCGCCGCGGCTTGCGTATTGCGGGTCATGCCTGTGCTCCTCCGGGAATGCTGGCCGTCAGGATTTTGAAAGACGGCGCGCGGCGGTTGCCGGCGGCCGTTCGGGCCAGTCAAGCGCGGAGTGTAGGCAACGCGGTGCGCGCGTTCGTGCCGTTTCGGCACGCAAGCGTGCTGATCGGCGCAACGCGTACGCCGACCGGTTCGGGCAGCCGGCTCAGGCGGCCGGAGCGCCGTCGTCGTCCCGTGATGGCCCGGTGCGCCAGATCGCGTCGAGCACCGGGTGCGGTTCGTTCCGGCGGCGGTACAGCGCGATGTCGAAGCCGATCTGCCAGTCGGCGCCGCCGACGATCGCGAGCTCACCGCGCCGGACGTCGTCCGCGACGAGCCGCTGTGGCAGCCATGCGAGGCCGAGCCCGCGCCGCGCCATCGCGAGGATCGCTTCGTACGAGTCGGCCTGGTACACGGGCCGCAGTGTCGGACGGTTCGGCATTTCGGCGAGATGCCGCGCAAGCACCGCGCGCAGCGTCAGCGTGCGCGCGAACGCGAGCCACGGCACCGGCGCCTGCCCGGCCGGCAGCCGGTAGCGCGCGCTGCCGCGC
This sequence comes from Burkholderia cepacia, assembly GCF_029962485.1. Lineage (NCBI taxonomy): Bacteria > Pseudomonadati > Pseudomonadota > Betaproteobacteria > Burkholderiales > Burkholderiaceae > Burkholderia > Burkholderia cepacia. The sequence goes on from NZ_CP073639.1 coordinate 801,843, forward strand.
GCATCGAGTGCGCTGACGGGCACCAGCACCTCGCGCGCGACGGACAGCCAGTCGAAGCGGTCGCGATCGATCAGCAGCCGTGTGTGCGGGCTCGAATAGACGATCAGCATGTCGGCTTCGCCGGCCGTGAGCTGCAGGATCGCTTCCTCCGCGCTGCCGGTCGACACGGTCGCCGTGAAAAAGCCCGCGCGCGCAACCGTCTCGTCGTACCAGTCGGGAAAGAAGGTGGCCGACAACGTGCGGCCGGTCGCGATCCGCAGGTTGTTCTCCAGCACTGGCGACGCTTCCTGCAGTTGCGTGCGCGCGCCGTGCAGGATGTCGAGCGCATTCGATGCCGCATCGAGGAAGACGGTGCCGGCCGCCGTCAGTTCGAGCGGCTTCGTGCGTGCGATCAGCCGCGTGCCGACCCATTCCTCGAGCGAACGGATGCGGCGGCCGAACGCCGGATGCGTGACGAAACGGTTTTCCGCTGCGCGCGTGAAGCTGCGCGTGCGGGCCAGTTCGACGAAGTCTTCGAGCCATTTCAGTTGCATGGCGTGGCTCCGGGGCAGGTATGCGACGGGATGCCGGGCAGCGCCGCGCGAGCGCGACGCTCCGGCCGGCTCTCCCGGTCCGATCGACGGCGACAAGTCATGTGCATGGGGTCGGCATCACCCCGCCGTCACGACACGCACGCGCGGCGAATCGAGCCGCACGCTCAACCAGCGTTCGATTCGCTGGCGATCCGCGCGCGGCAGCGGCTTCGCGGTCGACACGACGAAGGTCACGAACGGTTCCGCGTCCGGCGTGCTCGCGCCGGCGTCCCATCCGTCGGTCGCGCCGTACAGGATCTCGCGGATCTGCGGATACTGCGTGCGCAGCTCGCGCGCGACGCGCGACAGCTCGGCCTGCTGCGTCGCACGGCCGTCGATTTCGTGCTGCAGGCGTGCGATCGTCCGGTCTTTCGCGTCCATTTCAGTGCGCGTCGCGTCGTTCGCGGCGATCAGGTCCTGCGCGATGCTCGCCTTCAGCGACGACGCGAGCGAGCCCGTGTCGATCCGTTCGTCGCCAGCCTGCTGCACGACAAGCCGGCTGTTCTGCAGGCCGTAGGCCGGCAGCTTGTCCGCCAGCCGGTCGAGTTTCGCCTGGTCGACCCGCTGACCGACCAGCGTCGCCTCGATCACGCGGCCGCGCGGATCGACGCGCTTGCTCGCGACCACCGACAGCGGCAGCGACAGCTCGGTCTTGATGAACTGCTCGGCGCGCGCGTTGAACACTTCCTGCGTGACGAGCCGGTACGCGAGAATCACGCTCGGCACGGCCGTCAGCACGACCGCCGCGAGCACGACGCGCCGCACGCGGCGCTGCAGCGTTTCGTCTACCGGCGCGACCGGCTTCGCGCGGATCACCCACGTCACCACCAGCGTCGCGAACGCGATGAACACCGAGTTGATCGAGAACAGGTAGAACGCGCCGGCGAAATACGCGAGGCTGCCGTGCGCGAGGCCGTAGCCGGCCGTGCACAGCGGCGGCATCAGCGCGGTCGCGATCGCAACGCCGGGGATCACGTTGGTCTTTTCGCTGCGCGTCGCGCCGATCATCCCGACGAGGCCGCCAAACAACGCGATCAGCACGTCCCAGATGCTCGGCGACGTGCGCGCGAGCAGCTCGGAGTGTTCGCCCGTCAGCGGGCTCAACGAGAAATACAACGCCGACGTCGCGAGGCTGATCAGCGTCGCGATGGCCAGTGTCTTCAGCGACCGGCGGATCAGCGCGAAATCGTAGATGCCGATCCCGTAGCCGAGCCCCATGATCGGCCCCATCAGCGGGGAAATCAGCATCGCGCCGATGATGACCGCGGTGGAGTTCACGTCGAGGCCGATCGACGCGACGAAGATCGCGGAGATCAGGATCCACAGGTTCGTGCCGCGCAGCCCGACGCCGCTGCGGATGTCCTGGTCGATCGTTTCGCGGTCGGCCTGGCCTTCGCGCAGGCTGAAGTACTGGCGAAACGTGGCACGCAGGCGGGTCAGCGTGCGGGAAGCTGAGGTGGTCATGGTTGTTGTCGGGTTCGGGTGCCGGGGGCGACGGGATTGCGGCGGCCATGCGTCGCGCGGTGCGCATGGCAGAGGCCACGCGCACCGCGGAGCAAGCATCGCATAGGGGCCGCGTTCGCACAATTCTCCGGGGCGGCCCGCTCGTCGTCGTGGCGGCGTTACGGAATCGGTGGCGCGCCGCGCAGGACCGTGCGCAATGCCACGTCGAACGGCGTCGCATGGTCGATGCCGAGCGCGCGCAGGCGCGACGCGTCGAGATGGCAATCGTGCGGGCGCGGCGTCGCGTCGGTCGGCTGGTCGATCGGCGTGAGCGATGCGTCGACGCCGAGCGCGGCAGCGATGCGCTGCGCGATGTCGTGCTTCGTCATCGGCTCCTCGCCCGACCAGTGACGGATGCCCGTGACGGATTCACCCGCGAGATGGCACAGCGTCAGGTCGCGGATCACCTTCGCGACGTCCGGCGTGTAGGTCGGGTAGCGGATCGCCCAGGCGTCCATGCCGACCGCTTGCGCGCCCGGACGGGCGGATGCCACGGTCGCCGGGACGAGGCTCGTGACCGCCGATTCGCTCCAGTCGGCGATCGGACCGAAGAGCAACGGCAGGCGCAGCACGCAGGAGAGCGAAGATGCCGCGAGGAGCGCCGCCTCGCCTTCCAGCTTGGTGCGGCCGTAGATGTTCAACGGGTTCGGCGTGGCGTCTTCCGTGTACGGAGCGGCCTTGCCGTCGAAGACGTAGTCCGTGGAAATGCCGAGCGTCCATGCGCCGTATCGGGCGGCCAGCGCGCCGACACGGGCCGGTGCATCGACGTTGATCGCGCGGGCAGCGGCCGGATCACGTTCGCAGACGTCCGGGCGGCGTTCGGCGGCGCAGAGGATGACGGCGGCCGGGCGGCGGGTTTCGAAGAGGTGCTCGAGAGCCGGTTGGTCGAGGACGTCCAGCTGCGCGAGGTTTTCCGGTGGCAATGCCAGAAGTTTTGCACCTTCGCTTTGCGGGTTCCGGATCGTCGCAAGCAGCGTCAGCGACGACTCGCTGGCCAGCGATGCGGCAACCGCGCGGCCGAGCAGGCCAGAGGCGCCGATAAGGAGGATGGTGGGGAGGTCGGTCGGTGACGGTGTGCTTGGCATCGGGAACGGATTGCTTCGAAGTATGGAAGTGTGAGGTTACAACGTGTGCCCGGATGTCATCTTCAAAAATTCGCGTCCCCGTCGGACCCAGCGGCGCACGGCAGCGCCCCCGAAATCCCCCGCTTACTCGCGTATCGGCTCAATCAGCATGCCGGGAGCGTAGATGCGTTTTCGTCAAGCAACCGGCCATTCGAGTCGAACAGACCCAAAATTCTCTCCGACTCGGACGACAGAAAGTCGTCCAGCGAATCCCATTGTTTAAGCGGACGTATCGAATCACTTCCGCACAGATAAATGCTTGAATCGCCGCACCTCGTATAAGCGAGGCTTCCGTCCCAGTCGTACCACGCAAAGAACACCATGTCCTCGTCAGCGTCGCGGATTCGCTCCTCTACGTTCGGCGTTCTCATGTCGTATGGCTGGAGCAACGCGCCGCCACTTCGACCTGAACGCTTGCGGAGGCCGTAGACGATCAGCGTATCGAGGAAATAGTGAAATCCATTGCACTCGGCATAAAAATCGATGAGTTGTTGGGGCAACCGCCTTCCGACCAACTGCTCCAGCCGAGCAATTTCGTCATGCGCAAGCGGCGGATAGAGTGTATGCAAATAAGCCTCTCTACCGACGCGAGGGCATTTTCCATACAACGCCGATCCATTTTCCGCAATGCACTCACCCAATGATGAAAATTTCGCCATTCGATCACGAACAGAAGAAATCAATTTTCACCTCGACAAATCAAAAAGCATCAAAAATATTCACGCTTCATGGAATGTTGCATCGTACGAAGGCCCGCGTGCTCCGAGTACCTTTCCTATGTCCTTGTTGCCAGTGGCAACTTCAAGCTGCCCACTTGTCCCCGCCGACGGCGTAATGACGCCGCCGCCAATACCATTGACAGTGTTCGACTGACTGGCCAGATCAAATACGCCAGACGCGCTCTGATTCTTCGTCGAACGCCCAGCCCCGTGCTTGGCTTCGAATGCGTCGACGTTGATCGCGCGGGCAGCGGCCGGGTTACGTTCGCAGACGTCCGGGCGGCGTTCAGCGGCGCAGAGGATGCGGCGGCCGGTCGGCGGGTTTCGAAGAAGTGTTCGAGGGCCGGTTGGTCGAGGATGTCCAGCTCCGCGATGTTTTCCGGTGGCAATGCGAGAAGTTTTGCGCCTGCGCTTTGCGGCTTCCCGATCATTGCAAGCGGCGTCAGCGACGACTCGCTGACCAAGGTTGCGGCAACCGCGCGGCCGAGCAGACCGGCGGCACCGATGAGGAGATGATGGGGCGGTCGATACAAACTGATTCGACGTGTACCACCTACGCGATCCGACTCCCTTCAGCTGAGCGGAAGCCTCACTTTTTTCCAGGGAAGATTCCGGGTTTTCCGGACGAGATCACCGACTTTATCTGCACTCAATTTTTTACTCTTCGGCAATTTTATTGCAGTCAGCAAGAGCAATTTCACGCTATCCTCGTCGCCGCCCTCGCGATCCTGATAATCATGATCAAAACTGTAATCAGAAAACAGAAGGGCGTCGATTTCTTCAGGCCAGACGATTCGAGATCCCTCGATACCCTCCGGCGTTAAAACATCTCCCTCCGCGAATACCGTACCCGCATCCATCCGCGCGCAGATCCATTCAAAAATTGCGCCAGGAAATTGATAACGGGGCTCGCACTCCGCACATTCCGGGGCCAGGGGCCAATCCGACTCGACACAAAACATCAATTCCAGACGGGGAGAAAATTCAAAAAGTCCGATCGTAAAAAGCAGCTTGCTTGATTTATCTTCCTTTATCAACGCGGCACGACTTTCAACCGGCGCCTGTCCCACCGCAACGGTTTTCCTGTCGATCAGGATCGGGCCGACCTTGTGATAAATGTGCTCCAGAATTCCACTCCCACGCTCCTCTGCAAGATCGATCGCCTCAACCGATCGCCTCGCACCGACGCGTTGCAATGCTTGCACCACTGCTTCCTGTTTGTAGACCAACGCGGCATCAAGCGCGGTCTGGTTGAACTTCCTTTGCAACCTGTCGAGATTGGCATCGTGCTCGACCAGGAAGACAACGACATCCCGATGCCCGTTCATGGACGCTTCGATCAACGGCGTAGTGACACCGCATCCGTGACCATTCACGCTCGCGCCGTGCTTGAGGAGGAACTGCACGGTCGACAAATGGCCAGCCGAAGCCGCCCCAACCAGCGGCGTCAGAAAATTGTCGTCGCAAACATCGACGCTGACGCCCATATCGAGCAAATATCGACATGCATTCAGCCGACCTTGCGCGGCGGCACGGTGCATAAGGTTCAGGCCACCACCAGCGCCCCCGTACACCGGAACATTTAAAAAATCCGGATGTTCGTCGAATATTTTCGCAAGCCCGCCAACATCATCCTGGGATACAAATTCATAAATATCACCAAAAACACCTGCATTCTGCTCAAAAATCGCGCGAGCATCCGTCATTTGAATATTCCCTTCGATGCATTGGCGCGAAGCTGATTCAGTGCACTTTCAACTTCGCTGGTTTTCCCTGTCATGTCGGCCGCTTTCAATACGTCGCGCGTATTTCTTGCAGCCTCTACTGAATGCGCGCCCGCCCCGTTCTGAGCCCACGCAAAATTCCGTAAATCATCGTTCAACCCGATGCCGTGCTTCTGGATGATCGCCTGCGACTCGGTGATCAACTTCTGGTTTTCAGGTTTCCAGCTTTTCGGCGCCTTTTCACGCACGAGATGGTGGCGATGGGGATTCACCATGCCTTCCGGAGGCGGTCCCATCTTTTCCTTGTCCTTGCTGCTCAGCCGGCATGTCTCCAGCCCCCACGGGTCGATCCACGTCAGGGGGTTCGGCGCGTACTGGTATTGATTCAATCCCCCTGCCAGCCCGATCGGGTCGGGCGTGACGAACCGCCCCACATCCGGGTCATAGTATCGGAGCGTGCTATAGCAGAATCCTGTTTCCAGGTCTTCGTACTGCCCCTGCAGCCTGAGCGGCTGAGGCAGCGGCCGCATGACATCGCCGCGCGGGTTCGGCTCGAACTCGAGTGCGTACTCCTGCAGCACCGTATTGCCCCACGCCCGATAGCGTGTTCGCCACACAACCTTGCCTTCACCATCGGTCAGCTCTTCCGGCGCGCCGCTCACATTCGTATGAAAGTAGTAAATCTTCGCGTCCGGCTTTGTCTCGGCGGGCGGCCCGCTTCGTCTGTCCTCGTGGTACAGCCGCCATAGCCAGTGACTATCCTCATGAATCGCATCGATCCGTGCCAGCGGGATATAACCGCCATCCTCGTATAAATAGGTCACCGCCTGGTGGCCCCGATGTTCCTGCGCGAGACGCATACCGTCCCACACGAAGCGGGTCGTGCCGAATGCATCGCGCTTTGCGGTGCGCCTCCCCAGCGCATCGTAACTAAAGCGAACCGTTTGCTCGACGCCGCGGCGATTCGTGTTCACCTCGACGAGTTGATGCTCGGCGTTGTATTTCATCCGCTGGATCGTATGACCGCCGGTCAGTTTCTCGACGAGTCGACCAAGTGCGTCGTACCGAAAGCGCCTATCGCCACTCATCAACAGTCGATTGCCTTCGACGCGTCCCGGCTGGCCGACCGGTCGCAGGTTAGACGCCGCGTCATAAGCGAATTGTTCGGTGAGTGCGCCCACCGCGTCCGGCCTGCTGCTTGCTCCCTCGACCGTACTGGCGCACAACCGTCCCGCTGGGTCATAGCTGTACTTGAGATCGCCCGCCAGCGGATCGATGCGCGCGGTCAACTCGCCCGAGAGGTCATACGCAAATGCCTTGCGCAGCACGTCATGCCCCTCGCGCGCGCCGAATGCCGTCCACGTTCCCGGCGCAAGCCGTGCGTCGCCGATCCACTGCGCCACCTTCCGCGACAGGCTGTCATACGCCGTCGACAACGTCAACGCGCCTTGCGTGCGGCTCACTTCGCGATGCAGTCGGTCCCGCTCGAGATCGCAGACGACCTCGCCGTTCGACGCAATCTGATGCAGGTGCCCACTGCCGTAGTACAGCCATCTCAGCGTCCGGTCGCCGGGCAGCGTCGTTTCCGTGCGATTGCCGAGCGCGTCGTATTCATGCGTCAATCGCGTCGCAAGGATCTTGCCGTCATCGCCGTGTGCTTCGGACGACTCACTCGTCAGTCGGTTCAGCGCATCGTACGTGAACCTCATCACGTCCATCGGACGACCGTCGTGAGCCGCTCGAGCGATTCTCTCTACCCGCCCCGCTTCGTCGTACTCGTAGGTTGTCGTGGTCTCGGGTGTGCGCTTGCCAATCAGTCGCCCGAGCACGTCGCGCGCGAGTTCGGTCGTGATCTGCTGCGGCGTACCAGCGCCTTGCCGTACGACAATCGGTGCGCCGCGCGCATCGCGCTCGTACTCGACTCGCAGGCCGTCCGGTCCGGTCTGTTCGATCAACCGATCCGCCGCGTCGTACGTAAATCGATAAGCGTCCCGCACCTCATTATGGAGCGTAAGCAAATTTCCCGACGTATCGTATTCGAGAGCGACCCGATGCCCATTCGCATCCGTTCGCGAAGTCACACGTCCCGCGGTATCGTAGGCGAATGTAGTCGTATAACCGCGGCCATCGACGGCCGCCGCCAGGCTGTCCGTCGCCGACCAGCGATAGTGCTGACCGCTACCGTCCGGTAGTTGCACCTCGACCGTGCGGTCACGACCATCGTAGCGATAATGCGTCGCATGACCCAGCGCATCGATGATCGCAATCACGCGACCTCGCGCATCGTATTCAAAACGTGTCGTAACGCCCGAACAGTCAGTGCGGGCAATCAGCCGGTGCTGCCGGTTCCAGCCGAACTGCGCGATCCCGCCGCGCGCATCGACGATTGCCACCGGCCGACCCTCGCGACCGAGCCTGAACTCGGTGCGCTGACCCAGCGGATCGATTTCCCCGATCCGATTCCCACGCATATCGAATTCGTATTGCCACTGCCGTCCGTCAGCGAGCGTTTGACGTGCCAGCGACATCCACATCGGGTGCCATTCGAACTGCGTCGTCTGCCCCAATGCGTTCGTCAGTTCGGTGGGAAGGCCTCGCTCCTCGTCATAGCTAATCCGCGTCACCGCGTTGGTCGGGTCGACGAAGCGAATCAACTCGCGGTCCTCCCCCCAATCGAATCGCCAGGTTTGTCCAAGCGCATTCGTATGCGCGGTCACCAGATAGTCGCTATTCCATTCACAAACCTGAAGGCGGCCGTAATGATCCGTCACGCTGGACGCCTGTCGCGCAAAATCATATGCAATTCGATAACGCTCGCCGTCGTCGGTCCAGTGCTCGACGATGCGCGCCTCACGCCCCGCGAGTCCGTTCTCTTCGGCCAGTGCATCGCGTTCGAATTCTTCCCATGCGTAGAACGCAGATTTGCCGCCCGGCAGGCGATGCATTGCCATGCGACCGGCCGGATCGTATCCAAATCGGCGCCGCTCGTTCCCGTCGCCATCGGACACGCTTTCGAGCAACCCTTCGCCGGTGTACGTATAGGTCACCAGACACGCCGTGCTGGCTTCCGTGTGAAGCAGCACACGCGCAACACGTTGTTCATGCGTCGCGTCGTAGTCCATCGTCACGTAATGACCCGCCATCGTCGCAATCTCGGCTAGCCGCCCTCGCCCGTCGTAATGGAAGTAAAGCCGGTTTGCATTGCGGTCTTCGAAAAAGCGCGGGCGCAGCGTCTGAGTCATCTGCCCCGGCACCGGCAACCCGAAATCGAAGCACATGCCATCATCCAGCTCGATCATCCAGTGCCCGCCCGGGGTACAGGCGAAGGTCAACGCTTCACTGCGATTGAAGTATTTCTGTCCCGGCTGCAGATTCGGCACGGGCGTGCGCCGCCCCTGTGCGTCGATCCAGAGATGGGGGTTGTCACCGCCGACGCCAAGCCTTAGCTCGACCGTGTAGGGGAGGTTCCAGCCGCGGCCAAGCGGGCCGTCCGTTCGCGGATCGAGGCTGCTGTAGAAACGTTGCCAGACAATCGGTATCGGAGCATCGAGAACGAAATCCTGCTCCTCGTCACCGTCGAGGATCTTCGCGCCTGTCGGCAAGTGGACCGGATGCCCCAGCCGTCCGGACACCACACTGCTGACAAGCATGTCGGCACCCGCATTGATCGCGAAGTTCATGCCAAAACAGGCCAGCTTGCTCATCAGCGAGCCACGCCCGCGCAACGCCTGGCAAATCGCAATGGCGAGCCCTGCGTATTTCGCGATCGTCGCAAGCCACGGCGGCATCTCGCTCGTGACTTCCCGCACCCGCATCCGCTCGCCACCGATGCTGACGTTGGTCGACCCCGTATTGATCTTGCCGTCGCAGGTCGTCGCATCCTTGATGCGCGACGCCGGCCGGCCGTTGATGAACACGCTCGACGAGCCTTCGGCCAGATGCTCGCCTTTCGGCGTCGGGTGATTCGAGCACGCGACGAAATCCTGGTCGACCGGCGTAAACAGATCGGCCACCGACTGCGGCTCGACGCCCGGCGGCAACGGCGGCTTCGGCATGCCGGCCGCGCGTGCCGAGCTCCGGCTGTTCACGAACACGTCGGCGGAACCGGTCACGATCGCGCCTTTGACTTCGCCGGGGATGAAGCTATCTATCAGTTCTCCTGCCTTTTCTGATAAATATCCCTCCAATGAATCGCTTCCGAGGAATTTCGACGTCGCGGCGTTGACGACCTGCGACAGCACGGCGCCCACGATCGCGCCGACGACGACCGCACCGAGCCCGCCCGTCCCGACGATGAACACCGCCGCCGCCCCGATTGCGGCCCCGACCAGCAACCCTGCCCCGATCGTCGATGCGACCTTGAGCATCTGTGCCAGTAACGAAGTATGGGTAAAGGTATCGCCGAGTCGGGCGGCTGCGAGCAGGGACATGACGGGATCGATCCTGATTGGTTACAGAATGGCCGCGTCGGGAACGCGAGCGCGGGCGCCCGGCGTTCGACGCAGCGCGCGAGGCTTATCCATGCTGTTGGTAGCTGTCGAGCAGCTGCTTCCACGCCGTACGGTGCGCATCCGACAGCGGCGTCTGGCTCGACAGCGTGATGACGAGCAGGCGCGGTGCATCGACGACAGTCATCGCCTGGATCTGATGGAACGTGGAACCCGACTGCTTGAACGTGCTCTCGAGCTCAAGCGCCGGCACGCGCTGCGCGCCGATCTCGACCTGCTGCCGCGCGATTTCCTTGAAGCCCGTCACGTGACGTGTCATCAGGCCGATCTGTCTGCGCAGGCAACGCTCGAGATCCTCGCCGCCGATCAACTGGTCACGGCTGACGACAATCTGGTAAGTCCCGCTCGTTTGCGGATGCGCGAGCGTCAGCACGTTGACGGTACGATCGTCGTTCAGCGACGGGATGTCGAAACTGCATTCCTGAATGAGATATTTCATGTTCGCCGAGGTCTTTTGATGATTCGCCGGTCAGGGATTCAGGTCGATCTTCTTGCCTTGCATCAGGAAGTAGTCCGACGCGTTCTCCAGGATCTGCACGCCTTCGAGCCGGATCGTGCCGTCCTTGCTCAGCGTGATGCGCGCCTTGCCGCACTGGATCACGATCTGTTCGGTGACGTTGAGCGTGTAGGTACCGGCATCGGGCGGCGGCGCATTGTCGGCCGGCAGCGCGCCGACCGTCATCGCAAAGCCGCTGCCGACACCGACCGTCTGGTTGTTGCCCGTATTCGACGCGTGATCGACCTTGACGTTGAGCGTATGGTTGCGGCCGACGGCCCAGCGATGATCGTTGCCGACGACACGCAACTCGTCGTGCTCGACCTCGGTGCGCATGTCGCGCTCGGCCTGCAGCCAGAGCTCTTCCTCGCCCTGCTTGTCCTCGAAGCGGATTGCGTTCGCAGTACCGGAGTGGCCTTTGGTGGAGCGCGACAGGATGCCGCTTTGGGTCGCATTCTCCGGCAGCTTCCACGGCGGCATGTTCTGCGCGTTGTACACGCGAGAAATGATGATCGGCCGGTCGGGATCGCCGTCGAGGAACGACACGACCACCTCGTCGCCGATGCGCGGAATCTGCATGCCGCCGAAACCGCCGCCGGCCCACGGCTGGCCGACGCGCACCCAGCACGAACTGCTCTGATCGCGCTTGCCCAGACGATCCCAGTGGAATTGCACTTTGACGCGCCCGAGCGAATCCGTGTGGATCTCCTCGCCCTTCGGCCCGACCACGATTGCCGTCTGCGGACCGGCGATGACCGGCTTGACGACCGACAGCGACGGCCGCCACGGAATCTTCTTGCGGATGCACTGGAAGCTCGCCGAATACCGGCCCGCACCTTCGTTCGACTGGTAGTTGTTCATGCCGTGGTGCCGCACGGCCGTCACCAGGAATTGCCGGTCGGTCTCGTTGCCGCTGCCGGGATCGTAATGATCCGTCATTTCGAAATAGCGATCGGGCGACAGCGTGCGGCAGTTGGTGGCGCCGGAGAATGCCTTGCCGTTCGCGGCAAGCGCCTCCAGCCGGAAACGCGCGAGTTCTTCGCCGTGATCGGTCGAATCGAAGCCGTACCCGCCGACATAGTCGTAGATCTCGTAATGGCCGACATCGCCCTGTTTGATCGGCGCGTCGCCAGACACATAGCGGCGCGCATTCGGCACCTTGTAGTCGAACGTCTTCATGCTGACGCTATCGGAAGACAGGTGACGCTGCGCGACCCACTGCGTGACCACGCTTTCGTCGTCGAAGGTTTCGCCGCTGGTTGCATAGCGCAGCGCAACCGTGCCGTCGATCGGCTTCGCATTGGTCGACGCATCCGTGACGATCAGCTTGTGCGCGTCCTTCGCATGTTCGAAATAGAAGAACAGCCCGTCCTGCTCCAGCAGGCGCAGCACGAAATTCAGATCAGTTTCCCGATATTGGGTGCAATAACTGTACGGCTTCAGCGTCCGTGCGACGCGAAACTCGTAGGAGGCCAGCTTCGCGTACTTCGAAAAGACGTCACCAAGAATGTCCTGGACATTCTTGTCCTGGAAAATGCGCGAGTCGACTCGACGCGACAGCATCCACAGCCATGGCCGCACGGTGGCCGTGTAACTCGCCAACCCGCCGTCGGTTCCGGTATGGGCGAACTGCGTGACGTAACCGTGGAAATACCGTTCATCGCTGCTCGCCAGGGCATTGCTCAATTGCAGCGATACCGTCACGGGCTGCCCGATCATCTGCTTCAACTCGATATTCGGGTTTCTCGACGCCAGCCCGAGTTGCATGTCGTACAGCACCGACAGCCCCTCGCTGCACTGGAAGTCACCCAGCACGAGTTCCGACGCGCCGGACAAGGGTGTTTTGATCGTCAACAGACGGCTGTTCTGCAGGTTCAGAAAACCCGCGAGATCGGACAATTGCATAATGGCCCCCTCAGTTTGCTTTTGCCCTTTTTGCGGGTCTCAAGCCGCAAAATCATAATCCACGCCTGACGAAAAAGGGGACCCCGGAATCGTTATTTGACAGTTCGACGAACGAACCCCAATAATCAAAAAGAAATAAATACCGACACAAAAACGACTTAAAATCATATCCGGAAATTATTACCTTTCCGCTTGCCTTCTCTTTATATACAAAGACTTCCTTTCGCGCGACCGACTGGTTTTAGTCATGCGGCCGGATTATATTCTCGGCTGATCGCCGGAAGCGCTGGCACATCCACTGGCCGCATCGATAATCAACACTGCATTATTAATAAGACGCCATGCCGAAATCACCCGCATTATGGGAGCCCTATTGCCACCGGGCCGATGCCGAATTTCACCTGTCGAAATTCGCCGGGCGGGTACTCGGTCCCAAGGCGGGCGTGATCTTCTTCGACGGGCAGGCCGCGGCGCGGCTCAAGCCAGCCATGCCCGATGCGGACGGCCACGCGCTGGATCTCGTTGTTTCGGTGACGCGCATGCCGGTCGCGGTGCCCGATCCGTTGAGCAACGCCAGCCCGCAAACCATCCAGCAGCTCGCACAGACGTGGTCGCACCGGGTCGCGGCAGCGTCGGGGCCCACCGCGCTCGACAGGGGGATCGCGACAGCACGGAATTACATGGATCAGCACAAGGTCGCATTCGGGGCGGCAGCCGTTGCCGGCGACATGTTCGGCCTGCTCGCCGGCGCCGTAGCGATGGCGGCGATAGTCGCCGGCGGAATCACGCTGCTCCCGGCGCTCGGTCTGCTGGCCGGGTTCGGCTCTTTAATGCTGTTGTCCGAGGACGGCAGAATGCTGGCGTATCAGATCCAGGGCGACGAAGTCCGCGCCAGTCAGCTCGAACACTCATTGCATTACCGGATCATCGAAGCCGTCGGTCCGCTTATGGTCATGCCTGACCTCCTCGTCAGCGGCGGCCGCACGCTCGCGTCCCTGCCCCGAGTGGCCCGTGAAGCCGGTGAAGCGGCAGAGGAAGCCGTCCAGGCAACCAAACGCCTCGTGGATCAACGCAAGGCACTGGATTCGTTGACACACGGCAAGCTCGACAGCCCCAATCAGGCACTCATGCGCGAACAAGCCGGCCAGATGCAGCAGCAGACGAGCAGTCTCGCAGCCAAGGTCCGTGAAGCGCAGCAGAAGCTGGACAAGGCACGTACGGAGCTGATGCTACTCAGGACAATCGAGGCTCCCGCATACGTGACGTCGTTTTACGGCACGGGCGTTTATGGCATCAGTCCGCCCGATCTGACGAAAGAGGTAACCGGGTGGATCACCCGTCATCAGGATAACGATGCGTCACATCCCGCGCAATTGCTTGTGCCGGAAACGACGGCTGCTACGATGGCCGGTAATCCGTCCACCGTCTTGCAATTTCAGGTAGGCGTCAGCCACTTCCCGGAGCACACTCGATGACGACTCAGGATCCGAACGAGTCGACGACTTACGACAAAGCGTACCTTGGCACGGAACGCCCCGGCGATCGTCCTCGCGGTGGCCCCAGACCGGTCATCGTCGCTGCGGTCGGCTTTTTCCTGGGCGTGGGTTTCTCGATCACTGAACTCATCTTGGGCATGGCGTCGGCATTCGGCATCGATCACGGCGACGTCCTCTTGCCGGGATGGATCCTGATTAGCGTCATCATGATGCCGGTCGGCGTCGGCATGGGCGCCGGCAAGCTCTGGGCTGTCCGGCTGTTCCGCTGGCTGTCCTTCGGCGCCATGGCACTTTATCTGCCGCTGCTTGGCCTGGCGTTCTACCTGCATGCTGGTCCCGCACCAATCGATCCCGGACAGGCCATCGTGATGTTCGTGAGCGCGGTCGTCAAGCTGCCGCCCCTGTTCATCCTCTATCGCGCAATCCGGACAGTCCGCTGGCTCGACCCCGACTCGCTGCCCCATGAATGGGAGCCGCCCTACATCCGGCGCTGATCCAACCGACGATGGACGAGCTCCTGCCCCACTACGAGCGCGAGCTGGCGCTGCTGCGCCGCTCGACGCACGAGTTCGCCGCGCGCTTTCCGAAGATCGCCGCACGCCTCGGAATGACCGACGGCGAAAACGACGATCCGCATCTCGGCAGGCTGTTGCAATCGTTCGCATTGCTCAGCGCTCGCATCAGCAGGAAACTCGACGACGACTACCCGGTGTTCGCGCAGGCGGTCATCGACACGCTCTACCCCGAGCAGCTACGCCCGATTCCGTCGTGCGCGATCGCGCAATTCGACGCAGGCGCCGCGCTCGGCCAGTTGACCGAACCCATGACGGTGCTGCGCGACACCGAACTCGAAGACCGGGCCGGCACTTGCCGGTTCCGGACCTGTTACGACGTCTCGATTGCTCCGATCTCGATCGAGCGGGTCGGCGTGGCGCCGGCTGCCGCGTCATCGCCACGCAGCAAGCTGCCGCCGAACACGTCGATCGTTCTGTCGATTACGTTCGCATCGCTGACGGATGAAGCGGCGTTTCGCGCCGCAACGCCAGAGCAGATCCGCGTCCACTTCCATGGCACGCCAGCGTTCACCGCCACGCTGGCCGACGCGCTGCTGCTGCAAGCGCCGATCGCATTCGTGGAAAGCGATCGCGGCGGTCACTGGAAACGCCTGCCGCAATTTCCGCTGAAGCCGGCCGGGTACGATGAACGCGATGCGCTCGTGCCGTACGCGACAACGGAACATGCACCGTGGCGGCTGCTGCGCGAGTATTTCGCGTTTCCCGACAAGTTCGCGTTCATCGACATCGATTTCGGAATGCTTGCGCGTGCGGCCGGCCCGTGCCGCGAGCTGACGCTGCACGTGCCGATCGTCGACGTTCCGGAATCGTCTGCCGCACGCATGCAACTCGACGCCATCACGACCGACCACCTGCGGCTGTACTGTACGCCGATCGTGAACCTGTTCAGCCGCGACGCGATGCCGATCACGCTCGGACCTGGCGCCGCGACCTACACGGTCACGCCGCATGTACTGAGCATGCGCGGCCTCACCGTCCGCTCGATCGATACGGTTCGACTGGCCGCCGAAGGCGCTC
This sequence comes from Burkholderia cepacia, assembly GCF_029962485.1. Taxonomy (NCBI): domain Bacteria; kingdom Pseudomonadati; phylum Pseudomonadota; class Betaproteobacteria; order Burkholderiales; family Burkholderiaceae; genus Burkholderia; species Burkholderia cepacia. The sequence goes on from NZ_CP073639.1 coordinate 817,482, forward strand.
CGGACGCATCGGGCGGCACGCCCGTTCCGTGCTACCGCGGCTTCGTGCATGAACGATCGTCGCGCGATGCGCCGACCTACTGGCTTGCATCCAGCCGGGAATACGACGGCGACGGCAACGTGTCGCGATACCCGGAGATCACGCTCGTCGACCTGACCGGGCATGCCATTGCACGGTCGGACGGTCAGCTGATGCTCGGCCTGACCTGCACGAACGGCAACCATCCTTCGACGCTGCCATTCGGTGCCCCGGACGGCGATCTGTTCAACGAGAACGACAATCTCGCGGGCCGCGTGACGCTGTTGCGCGCGGCATCTCGCTGCCGCGCCGTGCCACCTCGACAGCACGCCCTCTGGCAGCTCGTCGCCGGTCTGGCGCCGCATGTGCTGACCCTGAACCCGGCCGGCATCGACACGCTGCGGGCATTGCTGCGCTTGCTGTCGGCCGACGCGCCGGGACCGACACCGATCATCGACGCGATCGTCCGTGTCTCGCACCGGCCCGTCATGCAATGGATGGCCGTCAAGCCCATGTCGACGTTTCTGCGCGGCATCGAAATTGCGGTGAGCGTCGAGCCGTCCGCGTTCAATACGACGAGCCTGTACGCATTCAGTCGCATGCTCGACCCGTTCTTTGCCCATTTCGCGCCAGCCAACGGCTTCGTGCAATCCGTGATCCGCGATGCGGATTCCGGCCAGGAACGGGTACGTTGCCCACCGCGCTTCGGCACCACGCCGGTTCTTTAAGCAGCGCGCGCCCGGTGCGCCTTCGCCCGCAAAAAGCAAAGCCCGGCGCACTTTCGTGCGCCGGGCCCCTGACACCGGACAGAAACTTCGCCCTGCGTTACTTCCGATCCACCGAATACCGCCCCGGCCCGGTCAGCGCAAGCAACAGCAACCCGCCGATGATGCTCACGTTCTTGTAGAAGTTGATCATCGCCATGTACTGCTCCATCCCTTGCAGCGCCCAGTAGCGATGGCCGATCAACGCGGTCGCGAGTGTATAAACGGCAAACACCAGGGCAAGCGGACGCGTATAGAAACCGATCGCGATCAGCGCGCCGCCGGCCAGCTCGACCGCCACCGCGATCGTGGCCGCCAGTTCAGGCGCCGGGTTCCCCGTCGACGCCATGTAAGCGACCGTGCCCGAGAAACCGTTCAGCTTCTGCCAGCCGAACAGCACGAACAGGATCATCATCAGCACGCGAGCCGCCAGCAGCAGCTCGTCCTTCTTCGACTCCAGCGAAACGTAACGCATAGCAATCACCCTTGAATTGACGGTTTGATGCGGCCGTTGCCGATGCACGCCGGAGCGGCGTGCGTGGCCGGCGACGGACCACTCCTCGCTCGATCGGATCGCTGGCCGATACCGCGACCAGTTGCCGAAGAATCCGTCCGGTCGCGCCGCTCGCGGCGCGCTTCGAATCGGTTCTGGCGAAGCACGAGTGCAGTCTACTGTCTCACCGGAAATCATCAATCCGTCTGAATATGATTCGCTGTCTCGATTTAGTGGACAATTGGGCGCAACAAGGGCTTTGTAACGCGTCACAGCGTGCATAACGGCACGACAGGCTGTGACGCCGGGCTGCGCACGCGGCCCGGACGCCGCACACGCTAGATGTTCTCCACGACGATGCCGGCGCGCCGTCAACACCGCCCGGCGCGCCGCACCGCCCATTACGCCGCGATTCGCCGGCGAAAATGCTCGGTCCCCGCGACGATCTTGTCGAGCACGGCGTCGAGCGCCCAGAATCGCTCACGCACGTCGTAGTCGATCGCACGGCACCTGATCGACCCGAACGTACCGATCCGCTGATGGTAAATCTTCGCGAGTGCCGGGTAGCCAAGTGCCTCCGACACCGCCGATACGACCAGGAACGTCGACAGTTCATCGGCCAGCGCCGGATTCGTGTCGCCTTGCGTACGCAACCACCGGTAGAGATCCGGGTGGAAGTTGGTGAACACGCCGTTGAAGCCGGCGGATCCGGCCTTCATCGCATCCCACGCAATCGCGGCGTTCGCGTTCAGGATCTTCAGCGGCGATCCCGCGGCGAGCGCAACACGCCGCTTCACCGTGTCGAGATCGCAGCTCACGTCCTTGAGCATCACGAACCGGCCCGTGTCGATGCATGCACGCAGTTCGTCATCCGAAAGAAGCCGCCGGTAAGGGGCCGGACATTCATACAGGCCGAGCGGAAGATCCGTCGGCAGTCGCGCGAGCAGCCGGTGCAGATGGTCGAGCAATGCGGCGCTGCCCTTGCGCTGCGGATCGAGACGGTTGGTCACGAGCACGACGCCCTGCGCGCCCGAATCGGCCGCCGCGCACAGCTCGGCGACCTGCGCATCGAGATCGTCGCTGATGTGCCCGGACGCGACGACGGGCACGCGTCCGGCCACCCGATCGACCACGAAGCGCGCGAGTTCCGCGCGTTCGGCCAGGCTCAGGAACTGCATCTCGCTCGATTGCGCGACCGCGAACAACGCATCCGAGCCGTGCGCCAGATACCATTCGATGAGCCGCTCGAGCCCGGCGTAGTCGATCGCGCCGGCGTCGTCGAACGGCGTCAGCATCACCGGCACGATCCCCTCGATGGTCACGTTCGATTGCTGCGGGTGTTGCATCTGTTTCTCCTTGCTTCAGTGAATGCGGGGAGCAGACCGCGGCTCACGCCGGTAACGGTCCGGGCGCGGCGTTCGCGGCCTGCTCGGGAATCGGCTTGCGCACCAGCAGCAGATAGGCCATTGCACCGGCGAACGCGATCGCCGCGGCCGTCAGCAGCGCCGGCACGAACGACCACTTCTGCGCAATGATGCCCGTCAGGATCGGCGCAAGCGCGCCGCCGATGAAGCCGCCGAAATTCTGGATCGCGCCGAGCGACGCGACACGGCTCGGCGGCGCGGCTGCCGTCGCGAGCGCCCACGAGCAGGCCGACGCCGCGTTCGCGAGAAAGATCACGACCGAAATGCACGCGAGCGCAACCGTGTTGCTCTGCACGAGCGCGGCCGGGATCGTGAAAGCGACCATCCCGAGCATCGCGACCACCACCGCGTTGCGCCGGCTCACGACAGGCGAACGGCTGCGGCGCGTGACCAGGTCCGACAGCCAGCCGGCGACCAGCGAACCGACGAACCCGCACAGGAACGGCACCGACGCGGCGAATCCGGTGCGGATCAGGCTCATGTGCCGCTCCATCGTCAGGTAGCCCGGCAGCCAGGTCAGGTAGACCCAGTTCAGGTACACGGAGCCGAAGAAGCCGATCAGCATCCCCCAGGTCGTGCCGTGCGAGAACAGGCTGCGCCATTCGGCGAACGTCAGTTTCGGCGCCGCCGCCACGCTTTGCGCGTCGGCATCGAGATAGCTGCGCTCGGCGGCAGACAGTTGCGCGCGCACCGGATCGCGGTACAGCGCGAACCAGACGACCGCGACGACGAGACCGAGTGCCCCCGTCGCGATAAACGCCCAGCGCCAGTCGAACGACGCCACGAGAATCGACAGCAGCAACGGCGCCAGCGCGGTGCCAAGCGGTGATGCTGCGTTGAAAATGCCGGTCGGCGTGCCGCGCGCACGCAGCGGAAACCAGTTGCTGACCACGCGCGCGGCCGACGGGAACTGTGGCGCCTCGCCGATGCCGAGTACGATGCGCGCGACGATGAACCAGCCGAAGGTCGACACGATGCCGCCCGCCGCCTGCGCGAACGACCAGACGATCAACCCGATGCCGAGCAGCCGGCGCGGGCCGATGCGGTCGACCAGCCCGCCAACCGGGAACTGGCACAGCGCATAGCTCCACGAGAACGCGGACAGCAGCAGCCCCATCTGCGCGAGCGACAGGCCGAGATCGCCGCGAATCGCCGAGCTCGCGACGGCCAGCGTGCCGCGATCGAGGTAGTTGACGATTCCGCTCGCCATCAACAGCGCGAGCGCGACGCGTTGGCCGCGCCGGATGCGTGGCGGCGCGGGCGGAACAGGTTGGTTTTCGTTCATGTCGGTTGTCTCCATGTCACTGGTATCGGCCGGTTCCGGCCGTTCCGTCGTGTGCGGAATTCAGGTATCCATACGCATGACTTCGTCACGCGTCGGGATCGAGGTCTGTGCGCCGTAGCGCGTGACGCTGATGGCGGCCGCACGCTGGCCGAAGCCGATCGCGTCGTCCATCGACGCGCCGCCCGCGCGGGCCGCCGCGAACCCGCCGACGAACGTGTCGCCGGCCGCGGTCGTATCGACGGCCACCACCTTCATCGCCCGGTGACGGCCGTTCCCTGCGCTGCCGCGCCAGCAGACGCCGCGCGCGCCGAGTGTGACCAGCACGTTGGCGACCCCCTTCGCGCAGAGCGCGTCGGCGGCGCGCACGGCCGACGCGTCGTCGCCGACGGCGATACCGGTCAGCGACTCGGCTTCCGTCTCGTTGACGACGAGGTAGTCGACCCGTGCCAGCAATGCGTCGAACAGCGGCTGCGCGGGCGCCGGATTGAGCAGCACCGGTGTGTGGCGCGCACCGGCACAGGCAATCGCGCGCACGACGGTGGCAACCGGTACTTCGAGCTGGCACACGAGCAGCGCCGCCCCCGCGATCGCTTCGCGCGCCGCGTCGATCCGGTCGGCATCGAGGCACGCATTCGCACCAGGCACGACGACGATGCTGTTCGCGCCGCCGTCGTCGACCGTGATCGTCGCCACGCCGGTTGCCGTGCCGCCGATCCGATGCAGATGCGTCACGTCGATGCGCTCGGCCGCCAGCGCGCCGTGCAGGCGCGCCCCGAATGCGTCGTCGCCCACGCAGCCGATCATCGCGACCGATGCGCCCAGGCGTGCGGCCGCAACCGCCTGGTTCGCCCCCTTGCCGCCATGAACGGTCTGGAATGCCGTGCCGAGCAGCGTTTCGCCCGGCACCGGCAGGCGCGGCGCGCGCGTGACGAGGTCGATGTTGACGCTGCCGACGACGGCGATACGCGGTGAAGTGGTCTTGCTCATGCTTGAATGTAACCGCTTACATTTGAGGCCGACAAAATGGCCGGAACGGCCGTCGTCTCTGAAAATTTCGCAATGCGGGTGAGATCCATGTCTGACATAATACGAAGCAGCAGGAAGATAGCGCTTACATTCTCACAGGATCGAATGAGGATGCAAGCGGGACCATCATGAATCGAGGGTAAACAATGACGCGACTGCCAACGCACGGCGCAGGCAGGCCCACCGCGCCGGGAGACAGCCGATGAGCACGCCCCCGTCCCGCGGTGGCGCATCGCGGGCGCGCCGCGGCAGCGGCCGTTCGGTGCTCGGCGATGTCGCGAAACTGGCCGGCGTGTCGACCGCGACCGTCTCGCGCGTGTACAACGACCCCGGCAAGGTGTCGGCCGACGTACAGCAGCGCGTGCGCGAAGCGGCGCGCGCATTGAACTGGATTCCGAATGCGGCCGGCCGCGCACTCGCGTCGACGCGCACGCACATCACCGGCGCGATCATTCCGACGCTCGACGACCAGGTGTTCGCGTCGCAGGTCGCGGGCATGCAGACGGTCATGGCCGAACACGGCATTACGCTGTTCCTTGGCTGCTCGAACTACGATCCCGCGCAGGCGCTGGCGCAGGTGCGCGCGATGCTGTCGCGCGGCGTGGAAGCCGTGTCGCTGGTCGGCGAAGCGTATCCGCCGGAATTGTTCGAACTCCTGGCGATGCATCGCGTGCCGTATGTCGTCACCTATGCGTATCGCGACGACAGCCCGCACTGCTGCATCGGCTTCGACAACCGCGCGGCGTTCGCGCGGCTCACCACGCACCTGCTCGACCTTGGCCATCGCGATTTCGCGATCATCATGCAGCCGTCGGCGGACAACGACCGCGTCCAAGCCCGCCTGCGCGGCATTCACGACACGCTGGCCACGCATGGCCTCGCGGTGCGCCCCATGCACCAGCACGAAGGCGCGGCAACGATCGCGTTCGGGCGAGCAAGCCTGCGCGCGATCGCCGGCAGCGACGCGGCGACGCGGCCGACAGCCGTGATCTGCGGCAACGACGCGCTCGCGCTCGGTGCATTGCTCGAAGCGCAGGCGCTCGGCATCGACGTGCCCGCCCAACTGTCGATCACGGGGTTCGACGATATCGCGCTCGCACGCGAGATCCAGCCGCCGCTGACGACGATGTGGGTCGACACCGACGCGATCGGGCGCCAGGCCGCACATGCGTTGCTCGACGCGCTCGAGAACGGCGCCACGGGGCCCGGCAATGCCGTGCTGCCCGAGTTGCGCGCGCGGGAATCCGCCGCGCCGCCGGCACAGGTGCGTGCCGCGCGCAAGACATGAAGCAACGCCGGGCGGCGGCGCTTGCTTACTGCATCACGTCGACCGGCAGCGTCTTGTCGAGATTGTCGCGCCACGCGTTGATCGTCTTCGGCACGGTTTTCTTCCACGCCGGCACGTTCGAGTAATAGCGCATCCGCACGTTGTTTTTTGCATCGAACACGAGCAGCCCGATCCACAGGTCGGTGCCGCGGCGCATCACGATCGCCGCGTTCGTCGTCGCGATGCCGCGCACCCAGTACGACGTCACGTGTGCGTTGAGCCCGTCGAGATCCTTCTCGTCGGCGCTGGAGTTGACCATGTCGACGAGCGTCTGATAATCGGCGCCGAGCAGCTTGTGCGCGGTCGCGTTCTGCGTCGCGTCGGTCACGACCTTGAGACTCAGCAGGTCGGCCGGCGGTTTGGCCTGAAACTGCGACGCAGTTACATAGTCGCCTGCATAGACGACACCCGCGCCCGCGCCGCAATCGAAATCGGCGCCCTGTTGCGTGATGCGAATGCGTCCGCCCTTCCGGTCGAAATCGAGCCGGCATTTGTCCCGGCGAAAGGTACCGCTGTCGCCGTGCAGCACGATGTCGCCGTCGAGCCAGCCGTCATGCGTACCGTTGTTGCCGCTCAGTTCGAAATGCAGACGTGGCGCCGTGCCGGTGAACGTGACCGCGCCGCCGAACGACGGGTTGTCGCTCGTCATGTACCACGTCTGCTGCCAGCGGTCGGCGGCGAGCGGCGTGCCGTTCAGGCTCGCGAGCCGTTCGCGGTAGCGGTCGCCAAGGCACGGCGCGTCGCTGCCGCACTGGTCGCGCTGCTTGAGCCACTTCAGTTGCGCGGCCTTCAGCGCGGCCGTATCGCCGCCCTTTGCGAGCGCCTTCTTCCACGCGGCCGACAGGTCACCGTCGAGCTTCGACAGCGCGGTATCCGCGCAAATCGCCTTCTCGGTCGGCGAAGCGGCCTTCGCGCAGTCGAAGCCGGCCGCATGCGCGGCAACCGGCAGCAGCGTCAGCAGGGCGGCCGCCGCGACAGATGACAGGTGCGTGCGCCGCTTGGCAGATGCGGAAAGCGCGGCGTGTCCGCGCGCATTCGATCGGTTCAGGATGGTCATCGGCTTGATCGTCGCTGGGTCGCGCGCCTGTAGAAGCTACCTGCACGCGACATTCGAGGTAAAAACGCCCGGCCCGGCATGCCACGCATGCCGCCGCCCGCCGAAGCGTAACCCGAATGCGCGACGCCAATCAATCGACGTTCGATGTCATTGCAACCGCTTCGGCAGCCACGCTGCATTGCACGATTCCGTCACGCAATACGGCTTCCGTCGCATGATCGAAAATCCCGATGAACACCATCACGCCCTCCCCCTCGCACGGTGCCCGCCCGTCGCCTTCCATCGACGAGAACCGGAGGCGCCGCGCGGCGACCTGGCAAACGCGCGTGGCGACCGCACCTTCCGCGTCGGCCACGCGCACGATCCCTTTCGCACGCAGGATCGTGCGCGGCAACGCCTTCAGCCACGTGCGCAGCCGCGCCTTGTCGAGCACGTCCGGCACGGCGACAGTGACGCTCGCGAACGCCGGCATCACGTCATGACCGATCGGCCGGTGCAACCGCGCGATGTCAGCCTGCATCCCGCGGCGATCGGGCACGGCCGTGTCGAACAGCAACGCGAGCGGAATCTCGCCCTCCCGGGCCGCGACAACGATATCGGTCGGCGCACACGCGCGCACATCGTCGAGCACCGCATCGCGCCGCTCTTGCGCGACGAGATCGAGCTTGGTCACGACGATCGCGCCCGCCCCGTCGAGCTGGCGCTGCGCCATCGCGCCGACGAGCGGATCGGCCAGCGTGTCGCGCCACGCGAGCGCGTCGGCAACGACGAGCACCGACGTCAACCGGAACGCCCCGTTCAGTAGTCCGATCTGCGCGATCTTCGCGGGATCGGCCACGCCGCTTGCCTCGACGAGCAGCAGTTCGGGCCGCACGGCGCGCGTCGCGACGCGCGTCAGCGCATCGACGAGCGCGCCGCCGATCGTGCAGCAGATGCAGCCGTTGTCGAGTTCGATCACGTCGTCGCCGCGCGCGCGGACGAGCCGCGCGTCGATGTTCACCGCGCCGAAATCGTTGACGAGCACCGCGATGCGCCGGCCGTGCGGCGCCTTCAGGATCGCGTTGACGAGCGTCGTCTTGCCCGCGCCGAGATAGCCGCCGATCACCGCGAGGTCGATCGGTGCAAGCGCGGTCGAGTCAACCGCAGCGCGCGCGCTCATCGCGGCGACCGGAATACACGCCCGCCGAGCACGGTGCCCCATACGGCGAGTTCTTTCAAACGCGCGGGTGCGCAGACCGACGGATCGTCGTCGAGCACCGCGAAATCCGCGTACTTGCCGATCTCGATGCTGCCGACGAGATGATCCATCCGCAACGTATACGCCGCGCCGAGCGTGATCGCGTGCAGCGCATCGTCCACCGGCAACCGCTCGCCAATGCCCAGCACCCGCCCGGACGCCGTCTCGCGCTGCACCGCGCACCATGCGGTAAACAACGGATTCAGCGGCGTGATCGGCGCATCCGAATGCAGCGCGAACGGAATGCCGAGCCGCCGCGCGGAGCCGGCCGCGTCCATCCGGTTCGCGCGATCGGGGCCGATCGTCTGGCTGTAGTGCGCATCGCCCCAGTAATACAGGTGATTCGCGAAGAAGTTCACGCACATCCCGAGCGCACGAACGCGCGCGAGCTGCGCGGCGTCCGCCATCTGGCAATGCTGCAGCGTATGGCGATGATCGGGGCGCGGATGGCGCGCGAGCAGCGTCGTCATCGCATCGAGCACGACGTCGGTCGCTTCGTCGCCGTTGGTATGTACGTGCAGTTGCAGCCCCGCGCGATGGAACGGCTCGAACACGTCGACGATCTGCGCGGGCGGAATCAGCCACAGCCCGTTCGGCTGGCCGCCCGCGTAACCGGGCCAGCGCACGCGCGCGGTGAAGCCCTGGATCGAGCCGTCGACGATGAACTTCACGGGGCCGAAATGCAGCTTGTCGGTGTTGCGTTCGATCTCCGCGAGCACGCTGTCGGCCGAGCGCGCCGGATTACGCTGCGGCGCGAACGCCGGCACGATCCGCACCGGGTAGTCGGGATCGGCGGTCACCTCGTGCAGCGTGCGGTTGCCGTCGGCCGACAGGTCGTTGACGAGATCGGTGGCCGTCGTCACGCCCGCGAGCTGCGCGACGCGCCCGAAATTCCAGACCGCGTGTGGCTTCTCGCTCGCGGAAATCGCCAGCTTGCCACCGATCGTCTGATACACCGGCAGCATCGCCGCGAACTCCTGCAGCTCGCCGGTCGGGCGGCCGTCGGTGTCGCGCGACACGCCGTCGATATCGGTGTCCTCGTCGATACCCGCACGCGCGAGCATCGCGCCGTTCACGTTCATCAGGTGCACGCTCGCATGCAGGATCGCGATCGGCCGCCGCGCCGACACGCGATCGAGCTCGCGTACAGTCAGCCGCGCGGTGCCGAAGAAGATCGGATCGAAGCCCCACGCGAGCAACGGCCCGTCGTCGGTCATCGCGCGCTCGGCGTCGGCGAGCCGGTCGAGCACCGCGTCGAGCGAGCGCAGGCCCGGCCACAGCGTGCCGTCCGGGCCGCGGCGGTCGTAGTAGCCGACATACACCGCGTCCCACATCGCGCCTTCCATCAGATGACAATGCCCTTCGACGAGACCCGGCATCAACACCTTGTCGCGCAGCGTGTCGTCGGCCGTACACGCACCGAACCGCGCTTGCCACGCAGCCGCGTCGGTGGCGTCGCCGACCGCGAGGATGCGGCCGTCGCACACGGCAACGTGCGTGGCCGACGGCTGCGCCGGGTTCATCGTCAGGATGCGTCGCGCGGTGAAGACCGTCACGGGTGCGGCCGGAGTGGCGGATGCTTGCATGAGGGGCGGTTCTCCTTTGCGTCAGGATACGGCGTATTGCTTGACGGGACGGCCGTGCAGCATCGCATGCACGGCAGCGACGACGAGTACGTTGACGGCAAGGCACACGAGGCCGAGATTGATGCCGCCGAAATCGATGTGGAACACGTAGAAGATCATCGCGAGCACCTGGCCGCAGATCATCCCGGCGCCCACCGCGACGGGCCGCACCTGGCGCCGCGCGAGCAGGATCAGCACGCCCGGCAGGAATTGCGTGACGCCGTAGTAGGTGGTGTTGATCAGCGTGAGCATCAGGTTCGGCGTGAGCAGCGTGGTCGCGATCGACAACAGCAGGTAGCCGACGATCACGTATTTCGCCGCACGCTTCTGGCGCGACTCCGGCAGGTTCGGCATCAGGTTGCGCGTGACGATCGGCCCGATCGCGAGGCAGATGCCGGCCAGCACGAGCAGCCCCGACAGCGCGGCGCCGGCCGCAACGAGCCCGATCAGCCAGTCGGGCAGCAGGTGCGTGACCGCGGCGAAGAACGCGTCGTTCGGCGACGCGAGCTTCAGGTTCGCGGTGATCGCGTAGTACGACGCGATCACGAGGAACGGATACATCAGCATGTACAGCGGCATCACGACCTGCGTGCGCCGGATCGCGTTCGGTCCGCGCGCGGTGAAGAAATTCTGCGCGGCGAACGGCATCAGGTAGAAGCCGAGCGACTGGAACAGCATCGTGCTCATCGAGAAGCGCAATTGCGATCCGCTCATCGTGTTGCTGACCTGCCGGCTCGCGGCGTCGAACACCGGATGCACGCCGCCGACCTGCCAGGCGACGGCGATGCCCGTCACGACGATCGCGAGCAGCATCAGGATGTCCTTCAGGATCGCGATGTACGCCGACGCACGCACGCCGGAGATCGCGATGTAGGTGAACGCGAGCGCCGCACACACGAGGATCAGGTACAGCGGCTCGACATGCCAGCCGAGCCCCTTGAGCGCCGCGACGAGCCCCGTGAACTGCAGCTGCCCCCACGGGATCAGGAACAGGATCGATGCGCACGCAACGACGAGTTCGAGCCCGCGGCTGCGGTAGTGGCCCTTGAACAGGTCGGGCAGCGTGATCGCGTTGTGGCGCTTGCCGGCCTCCCAGATCTTCGGGCCGACGAAATAGCCGATCGGGTAAGCCAGCAGGATATAGCCGAGGAACCACACGCCGTAGGTCGGCCCTTTCGCGTAGATGCCGCCGGGGAAGCCGACCATCGTGCCGATGCTGTAGATCTCGCCGGCGGTCAGGAAGAACACGAGCGCCGTGCCGAACTGGCGCGACGCGACGAAGAAGTCATGCACGCTCTGTTTGCCGCGGCCGCGGCCGGATCGAACGGCGAGATAGAGCGACAGCGCGATCAGCGCGGCGAAGACGACCGTTGACATGCGCACCTCTGCGAAGGGACGGAAAGCGTGGGATTCGCCGGAAAGCGCTTGCGGCCGGCGCGCCGCAACGAAGCGACGGCGCGCTACGCGGTGCCGCCCGCGCGGCGATCGAACAGCATCCAGCACGCGAACAGGCAGCCGGACGTCAGCACGAACCACGCGAAGATCCACATGAAGACGAACGGCACGCCCAGCACGTAGCGGTCCTGCGCGGCCACCCAGGGCAGCACGCCCAGCACGCCGAGATACGGAATACCGATGCCGATCAGGTACCTGAGCATGCGTGTCTCCTCGAAAGCGGGTTCGTACGGAATGAGCGTGCACGGATGCGGCAGGCGGCGCCTGCGCGACATCCGGCAGCGAATCCAGTATTCGAAGACAAAAAGGCTCGGGATAGTGCCAGACGCAGGCAATCGCTTGGGCCAGTGACGGGCAGCACATGCCCGTGATCGCGCGAACGGATATCAGCCGTCGAACGGCGCCAGCTCGTAACTCGTGCTCCGGCCGCCGGACGACGAACGGCGCAGCACGCCGTGTTCGACAAGCTCCGTGATGTCGCGCAGCGCGGTGTCCGGCGAACACTTCGCGAGGGCCGCCCACTTGGTCGTCGTCAGCTTCCCTTCGAAGCCGTCGAGCAGCCGGTTCATCACCTTCACCTGGCGCGCGTTCATTGCGAAGCCGGCACATCGCTGCCAGAAGCGCGCCTTGATCAACACCGCGTCGAGCGTCGTGTGCGCGTGATCGATGGCCCTGCCCAGCGTATCCAGAAACCACGCGAGCCATTCCGTGACGTCGAGCGAACCGCGCTGCGTGCGCTCCAGCACGTCGTAGTACGCGTTGCGCTCGCGCTGGATCTGCGCCGACAGGCTGTAGAAGCGTTGCGGACTCCGGTCGGCGCGCGCCAGCACCAGATCGCCGAGCGCACGCGCGATACGGCCGTTGCCGTCGTCGAACGGGTGGAGCGTGACGAACCACAGATGGGCCAGGCCGGCCCGGATCAGCAACGGCTCGGTTGGCTCGGCATTGAGCCACACGAGAAAGCGCGCGATCTCGCGCGCCAGGCGTGCGGCCGGCGGCGCCTCGAAGTGCACGCGCTGCCGGCCGATCGGCCCGGATACCACCTGCATCGGCCCGCTCGCATCCGTACGCCATCCGCCGACCGTGATTCGCGACAATCCCGAATAGCCGGTGGGGAACAGCGCCGCATGCCAACCGAACAGGCGGGCTTCGGTGACCGCCTCCGCCGCATGGGTCGTCGCGTCCAGCACCATGTCGACGACGCCCTCGACGTGGCGGTCGACCGGCGCCAGCGCGCCGATGTCGACCCCGAGCCGGCGCGCGATCGACGAGCGGACCGATGCGACGTTCAGGGTTTCGCCTTCGATGGCGCTGGTCTTGACGACGTCCTCCGTCAACGCGGCCAGGCTGGCCTCGTCGCGCAGCGCCAGGCCGAGATCCGCCAGCCGCCCGGCCAGCATGCCTTGCGCACGGCTGACGTCGGCCAGTGGTGTGGCGAGTGCCGGGAGATCGAAGCGCCACGTCGGCCAGTCGGCCGACTCCCAGATGAAAGTGTAATCTCCGCTCATGATGCGGAGATTATCTCACCGATTCACCGCACGGCTCAATATTCTCCGCATATTCTGCGGAGAATAATCGCCCTATTCGCCGCACGGCGGCCAGCTACCGCGTCCGGCCCGCGCCGCGTTTACCGGATGGCGGCGCGTCGCCGAGCCGCTCGGCAAGAAATCCGATGAACGTGCGCAGCGTGACGAACCCTTCCCGATGCTGCGGAAACACCGCATTGAGCGTGATCGGCGGCGGCACGAACGCGTCGAGCACCGGCACGAGCGCGCCGCTGTCGAGCGCTGCGCCGACGATAAAGTGCGGCAGCAGCGCGATGCCGAGCCCCGCGATCGCCGCGTCGCGCACCACTTCGCCGTTGTTCGCGACGAGCGGCCCCTGCACGTCGAACGTACGCGACGCGCCGTCGACGCGGAATTCCCAGCCGACGCGCCGCTCGCGCCCGTACAGCAAGCACGTGTGGCCGGCGAGGTCAGCCGGCGTCTGCGGCGTGCCCTGCCGCTTCAGGTACGCGGGGCTCGCACACGCGATCATCCGCCACGCGCCGAGCGGGCGCGCGATCAGCGTCGAATCCTCGAGCGAGCCGATCCGCAGCACGAGGTCGAAGCCTTCGCCGATCAGGTCGACGCGCCGGTCGGTCAGATCGAGGTTCAGCCGCACGGCCGGGTGCGCGGACAGAAATTCGGCGATCAGCGGCGACACGTGCGTGATCCCGAACGACAGCGGCGCGCTGATCTTCAGCGAGCCGTGCAGCTCGGTGCTGCGCACCGACATCGCCTGCTCGGCGTCGGCGATCTCCGCGAGGATGCGCTGCGCGCGCGCATAAAACTCCTGCCCCGATTCGGTCACCGCGAGATTGCGCGTATTGCGGTGCAGAAGCCGCACGCCGAGCGAGGCCTCCAGCGCCATCGTGCGCCGGCTGACGAACTGTTTCGACAGCATCAGCTGGTCGGCCGCCGCCGTGAAGCTGCCCGCATCGACGGTCGCGACGAAGATTCTCAGGTCGTTGAGTTCCATATTGTCCACTCCATAGCGACAGTCATTATCTCTACAGCCATTTATTTGTCAAATCGATTGACCTAAGATTCATCTCAACGAACGGCCGGTCCCACTTCCGAGGTCCGGCGACTTCAAGGAAAAAATCATGATCGAAATCCGTGCAGCAAACCAACGTGGCCGTGCGGAGCATGGCTGGCTCAGCTCCCGTCATACGTTTTCGTTCGCGAATTACTACGATCCGAAGCAAGTCGGCTTCTCCGACCTGCTGGTGATCAACGACGACCGCGTCGCCCCGGCCCGCGGCTTCGGTACGCACCCGCACCGCGACATGGAAATCCTGTCGTACGTGCTCGAGGGCGCGCTGGAACACAAGGACTCGATGGGCACCGGTTCGGTGATCGTGCCGGGCGACGTGCAGCTGATGAGCGCGGGCACGGGCGTGCGCCACAGCGAGTTCAACCACTCGCCGGAAACGCCGGTGCATTTCCTGCAGATCTGGGTCGGGCCGGCTGAAAAGGGTGCCGAGCCGCGTTATCAGCAGACGAATGTCGCGGACGGCGACAAGCGCGGCAAGCTCGCACTCATCGTGTCGCCGAACGGCGATGCCGGTTCGCTGAAGATCCGGCAGGACACCCGGATTTACGCGGGCCTGTTCGACGGCGACGAAAGCACTACGCTGGAACTTGACCCGAGCCGCTTCGCTTACGTGCATGTGGCACGCGGCAGCGTGACGGTCAACGGTGTGACGCTCGGCGAAGGTGACGGCGCGCGCATCCGCGGCGAACAGGCGCTGACGATCGCCGACGGCAAAGACGCCGAAATGCTAGTGTTCGACCTGCGTCCGGTCGAAGTAACGGCTGAATGGGCATAACGCCCGTTCGGGAAACCGGGCCCCGCTGAACGCGGGGCTCTTTTAATCGGAGATTCGCAACATGGCCAAGGTACTCGTTCTTTACTACTCGTCCTACGGGCACGTCGAAACGATGGCGCAGCACATCGCGGAAGGCGCGAAATCGGTGCCCGGCGTCGAGGTCGCGCTCAAGCGCGTGCCGGAAACGATTCCCGTCGACCAAGCCCGTGCGATCGGCGTGAAGGTCGACCAGGCAGCGCCGGTCGCCACGGTGGACGAACTCGCCGACTACGATGCGATCATCTTCGGCACGCCGACCCGCTTCGGCAACATGGCCGGCCAGATGCGCACGTTCCTCGACCAGACCGGCGGCCTGTGGATGAAGGGCGCGCTCGTCGGCAAGATCGGCAGCGTGTTCGCGTCGACCGGCACGCAGCACGGCGGCCAGGAAACGACGATCACTTCGTTCCACACGACGCTGCTGCACCACGGGATGGTGATCGTGGGCGTACCGTACGCGTGCAGCGGGCTCGTCAACATGAGCGAAATCACCGGTGGCACGCCGTACGGCGCGACGACGCTCGCGGGCGCGGACGGCAGCCGTCAGCCGAGCGCGAACGAGCTCGACATCGCGCGCTACCAGGGCAAGCACGTCGCGGAAATCGCGAGCAAGCTCGCGTCGTAACGCGGCAGCTTCGCGCTCCCGCAGTCGCGCACACGAACGAACGGCGCCGGTTCAACCGGCGCCGTTCGTCCTGTGCAAGGCTTGCGGGCGTTACTGGCCCGAAGCCGGCGCGGCCGGCGCCGCCTTCGTCGCGGGCGCCTTCTGCGCGGCGTTCTGCGGATAGTTGCTCTGGTCGTTGGTCAACCGGTAGCCGCTGCCGGTGCCGATCGCCTTCAGGTCCGACGCGTGGCGCGCACGGGCCGCCTTGCGCGCCGCCTTCTTCTGCGCCTTGTCGAGCTGCTTCTGTGTCGGCGCGGACGCCTGATCCTGTGCGTATGCCGCCGGCACGGCGGTCAACAACAGACCGAACGACGCCGTTACTGCTACTGCCACCGAAACCACGCGAGACTGCTTCATGGCCGAATCTCCTTGTCGATTGTTGATTGTGGGTCGGACACCTGCGCGCACGCGACGGCTTGCGACAACGGGGCCGATGCAACGTTAGCCGATCACTGCACAAATGTCCGTGTGCGTTCCTGAATTCTCCCGATAACGGCCACGATACATGCGCGCCGTGTGCACCGTCTTTTCGGCAAATCTTCCGCGCCATCAGGGAAACCGATACCCCCGCGCCGGCCGGCGCCCGCTCAGATCCAGCGCGACAGCATCGGCAGCAGGATCGGCACGACGAATGCCGTCAGCACGCCGTTCAGCCCCATCCCGAGCCCCGCGAACGCACCGGCCTCCTCGCTGACCTGGAAGGCGCGCGCGGTGCCGATCCCGTGCGACGCGACGCCGAGCGCGAAACCGCGCACGGCCGGCTCGTCGACCCGCAGCAGATTGAGGATCCCGCGTGCGCACACAGCGCCGAAGATCCCGGTCGAGATCACGAGCACGGCCGTGAGCGACGGAATGCCGCCGATCTCCGCCGCGACGGCCATCGCGATCGGCGTCGTCGCCGATTTCGGTGCGAGCGACGCGATCGTCTGGTGCGACGCACCAAACAGCGCGGCGATGCCGACCGCCGACACGATCGCGGTCAGCGAGCCCGCCAGCAGGCCGACGAGCAGCGGCAGCGCGGTGCGCCGCAGCTTCGACCACTGGCGATACAGCGGCAGCGCGAGCGCGACGGTCGCCGGGCCGAGCAGGAAGTGGACGAACTGCGCGCCTTCGAAATACGTCGGATACGGCGTGTGCGTGATCGTCAACAGCACGACGATCAGCGCGACCGCGATCAGCACCGGATTCGCGAGCGGGTTGAAGCGCGCCCGCGCATAGACGGCCTGCGCGAACAGATATGCGACCAGCGTGATGGTCAGGCCGAGCAACGGGCTCGCGGCGAGATAGACCCAGATCGCGCCGAGTTTCGGGAAGGCCGTCATTGCACGCCCTCCGCGTTGCCGCCCGCGCGGCGCTGGCGCCACAGCAGCGCGCGCGTGACGAGCGCCGTCACCGCGATCGCCAGCGTGGTGCTGACGGCCAGCGCGACGACGACCGCGACCGCATCGCCGCGCACGCGGTCGGCCGACACCATGATGCCGACGCCGGCCGGCACGAACAGCAGCGACAGGTGACGCAGCAGCTCGAGCGCGGTCGGCTCGATCGCATCGGCCACTTGCGGGCGCAGCATCACGAAACCGAACAGCAACAGCATGCCGATCACGGGGCCCGGCACCGGCAGGCCGAACAGATAGGACACGCCTTCCCCGAGACACTGGAAGGTCAGCAAGACCGCGAATGCCTGCAACATGAACCGCCTCTCCCGAACGTGGCCGAGCTTGCGTGCAGCCGCGCGGCCGATGAGCCGGCGGCTTGCGGCGCCGGCGTGGACATACGCGCGATCGTACCAACAATGTCCGTGGCCGGTCGCGACGGTGCAATCGCACGACCGCGGCTCGACCGTTTCAATCCGGCGGGCAGCGTCGTGCTTCACCGCGCCGGCCGCGCGCCGGTTGCATGCGAAAAAGGCGGGCATACGCCCGCCTCTGCATCGTTCGCACGCGCACCGCGACGCTTGCGGCACGCGTGCGAGCCCGCCGCGTTACTTCAACCGCGTCGCGATTTCATTCGCCATCGCCTTCGTCGCGGCCTTCGTCGGCGCATCGTCGGCCAGCACGTTCAGCAGGCCGAAATCGTGAATCGTGCCGTCGTAGCGCGTGGTCGTCGCGTCGACACCGGCCGCGTCGAGCTTGCGGCCGTACGCTTCGCCCTCGTCACGCAGCACGTCGAACTGCGCGACCTGGATCAGCGCGGGTGGCAGGCCCTTCAACTGCGCGATGCTCGCGCGCAGCGGCGACGCGTAGATCTCGTTGCGTTGCGCTTCGTCCTTCGTATAGGCGTCCCAGAACCACTTCATCATCGGCCGCGTCAGGAAGTGGCCCTGTTGGTACGCGTTGTACGAACCCGTGTTGAAGTTGTGGTCCGTGACCGGCCACATCAGGCCCTGGAAGCGAATCGCGGGGCCGCCCTTGTCCTTCGCCATCAGCGCCACGACGGCCGTCATGTTCCCGCCGACGCTGTTGCCGACCACCGCGAGGCGGCTGCCGTCGACACCGATCTCGGCGCCATGCGCGGCCACCCACTTCGTCGCCGCATAGGCCTGGTTGATTGCGACCGGGTAATGCGCTTCCGGCGACGGCGTGTAGTTCACGAACACCGCGACGGCGCCCGACTGCACGACGAGATCGCGCACGAGGCGTTCGTGCGTCGGGAAGTCGCCGAGCACCCAGCCGCCACCGTGGATGAACACGAAGACCGGCAGCGTGCCCGTCGCGCCTTGCGGGCGCACGATCGTGACCGGCACGGACAGGCCGTCCTGCTCGATCGTGCGGTTCGACACGTCGATGCCGGACAGATCGACCTTCGCGCCGTTCTGCGCGTCGACCAGCACCTGACGCGCCTTCGCGGGGCTCAGCGTTTCGAGGCCCGGACCCTTCTGGCCGTTCAGCGCGGCAAGAAACGCGCTCGTCTTCGCATCGGGACGGGCAGCGTCAGCGCCGGCGGCGAGTGCGGCAGGTGCGGTGGACAGCGCGGCTGCAACGGCGGCGGCGATCAGCAGCGGCTTGACGATCTTCATGATGGTGTTCCTTGGTGTGCGCAAGTGAATGACGATTGATGATTCGCAGTGCGATGAATCAGGCAAGCGTGAGCGTGACGTCGATGTTGCCGCGCGTCGCATTCGAGTACGGGCACACGAGGTGCGCGCGGTCGATCAGCGTTTGCGCGACGTCGCGATCGAGGCCCGGCAGCGAGATCCTCAGCTCGACTTCGATGCCGAAGCCGTTCGGGATCGCACCGATGCCGACGCTGCCTTCGATGGAAGCGTCCGCGGGCATCGCGATCTTGTCGCGGGCCGCGACGAACTTCATCGCGCCGATGAAGCACGCGCTGTAGCCGGCGGCGAACAGTTGCTCGGGGTTCGCGCCTGCACCGCCTGCGCCGCCGAGTTCGCGCGGCGTGGTCAGCTTCAGGTCGAGACCGCTTTCGGGCACCGTCGCACGGCCGTCACGGCCGCCGGTGGCTTTTGCATGGGCGCGGTACAGCACTTTTTCGATCGACATGACAGACTCCTTTTCAGCAAATGAAAGAAACAACCTTCGAACCGGGGACCGCGTGCCGACAGCCTTGCTGACTGCATCGCGCTTGTTTATCTACTCATAGATAGATACACATTCCCAAAAAATGCAGAGGGTTACCCCATCTGCGCCAATCATCTATCTATCAAAAGATAGACAACAAACTTTAATAAAAAGGCGGCGAACCGCCTTGCTGCTTGCGCCGTCCGTCAGGACCGCGCTTTCCAGACGGCCTCGACATCCTCGAGACGCGCCCGCGTATGAAACAGCCGGCTGGCCAGCACACTGCCCTGGAACGCCGCGTACAGCGTACGCGCGGCCGTGTCGGGCTCGCCGCTGAACTGCAGTGTGCCTTCCTGCGCGCCCTGCGTCAGCAATTCCGCCAGCCAGCTCTCGTTGGCCTTGAAGAACGCCTGCACGGCCTGCCGCACGGTCTCCGGCAGCGTTTCGATATCGGACGCCAGCATCCCGCACAGGCAGATCAGGTTGCCGTCGCCCAACGTGCGACCGAACATCTTCGTGTACAGGCTCAGTTTCACGTCGGCCGGCAACGCCCGATCGATCGCCCGCATGGCCGAGAGGACCTCGTCGCTATAAACCGCCACCGCTTCCAGCACGAGATCGTCCTTCGACGGGAAGTAGTAGTGGATGCTCGACGTCTTCACGCCCACCAGGTCGGACAGGTCTCGATAGCTGAAGCCGTTGTAACCGCGCAGCATCATCAGCGTGATCGCGTGGTCGAGAATCTGTTCGCGGACGGTCGGTTTCGTTTCCATGGATCGAACTTTATCTACTCATAGATAGACAGTCAAGGGGTTTTTTTAGGGGCGTGATGAGGTAGTGCGCGAGCCGTCGCTCGACTGCTCAGCAGACGCCAGGCGTTTCGCTTGACACGTCTGCAGACATCGCGACCCGGCCACTGCCGGACGTCGCACTCGAATCCGCGCCCAAGTGAACGGGACGCGGATGCCCGGCGCTTGTGTCGCGTCCGATCAGAAGCGATAGCCCAGCGACACAAAGGTCATGATCGGATTGATCTTCAGCCGTGTCGTGCTCGTGACGGTCCCGACCGGCGCGCGCGTCGTGAGGGTCGCCTTCGTGGACAACCACGCGTACGCAAACGAAGCGCCGATGGACCAGTGAGTGTCCATATTGTAGGTGAGGCCTGCGTTGAGAATCGGGGCAAAGGACTTGCTCAGCGAGACCGATGTAGGCCCTTCGAGACGCGCGCCAACGGAAGGCGAGTAGAGGAACTTGCCGGACGCAACCGGATTGCTCAGGTCAATGCTGTTGAACCAGACATACGAGATCCCCGCGCCGACATACGGCCGCAAACGTGCCGACGGCGCGCCGAAATGGTACTGCGCGATGATCGCGGGGCTCCAGGCTCGCGCCGTTCCCAACTCCCCGAGTCCCGCAAGCGTCCCCGTGCCGGTGAGATGGAGTTTCGGTGGAACGCCCGCGATCGTCTCCACGGCGATATGGTCGGTCACGAAGTAGGTCGCCGTGAGCGCAACCGTATCGGCATCCGAGATGGTCGCTCCGCTTCCGGCCATCGTGTTCGACCGGCCGAGGGCATTGACCGTCAGCGGCTCGCTGGAGTCCTGAGGCGCCATGTGCAACCAACCTGCATTGATAATTAGTTGTCCTGCAGATTGCGCGTGTACGGAAGAAATGACGGATATCGACAACAGAATTGCCGCGCTCGTATGCTTCATATGGCCTCCAGAGGTTGTTATAAAGGTATTTCCAGTGGTGCAGGATTCGTCATTCGGGAACCGGCGGGGAGCCCGCCAGTTCACGAATATTCCGCCGCGAAACAAATCGGAATATCGGTCAACGATTTCTGAGTTTGTTGATCACGCGCACACTCGTGACAGCGGCAGCCCGCTTCAGGGACGTCAGCGGATCGATACGCTTCAAGGGCGCGCCCATGGGTAAGCCCCCCAGGCGGGGAAACAGCCGCTGAGCATTACCGGATTCGATCGCCGCGCGCGCGTTGGCATCCCAAACATTCGAATGCTCCAGCGTGTTGCATTGCATCGCTGTCACCGGTGCAGGCGCGAACGGGAAATCGCTGCCGAACAGCACCTGGGACGGATCGACCAATTCGCGCAGCGCCGCTTGTGGAAAGTCGGCCGGAGAGAGCGCAGTGTCAAAGTGAAATCTACGGATATAGGTCAGCATGCCTGCCGGCATGCTGGATACGAACTCAGGAAGAAGATTGGCGAGCGACAGGCGCCACGCGACATACGGAACGAAGCCGCCCGCATGCGCCAGAATCCAGCGGATATTGGGGTAGCGCTCCATCGTGCCGGTCAGGACGAGGTTCAGCGCGGCACGCGTCGTGTCGCACAGGAACTCGATCAGAAAGCCCGGTGCGATCAACCCGAGCTCTTCGCTTGACCGATGCAGGTTCGGATGCACGAATACAACCGCCTGGCGCCTGTCCAGCTCGGCCATCAGTTCGTCGAATTCCGGCGAGCCCAGAAAGCGCCCCTCGGTACTTCCTAACAGGACGATACCGTCTGCCCCAAGCACATCCAGTGCATGAATCGCCTCCTTGCACGCATGATCGGTAAACGGCATGGGCAATACCGCAAACGATCCGAAACGATCGGGGTATCGCTGACGCAGTTCAGCGGCGTACTCGTTGCATCCTCGTGCCAGCGCACACGCTTCATCGAGATTGCCGAAATACACGCCTGGCGCCGAGATTGACAGCAACGCGACTCGAATGGCATGAGCATCCATCACCGCGAGCGATTCATTTTCGGTCCAGGCGGGAAGATCGGCACCCGCAACCTTGGTCAGGCCTTGCCGGGACATGGCGGCGCGATATACGGGTGGCACAAAGTGATGATGAACGTCGATACGGCTCACCCTATTCTCCAGTTTGAATTTAAATAATATATAGTCCGAATCAAATTCGAGCATCCAGCTCGCTTCGTCAAGCCGAATGAACACCGGGTCCCTAGATCGAGGCCGCTGACGTGCCGTGTACCGTTCCAGGTGCGCTCAGGAGGTCCAGGGCGACGTCGACGATCATGTCCTCCTGTCCGCCAACCATGCCGCGCCGGCCCAGCTCCACGAGAATGTCCATGGTCTTGAGCCCGTACTTCGCTGCGGCCTGTTCCGCGTGACGCAGGAAGCTCGAATACACGCCGGCGTAACCCAACGCGAGTGTCTCGCGGTCGACCCGCACCGGGCGATCCTGGAGCGGACGCACGATGTCGTCGGCGGCGTCCATCAGGCGGTAGAGATCGGTACCATGCCGCCAGCCGAGGCGATCGGCCGCCGCGACGAACACCTCGAGCGGCGCGTTGCCGGCGCCTGCTCCCATGCCGGCAAGACTGGCGTCGATCCGGTCGCAGCCCTCTTCAACCGCAACGATCGAATTCGCAACACCCAGGCTCAGGTTGTGATGCGCATGGATCCCCGTCTGTGTTTCGGGCTTCAGCGTGTCCTTGAATGCCCGCATCCGGTCGCGGACGTCGTTCATGTTCATCGCGCCGCCCGAATCCACGACGTAGCAGCAGGTGGCGCCGTAACGCTCCATCAACCTTGCCTGCTCCGCCAATCCTCGAGGCGTCTGCATGTGGCTCATCATCAGGAAGCCCACTGCGTCCATCCCGAGTTCCCGTGCGTACTCGATGTGCTGGCGAGCAATATCGGCTTCGCTACAGTGGGTCGCGACGCGTACGATCCGCGCACCCGCGTCGTATGCGGCCCTCAGATCATGGAGGGTGCCGATCCCGGGCAGCAGCAGCGTCGCGACCTTCGCGTGCGTGACGACACTCGCCACGGCCTCGATCCACTCGACGTCCGTATGCGCGCCGAATCCGTAGTTGAAGCTGCTGCCTTGCAGTCCGTCGCCATGCGCGACCTCGATCGAATCGACCCCGGCTGCGTCGAGTGCGGCGGCGATCTCTGTCACTTGCGCGAGGCTGTACTGATGACGGATGGCATGACTGCCGTCGCGCAACGTCACGTCGGAGATATAGAGTTTCTTGTCCATCGGGCAGGCACTCATTGTTGATTGGCCCCGCGACGGGCCGCGACCCGTTCTGCCACGGCCTTGGCTGCACTCGTCATGATGTCGAGGTTGCCCGCATAAGACGGCAGGTAGTGCGCGGCGCCTTCGACTACGAGCAGGATCGAGGTCTTGAGGCCGGCCATCCGCTCGCCGACGCCAGGGATCCGGATCGGCCGCTCGGCCTCGATACGATCGAACTGGACACGTTGTTTCAGTCGATACCCGGGCACATACGACTGGACGGCTTCGACCATCCCGGCGACCGATGCCTCGATCTCGCGTTCATCGGCGAAGTCGCTCAGCGTGTACACCGTATCGCGCATCATCAGCGGCGGCTCGGCGGGATTGAGCACAATGATCGCCTTCCCCTTCGCTGCACCGCCGACCGCTTCAATCGCCCGTGACGTCGTCTCGGTGAATTCGTCGATGCTGGCGCGAGTGCCGGGTCCGGCACTCCTGCTCGCGATGGACGCGACGATCTCGCCGTAGTGCACTTTCGCGACCCGCGATACCGCCGCGATCATCGGAATCGTGGCCTGGCCGCCGCACGTCACCATGTTGACATTCAACGCGTCGAGATGACGCTCCCCGTTCACCACCGGAATGCAATACGGTCCGATCGCGGCCGGCGTCAGGTCCACGACGCGAATGCCGGGCTTGACGGTGCGCAGGAACGCATCGTTCTGCGCATGCGCCGCCGCAGACGTCGCATCGAACACGATGTCGATCTCGTCGAACACGGGCATGCGGGCCAGCCCCTCGACACCTTCATGCGTCGTCGCGACGCCCAGGCGCGCCGCGCGCTGCAACCCGTCCGACGCCGCATCGATTCCCACCATGGCGCCCATCTCGAGATGTTCGCCCTGGCGCAGGATCTTGATCATCAGGTCGGTACCGATATTCCCGCTGCCGATGATGGCGACTTTCCGTTTTGTACTCATCGAGCTCGCCCTCATCCGATACGGCAACTGACGCTGCCGAGCGCACCGATTTGCGCGTGAATCGTGTCTCCGGCACCGACCGGCACCATCGGACCCAGCGCCCCCGACAGGATCACGTCGCCCTCACGCAACCTCTGTCCGCGCCGCGCCATCATGCGGGCCAGCCAGTACACGGCCCGCAACGGATGGCCGAGGCACGCGGCACCCGTTCCGGTCGATACGGTCTTGCCGTCGCGCGTCATCGACATGCCCAGTTCCCCGATGGAAATTCCACCGAGCGACACCGGTTGATTGCCGAGAACGTAGAGGCCGCAGGATGCGTTGTCGGCAACCGTATCCTCAAGCGCGATGCGCCAGTCCGAGATCGCGCTGTCGACGATCTCGAGCGCCGGCAGCGCATACGCCAGCGCCGACAGGACCTGTCCATAGCTCGGCGCTTCATCGGCCATGTCGCGTCCGACGACGAACGCCACTTCCGCCTCGATCTTCGGCTGCATCAGGCGGCTCAGGGGCATCTCGTCGCCATCGAGATATTCCATGTCGTCGAACAGCACGCCGAAATCGGGCTGGTCGACGCGCAACTGCTGCTGGACGGCAACCGACGTCAGGCCGATCTTCTTGCCAACGATGCGTCGGCCGTCCGCGATCCAGGCCGCGGTGTTGAGTTCCGAGACGGCATACGCCGCGTCGAGACCTGCAATGCCGAACCGCGTGGCAATCGGCTCGATCGGCGTGCGTGATGCACGTGCATCGCGTAATGCTTTCGCAGCCGCCTGCACGGCTGCCGGGTCGAATGAATGAGACATGGCGGAAGAATGTGAAATCGTGGGTCAGGCCGCTTGCGCGACGGCCGGTGCGGTCTTTGACATGCGGGCAGATCCATCGCCGGCCCCGAATCCGAGCCGCTCCCGCAGTTGGCGAATGGTCCTGTCGAGCTCGCCGACGGAAACGACGGCGAAGGCGAAGCGGTCGGGTCTCAGTACCGCAACGGCCTGCGTCTTGAACCCCGCCTTGTTGAACCACGCGATCATCTCGCCACCGATATCCTCGACTTCGGCGACCTCGATCACGTTGTCCCGATTGACACCTTCGAGCCCTTGCGGGCGGCCGCCATACGCGTACATCGTCACGCTGCGTACCGACAGTGCGCCGAGCGTTGCCCGCGACACATCGTCCATGCAGCGGGAGGGATCGACGTTCAATCCGATCAGCGAAAAGCCGTGTCCGAGCAGGTCGTCCAGTTTCTTCCGGTCACCGTTGAAAAGACGCACCTCGGGTTGCGGAATCAACGCGCCCTCCGGGCCACGTCGGCGACGGCGCGGCAAACCCAGGTATGCGTTCTTGCGATAGACGGGCATCGGCTTGAAGCCGCCCCCCTCGAGCCAGCGCCTGAGCGGCGGTATGGCCCGGATGATGCCGAGGGACGTGTCCCGCACCAGCGTGGCGGACAGGCTGCGTGCCGATACGACGTTCTTGAGCAGGACGGACGTGTCGATCATCGCCTTCGCGTGCGCATGCCGTTCCGACTGGTAAGTGTCCAGCAGCGTCTCGGCCGCGAGGCCGCGCAAGACGAGATCGAGCTTCCAGCCAAGGTTGTACGCGTCGCGTACACCGGAACTCGCACCCTGCCCCATGAACTGCGGCGTCATGTGAGCGGCATCGCCGCCGAGCAGCACGCGTCCGACCCGCCACTTCGACGCAATCAGCGCGTTGAACGTATAGACGAGCTTGCGCTTGATCGCGAACTGATCGGGGTCGACGAACAGCGACAGATACTTCCGGACCGTCTCCGGCCGCTCCATGTTTTCCTTCGTTTCGCCAGGCATCAACATGAATTCGAACCGGTGGAATTTTCCGGGTTGAACGCAGCTCACGACCGGCAGCTTCGGGTCGACGACGAAGTTGAAGTACGGCAGATGACGCAACGCGTCCGTTCCGGGCTTGCGTTCGAGGTCCACGACGAGCCACGGCTCGGGGAAGCTCTTGCCCGACATCTCGATCCCGAGCTTCGTGCGAACGACGCTCCGGCCGCCGTCGGCGCCGACCAGATAGCGCGCCCGCAGGGTTCTGATATCGGGATCGCCTTGCACGCACGCGCGCGCATCGTGACTGTCGCTGAACCGCGCTTCGCGCGTCGCCTGATGCATGACGCTCACGCCGTCGGCGTCCTGAGCGAAGTCAACGACTTCGCGGCCCCGTCGCACGTCGACGTTCGGATAACGTGCGAGCGTCTCGGCCAGCGTCGTTTCCAGGTACGGCTGGTAAAAGAAGTTGATCACGGGCCAGCCGAACGGACGCTTGCGCGGCATGTATTGTGTGATCGGCGTACCGTCGCGCCGCACGAGCTGGACGGGCGTCTCCATCATCATCCGCGACTGGATCTCGTCGGCCACGTCGAGATGCTGGAAAATCCGCATGCATTCGTCGTCGGTGTATACCGCTCGCGCGTTACCGTAGAACACGGGTTCGCGCTCGAGCACGACAACGTGGTGGCCGGCCTGGCCGAGCATGTGCGCGAGAACGAGGCCGGTCGGCCCCAATCCGACGATCGCGACATCGCACGCATCATTCGGATGCGCTCCGTTCATGAACGTTCTCCTTGTACAGAAAATTCCGGACGCGTCAGCGATGCAAGCGCGCGACGCACGCGCCCCAACCGCACGCCAAAGCTCAGGTTTTCCGGACGATGGCCCCATAGACTGATGCCTTGATAAATCGCCGGACGCCACGTTTGCTCATCGACCACGATCGGGTTCCAGCCGAGCTCGATCTCGAAGCCCGATGGCGTCTGAACGTAGAACGAGAGTTCACGGTCATTGGGATGCTGGCCAATTGCATTCGCGATCGGATAGCCCATCGCACGACACCGGAGGTAGGCTTGCGTCACATCGTCGATGGATGCGCATTGGAGATTCATGTGGTGAATCTGCGTGCGCAGCGGATTCAGGCGGATCCCACGTGTCGACGCAGTCGCGAACGAATGATGTCGTTCGTTGAATCGGAGGAACGCGAAGTCAAGATTCAGACCTTGCATCCTGTCTTCGATTTCGTCGGAAAGGCGCGCATCGAACACGTCTTTCCAGAACTGCTGCATCACCTCCGGTTGTCGGGTCGTGACGGCGACATGCCCCATCCCCGACGCGCCCGTCACAAAGCCCGTCGCACTCATGCGCAGCGGCAGATCGCTGATGACCGGTTCCGTGAACAATTCCGTGCGCAGTTTCTTCGGCCCGGCGAAGAACCAGAATCGCTTCACGCCGCGCAAGGCCGCTTCTTCCTTGCTCCCTTCCTCTACACGCACCCCGCGAGCGGAGATTCGGGCGACGGCAAGCTCAAGCGCCTCGCGGTCGTCGAGCTGCCATCCGATGGCAATGACATCTTCGGCCGTGCCGGCACGGATGATCAAACGCCGGTCGTGCGAGTCGATGCGGCATGCGACCACGCGTGGATCGGGGGTATCGACGTGCAGCCCCAGGCCTTCCGACGCGAATTTCGTCCATTCGCGAAGCCGGGCCGATTCGGCCAGCAGATAGCCCATCCGAACACGACCGAACAAGCTGCGTGTAGGTGACCGCGCATTAACGATTGTCGGCATGACATCACCCTCGATCAGCGGGCAGCGACGACGCGTGCGGTCGCATCGCCCTGCGCAAGGAATGCCAGCACGGCGGCGTTGAATTCGTTCGACCGCTCCCATTGCACCCAGTGTCCGGTATTGCTGAACAGGTAGACATCACAGTTCGGCATGCGCTTCTGGAGCGCGTACGCGCCGCTGGCCCGGTTGACCTTGTCATCCACGCCCCACAAGACGAGCGTCGGATTGCGCACGGATGCCAGTCGCGCATCCCGCGTGAAGTCGAGATTGCTGAACTTCGGGATGCCCTTGGGGCCCAGCAAAGGCGGGCTGGCGACGACTGCCGGGTCGATGCTGGCCCGAAAGCGCTCCTCGATCATCGACTGCGGCACGAGACTGCCGTCGAACACGAGATCGCCGCGAATGAACGTCGTGAGCTTCTCGCGGCTCGGGCCATCGTCCTTGTAATAGTTCAGCAACCGTTTGAGGCCGGGCGTGGGAACCTGACGCGTCGTATTGACGCCGCCGGGGCCCATCAACACGAGCCGGCCCACCGCTTGAGGGCGCTCCAGCGCCATGCGAAGCGCACAGGCTCCGCCGAGCGAATTCCCGATGGCGTGCGCATTCGGGATACCGAGCGCGTCCAGCATGCCGAGCATGCCTTCCGCGAGATCTCCGAATGGATCGTTGCGGTCGACGCCTTTCGTGGACTGACCGAACCCGGGCATGTCGGGCACCAGGACCCGAAAATGGCGCGCGAGCGCGTCGATGTTCCGCGCGTAGTTCGACAGGCCCGATGCGCCCGGCCCACCGCCATGCAGCATCAATACGGCGGGCCCTTCGCCAGCTTCCGATAGAAAAACGTGCCGCGCGCCGACCTTGGCGGTGCGTTGGCGCATTGCGTGCGTGATGGAGGGGGTATCCATGGCGTCGACTGCTCCTGATTTCGCTAGGTGTGATTCATTGTAATGAGATTAATGTCATTATGACAATATTCTCGTTTTTACCTAGCACCCGGTCGGGCGTCCGTAAGTCGCACCGTATAATCGGCACATGAGTGAATCCACGACCATTGATCATCGGACCCGTGTTGCCGCGCAGCGCCGCGAACGGATGCGCGCGCGGCTGATCGAAAGCGCGATGCTCGTTTTTGCCGAGAAAGGGATTGGCGCCAGTGTCATCCAGGACGTCATTACGGCCGCCGATGTGTCGCAAGGCACCTTCTACAACTACTTCCGTACCAATGAGGAACTGCTCGAAGCGGTGACGCAGGAGCTCAACGATGAGTTGCTCCGCCTGATCGAAACGGTCGTGGGCGCTTACGAAGACCCGGCCCGAAGAATTGCGTGCGGCGTCCGGATGTTTCTGTATGCCGCACGTGCCTATCCGCTGCTTGCACGCTTCATTTCGGCAGCTGGCGTCCATGCCGTCGGCCCGAGCAGCCTGATCTACGTGTACCTGCCGGTCCACATCCAGCAAGGCCTGGCTACCGGCCGATTTCAGGGCGTGACGGTCGAGCTGGCGCTCGACATGATTGCCGGAACCGCGCTCACGACGATTCATCGATTCACCGAAAACGGTGCGGTGGCCGAATCGCCCGAACAGATCGTTGCCGCGATTCTGCGCGGCCTGGGTGTCGATGGAGACGAGGCGCGGCGACTCGTGCTTGATGAACTGACGCTGGTCATGCCGCCTGAAACGTCCCTGCTGGAGCGAGGGCGTGTGCGCGCGGCGAAGCAGCCCGACGCCCGGTAGTGATCAACCGCCTCACGGCACGCCATCGAGCGGAGCAGCCGATCGGGGCGACACAAGCCGGTGAGAATGAACGCGTTGCCCGAACTCGACGCGAACGTTTCGTGCGGACGGATTGTTCTCACCAGACAGCGTCACCAACCCTGCCATCCCTGCGCCACCATTCGCGGGCGCCCATTGCTTCGCGCATCCGTGGCATTCCCCGTTCGTCAGGACGGATCCACCAGCCCGTCGTACGCAGCCTGAATCGAACCGAGAGCGGTTGGACCTGACGCAAACGACGACAGGCAACCCCGATGAGCTGCCGCAATCATCCATCGCAGCATGGGCCCGCGAACCGGAACGGCCTGTCATCGCGTGACACCGGCGAAACATCGGACGGCAAGAACGGGCAAGCGATCAGCATCGCTCCGCCGCTCCCATACCGTTATCACGTCGATTTTCCCCGCCTCCGTACTCCCATCGTCACCCTCCGTCGCTGTCGCCGATCGACACCGAAAGCGGTTTGTCGGTGCATTCCTTGCACACGCCGGAGAATAATTTGACGGTCCTGATGGCGTCCTTAGACTCGTGTGGAGGATCCATAGAGCGCGCGAAGACCTCGCGTCGCGCCACACAAACAGGAGATGCGAAATGCTCACGAAAATCGATACACACCATCACATCGTGCCGCCACCCTACGCAGCATGGCTGGAAAGTCGCGGCATCACGGCGGGAGGTCTTCCGATCCCGCACTGGAGCGAAGCAGGAGCGCTCGATCTGATGGAAGCGGAAGGTACGGCAACGGGCATTTTCTCCGTATCGACGCCGGGGGTTCATCTTGGCGATGACATCGAGGCACGCGAGAAAGCACGTGAGGTCAACGAATTCACTGCCGCCGTTGTGTCGCGACACCCCAGCCGCTTCGGGTTCTTCGCGACCCTGACGCTACCGGATGTCGAAGGCGCGATCGCGGAGGCGACCTATGCGATGGATACGCTCCGTGCGGACGGCGTGGTGCTGATCAGTAGCGTACGAGGCACGTACCTGGGTGATGAATCCTGGGCGCCGCTGTTCGAAGAGCTTAACCGACGTCAGGCAGTCGTCTTCATCCACCCTGGCGATCTACCCTGCGAGCCGGTGCCCGGGATTCCCCCGTATGCGGCAGACTTTCTTCTCGACACGACTCGGGCGGCGATCAACATTGCGAAAGCCGGTTGGCTCGAGCGCTTTCCTGACGTGAAATTCATTCTGTCGCACGCAGGCGGGTTTGTCCCCTACGCAGCACAGCGAATTGCGCGTGTTGTGTCGCCCGACAACAGCACCGAGGGCGGCCTGGCGCGACTCAGGCGCTACTACTTCGACACGGCGCTCTCGAGCAGCCCCTACGCGCTACCGGCGTTGCTTGCATTCGCCGATCCGTCCCGGATTACATTCGGGAGCGACTGGCCGTACGCCAACAAGGACCGGTCGGTCGATTTCACCCGGATGCTCGAAGCGTTTCCGCTGACGGAAGCGCAGCGACACGCGATTTATCGCGGTAACGCGGAACGTCTGTTCCCGCGACTGGCGGTGGCGTAAGAAAAATGCTGCGGGCGCCGGATGCCGGTGCCCCCGCTTTCGCGTGTGCGTCGACGCTCGGTCGGCCACGGATTCTTATCCGCTGCCGCCGCTTCCATTCAGGTGTCGGCGCTCGCGAACCTGCCCTTCGGTTGACCTGATCGAAACGTGCGATATTTGCCGAGCGAGATGAGCAGCGCGCTTGCGATGACCAGCACGATCGGGGCGAGCCGGAGCGGTAATGCGTAGTTGCGATACAGGTCGAAGTAGCGTCCAGCCACGAGCGGGCCGACGACTGCGCCGAAACCGTAGCCCGCGAACGCGATGCCATAGTGAAGGCCGAAACGTCTCAGCCCCAGATAGGCGCGGACCAGATAGGACAGCAAGTCCCCCTCTGCCCCTATCGCGAGGCCGATGCAGGCGCACGCGAGCAGCATGGATGGCAGGGACGCTGCATTCATGAGCAGCAGGTACCCCGACGCGCCGGCGAGCAGGAACCCCGCGCCGACCAGCGGCGCATGAAGGTAATCGATCAGTGCACCGGAAATCAGGCGCCCGATGAGTATTCCGACGCCGATCAGCGACGCGCAGTTCGCCGCCGCCCCGGGCGACAACCCGCGATCCGCCAACAGCACCGGCAAGTGCGGATTGAGCGAGAGCGTCGCACTCGAAGCGAGAAACGCGACCACGACGATCGTGCCGAGCTTGACCGCCGAGAATGATGGCTCCGCGCCGGCGAGGTCGTCAGGGCAATCGTCCCGTCGTGGCCGCGGCGCCACCTTCCGTTCCCTGATCAGCACATAGGCAAGGAGCGAGCCCGCGAGCGACACGCACGCGCTGATCTGATAGGCGTGGCGCCAGTGAAACGCCGCGATGACGTGCTGGGTGACCGTTGGCGCGGCCGCAGTGCCCACACCGAGTCCGACCATCGCGCAACCCGTCGCGAGCCCGAGGCGCCGGTCGAACCACTGCGGCAGGATCGCAAGGTAGCCGAGCACCGACGTTGCGGCACCCGACACACCGATCACCAGCGATAGCGCAATCCAGGCGCCGATGGCGCCGCTCTGCAGCCCCATGCAAGCCACCGCAAGACTGAACGCGATTGCCGAGACGAGAATCACGCGGCGCACGCCAAAACGATCCATCAGCATGCCGATGAACGGGCTCGCCGCGGCGAGCCCGCCCATTGACGCCGCGTAGGACATGGCCGCCTGTTCCCGCGTCCAATGAAATTCACGCAGCACGACGGGCGCGAATACGCCGGCTGTCGCATTGAATACCGGGGCATAACCCAAGGCCATGCCGATTGCTGCCCCTGCGACGATGGTGGCAAGTTGCAGTTTGCTGGGGCCACTAGCACCTGCGCCCTCTCTGGGTGCTGCGCTCATGTCCGACTCCTTGTGACGCTCGATGGGGTTGCCGGCGCGCGGCCATTTGGCCGGATGCGCCGGATAACAGGCGAATGCGAAGGCAAACAGGGCGCGTTCGATCGTGCAAACGATCGCGGCAACACCATGAGCAATCTTCAGTAACAAGACCGTGCGATCTCTCGACGTGCGCTCATACGCACCGGACGGGACTTCCGTGCCCTACCGGTTCCCTTGAGTGAAAGCCTTCAGAGACCGAACGGAACGTACGCATTCTGCGACTCGGGCAACTCGATGAACCCGGCTTCGCTGAACGTGCCGCGGCCATCGCCTTGCTTGCAAGAAAGAGGCGCGGCACCCGCGACAACCGCGCGTGCCGGCCCGCTTAGTTTTGCAGAAAGTCGAGCACCATGCGATTGAATGCGTCCGCATGCTCCCACTGCGCCCAGTGCCCGCATCGCCCGAATACATGCAGTCGAGCATTCGGCATGCCCCACACGAGCCGCAAGCCCACATCCAACGGCACGAAACGATCGTCGCGCCCCCAGATCACGAGCGCGGGCGACTTGATCTCGTTCAACCGGTAACCATAGTCCGGAAACTGCTTCGGATTGGCCGCCAGACTTTTCACGAAGTTCTCGAGATGATCGCGCCGCGCAAGCATGTTCTCGAGCCGCGTCTGCATCAGCTCTTCCGTCATCGTGCTCGCGTCGTAGACGAAGACATTGAGCATCTTCTCCAGATTCTCGAGCGTCGGCACGCGATACAGTCCCTGCAGCAGCTTGATCCCTTCGGTCGGCATCGGCACGAACTGGCTCGGGCCGCCCGTGCCGCCGCCCATCAGCACCAGCTTGCCGACGCGCTCCGGATACGACAGCGCGAATGCCACCGCGCTATGTCCGCCCATCGAATTGCCGACGAGATGCGCGCGTTCGATGCCGAGCGTATTCAGTACGCCCTTCAGCACACGCGCGTTGAGGTCGGAGCGCGAGCCGGTGCAGACGATCGAATCGCTCTTGCCCCAGCCGGGACAGTCGACGAGGATCACACGGTAGCCCGCGCGAGCGAATACGTCGACGTTGCGATAAAAGTTGGCCCAGCCGCTCGCACCCGGGCCGGAACCGTGCAGCAGCACCAGCGTTTCCGACCCTGCGCCGGTGTCGTTGTAGTGCACGCGCAGTTCCGTGCCGCCTTCCATCACGTTCAGGAACTTGCTGGTCGCGGCCTCTGTATGAATCACGGTGTCAGTCATGTCGATGTCCTTCGTCAGATCGATTCGGTTCCAAGTGTGTGCGAGCCGTTGGCCGACTCGCGCGGAGATTTCGCGACCACGGCGAGCGCGCCGAGCGCCGCGATCACGATGAGCGGAATGCTCGAGATCACGAGCATCGACGCGCTCTGGCCCAACGCCAGCAGTTGCCCGGCGATCAACGGGCCGACCATCGAACCCACACGGCCGACGGCCACCGCTGCGCCGACGCCCGTGCCGCGCACGCGTGTTGGATACGTTGCACCGGCAAGCGCATACAGCACCGACTGCGTGCCAACGAGAAACAGCCCCGCCAGCAGGCCACCCCATGCCATCGACACGTTGCCCGTCGCGCCGGCGAGCGCCAGCAACGCAATGGCGATGCCCGCATACATGCCGACCACGACCGGCCGCTTGCCAATGCGATCCATCAGCCCTGCGATCACGATCGCGCCGACGCCGCCGCCGATGTTGAACATCATCTGCACGACACTTGCCTGTACCGGCGTGAGGCCGCGCGAGAGCACCATCGACGGCAACCAGTTCATCAGGAAATACAGCACGATCAGCGTTCCCAGGTAGCTGATCCACAGCGCGATGGTCGTCACCGTGCGCCCGTCACTGAAGAGCGCGCGCACGATGCCGTCCTTCAACTCGCGGGTCGCACCCTGGCTCGCCGCGACGAAGTGCGTCGACTCCTTCAAGAAGAGCGCCAGCAGCGGCAGGGTCAGCAGCGGCCCGATCCCGCCGACATAGAAAATGTGCCGCCAGCCCTCGGCGCCCGGGCTGACGATGCCGATCACGGCCGCGAGCGCCGCGCCGAACGGCATGCCGCAGTACATCGCGCCGACTGCCGTGCTGCGTTGTCCGGGCGCCGCCGCTTCCGCGCACAGCGCGATCAGGTTCGGCATCGCGGCGCCGAGACCGAGGCCCGTGAGAAAGCGCGCGACGAGCAGGCTCTGCAGATCCCACACCTGGGTCGTTGCAATCGAAAATATCCCGAACAGCGCGACCGACATCATCAGCACGCGCTTGCGGCCGATGCGGTCTGCGAGCCGGCCGCCGATCGCCGCGCCCGGCAACAGGCCGAGCGCGCCGATGCCGAATGCCCAGCCGAGCTGCGCGACAGCGAGATGAAACTCGCGTGCCATGCGCGGCGCGGCGATGCCGGTGGATTGCAGGTCAAGCCCTTCGAGGAGCGCGACCGCGAGGCACAGGCCGATGGTGATGGCGCCGCCGGCGCGCGGGGGTGAAGCCGTTGACGTTTTCATTGATGTCTCCAGGTTGAACGATGCAGCGCTCTTCATGGCGCGTGGCATGACGGATGGTTCAGGCGCGTG
Source organism: Burkholderia cepacia (assembly GCF_029962485.1). Lineage (NCBI taxonomy): Bacteria > Pseudomonadati > Pseudomonadota > Betaproteobacteria > Burkholderiales > Burkholderiaceae > Burkholderia > Burkholderia cepacia. Next base: position 852,582 of record NZ_CP073639.1, read on the forward strand.
CTTCGCGCTTCTTCAGATCGAGCGCGACGTCGACGATCATGTCTTCCTGACCGCCCACCATGCGTCGCTTGCCCAGCTCGACGAGAATGTCGACGGCTTTCAGGCCGTACTTCTTCGCCGCGATTTCGGAATGCCGCAGGAAGCTCGAATACACGCCCGCATAGCCAAGCGCGAGCGTTTCGCGGTCCACGCGCACCGGCCGGTCCTGCAACGGGCGCACGATATCGTCGGCCGCATCGAGCAGGCGATGGAGATCGGTGCCGTGATGCCAGCCAAGGCGCTCGGCCGCCGCGATGAACACTTCGAGAGGGGCATTGCCCGCTCCCGCCCCCATGCCCGCCAGGCTCGCATCGACGCGATCGCAACCCTCCTCGACCGCAACGATCGAGTTGGCTACGCCGAGGCTCAGGTTGTGATGGGCATGCATGCCCGTCCGGGTCTCGGGACGAAGCACCGCCTTGAGCGCCCTGAAGCGTGCACGGATGTCGTTCATGTTCATCGCGCCGCCGGAATCGACCACGTATACGCAAGTCGCGCCGTAGCTTTCCATCTTCTTCGCTTCGGTCGCGAGGTTGTCGGGCGTGGTCATGTGGCTCATCATCAGAAAGCCGACCGTGTCCATGCCGAGGCTGCGCGCATACTCGATGTGCTGCTTCGAGATGTCCGCTTCCGTGCAATGGGTCGCGACACGTACGACACGTGCGCCCGCGTCGTACGCGGCCTTCAGATCGTGAATCGTGCCGATGCCGGGCAGCAGCAGCGTCGCGATTGTCGCGTGCTTCACCACGTCGGCGACCGCCCCGATCCACTCCAGGTCGCTGTGCGCGCCGAAGCCATAGTTGAAGCTCGAACCCTGCAGGCCATCGCCATGTGCGACCTCGATGCTGTCGACCTTCGCCTCGTCCAGCGCACGGGCGATGTCCTGCACGTTCTGAATCGAATACTGATGACGGATCGCGTGCATGCCGTCGCGCAGCGTCACGTCGGAGATATAGAGTTTCTTGTCCATGATCGAGTGCTCCTTGCTTCAGGCGTTCACAAGCGACGCGGCCATGCGCTCGGCCGTTGCCAGCGCGGCGGAAGTCATGATGTCGAGGTTGCCCGCGTAGGCCGGCAGATAATGGGCCGCGCCTTCCACTTCGATGAAGATCGAGGTCTTGAGTCCGCTGAAATAGCCGAGTCCGGGGATATGCAACGGCGCAGCGGCGGGGATGTCGTCGAACTGCACGGATTGCTTCAAGCGATAACCGGGCACATAGGCCTGGACCGCAGCGGCCATCTGGCTGACCGACGTTTCGATCAGCGCCCGGTCTGCCGCTTCGGACAGCACATAGACCGTGTCGCGCATCATGAGCGGCGGCTCGGCCGGATTGAGCACGATGATCGCCTTGCCCTTGCCGGCGCCGCCGACCGCTTCAATCGCCTGCGACGTCGTCTCCGTGAACTCGTCGATGTTGGCGCGCGTGCCGGGCCCTGCCGACTTGCTGCTGATCGATGCAACGATCTCCGCGTAATGCACCTTTGCGACCCGCGACACGGCGGCGACCATCGGGATCGTCGCCTGTCCGCCGCATGTGACCATGTTCACGTTCAGCGCATCGAGATGCGCGTCGAGGTTCACCACCGGCACACAATACGGGCCGATGGCAGCAGGCGTCAGGTCGATCACGCGAATGCCGGGCTTGAGCGTGCGCAGGAACGCGTCGTTCTTCACATGCGCGCCGGCGGACGTCGCATCGAACACGAAATCGATCTCGTCGAACACGGGCAGGCGCGCCAGCCCTTCCACGCCTTCATGCGTCGTCGCCACGCCGAGCCTCGCGGCGCGCGCGAGGCCGTCCGAAGCTGGATCGATGCCGACCATCGCCGCGACGTCGAGATGCTTGCTGCGACGCATGATCTTGATCATCAGGTCGGTGCCGATGTTGCCGGATCCGATGATCGCGGCTTTGCACCGGGTGTTGTCTGTTGCCATGGGAATGTCTCCGTCCGTCATTCGCTGAAACTGGCGCGCACACTGCCGAGCCCTTCGATATGCGCCGTATAGGTGCCGGCCGCCTTCACCGCGACCATCGGGCCGAGCGCGCCCGTCAGCACGATGTCGCCCGCACGCAGCGGCGTGCCGAGCCGAACCATCCGGTCCGCGAGCCACGCCGCCGCATTGAGCGGATTGCCGAGGCACGCGCCGCCATTGCCACGTGAAAGGACTTCACCGTCCTGCGTGAGCGTCATCGCGCACGCGGTCAGCTCGATATCGCGCAGCAGGACCGGTCGGCTACCGAGCACGAACAGCGCGCTCGACGCGTTGTCGGCCACGGTGTCGAAAAACCGGATGTCCCAGTCGCGGATGCGACTGTCGACGACCTCGATCGCGGCCACCGCATACGCGGTCGCGGAGATCAGATCCGAGAACGTGTGTTTTTCGGCGGTCAGGTCGCGTTCGAGCACGAGCGCGATCTCCGCCTCGACCTTCGGCTGGATCAACGAGGCAAGCGGCATCGGCTGGCTGTCGCCGTAAGCCATCGACGCGAACAACGCCCCGAAGTCCGGCTGATCGACGCCGAGTTGCTTCTGCACCGCGGGCGAAGTCAGGCCGATCTTCCTGCCGACAACCCGCTCGCCGTTCGCCATGCGCAAGTCGTTGTTGATCTGCTGGATCGCGTAGGCGCGTGTCGCGTCGCCTTCGGGGCACGTATCACGCAACGGCGCGATCGTCCGGCGCGAGGCCTGCGCTTCACGCAGGCGCGCAGCCATCGAAACAATGCTGTTGTCATCCGACATGGCTCTATCTCCTGGAAAGGGTCCGTTCTCGCGCATGCATCGCGCCAAAGCCCGCGATCCATTCTGGAATCGCGCGGTAGTAATCGATCGATGCCGCGTATGGGCCGCTCGCCGCAAGCGCACCGAATGCGGCGACCCACGTGCGGATCTCGTGCGCGGACTTGCCCGCATCACGCGTGATCGCTTCGTTCGTGAGGCCATCGACGGCGGTGATTTCACCGCGTTCGAGCAGCGCGAGAAACATGCGGTCCCATGTGGGATTGAGCGGATGCAGGCGGCTGTCACCCGCCGCGAATGCCTTGGCCGCCGCGACGGTGCGGGATTGCCGCGCATCGCGCGACTCCGGCGACGGGTTGCGGCCCGCGATCAACCGTTCCGCGACGACACCGTCCGCGCCCGCGATTTCAGGCACCGGCGGCTCATGCGAGAGACCACCCGAGCCGATCAGCAACACGCGCCGGTTCGTGCGCGCGACGGCACGGCCAATCGCATCGCCAAGCAGTCGTGCGCGGCGGCACGACGCCATCGGCGGCGCAACCGAGTTGATGAAGACGGGTACCACCGGATAGCGGTCGATACCGCCCGTGAGCACCTCGAGCGCCTGCGCGCAGCCGTGATCGACCTGCATGCGATACGACACGGCTACGTCGATATCGCTTGCGAGCGTGGCATCGGCGAGCGCGAGCGCCACATCGCGCGTGACGGGCAACGGGCCGGCCGCGCTGCCGAAATCGCCGACAGCCGTCGCCCCGACGCCGATGCAGAACTGCGGCATCACGTCGTAGAAAAATCCGTTGTAGTGATCCGGCGCGAACACGATCACCAACTCCGGATCGAACGCGTCGACCCGCTCGCGCGCCGCGCGCTGCACCCGCTCGACTTCCGCGACGACTGCCGGCGCGGGATCGAAATAGCCGTGCAGCGGCGTGTGCGATATGCATTCGAGATGGATCGGCATCTCAGGCCCCTACCAGGTCGGCGGCGTGCGCGAACGTCGCGTCGTTGGCCGTCGCGCCCGTTGTCATCGGAAGCGACAGCCTTTGTGCGAGCTGCGACACGCAATCCGATACGCATTGCGGCGAGCACATGCCTGCCACGAAGCGGTCCGGCCGCAACAGCACGACCGATTCCGGCACGCGCGCGAACCAGTCGCGCAGGCGCGAGTCGACATCGCCCATGGCGATCACGTCTTCGGGCACGTCATCGTGGAAGGCGAGCTGCGGGTCGGGCTTCGCGAGCACGAAGCATCCCCCAAGCGCGCTCCAGATGCGGCGCGCCTCGGGCGTCAGGCCGAAGGTCGGGTCCGTGCCCCACCCCACGATCGCGAAGCGATTGCCGATCGCATCGTCGAGCCGGACGATGCTGCCATCAGCGAGACGCACGCGCGGCTGGATGAACATGCGGCCTACGGGGGTGCCCGCCTGCGCATCACGTCCATGCACCATCCGCCCGATCAGCGATTCGCGCTTCTCGCTCATCAGGCCCACCAGCCGCCCGAACGCGCCGTGCCCCCGCTTCGCGATCAGGCGCGCGAGCAGGCCTTCGGACCGCTCGCGTCGCGCCAGCAGCACGACGCCTTCTTCATAGCGCGGCATCGGCTTGAAGCGCATTTCGACGAAGTAGCGCTTCATGGAAGGCAGCATGTCGAAACAGCGCACGAACGCGTCGCGCACTTTCGATCCGAAGAAGCTCGTCGGCGCGAAGATATCGCCCGCGACTTCCGAGAGGTGGATCATCGAGCGGGCGTGGGCGCGCCGCTCCATCGTGTAGGTATCGAGCAGCGCGTCGTGCGCCGTGCCTTTCACGACCATCGCGAGCTTCCAGCCGAGATTGCTCGCGTCGCGAATGCCGCTGTTGTAACCCTGCCCCTGCCACACCGGCATGATGTGCGCGGCGTCCCCCGCGAGCAGGATGCGCTTCACGCGGAATGTGCTCGCGAGCCGCGCGTTGTGCGTATAGACCCGCTGACGAATGTAGTCGACCTTGTCAGGATCGTCGACAACCCCGCGCACCAACGCCGCCATGTTCTCCGGCTTCGACAGCTCCGCCTCCGTCTCCCCGGGCATCACCATGAATTCGAAACGCCGGATGCCGTGCGGCAGCGCCGCCGACACGTAAGGACGCCGCGCGTCGCAATGCAGATAAACATGCGGAGAGCCGATCGGATCATTGCGCACGTCGATCACGATCCATTGATTCGGCTTCGTGCGGCCTTCGAACGGCACGTCGAGCGTGCGGCGCACCAGGCTGTTGCCACCGTCCGCGCCGACCATGTACGCGGCGCGGATCGTTGTCTTCACGCCGTGCGCGTCGGTCGCGGCGATGGTCACTCCACACGCGTCCTGCGCGAAACTGTCGACGCTGTGGCCAAGCAGCGTCGACACATTGTCGAAACGCTCGAGACCGCGATACAGAATCTGATCGGCGAGCGGCTGGATGAAGGCATTGCGGCGCGGCCAGCCGAACTCGTCGGTGCGCGGCTCGATCGACGCGAAGCACTTCCCTTTCAGCGTGAAGCGCATCCAGTGATTCGGCGTGGTGTGTGGAAGCAGCGCGTCGACAAGGCCGACCGACTGGAATACCCGCAATGCTTCGTCGTCGAGGCCGATGGCGCGCGGATAGTCGATGATCTGCGCGAGCTTCTCGATCACGACGACGCGCACGCCCTGCAGGCCGAGAATGTTCGCGATCATCAGGCCGACCGGGCCTGCGCCGATGATGGCGACATCGGCGTCGATCGAACGGTGTGTCGTTTCGTGAGGATGAGCGCGGCCGTTGCCGGCCGCCGGTTCAAAGGCGGGGCGCATGCTTGTCTCCTGACTGGGCTTGTCCGATGTGCTGAACCGGCGAAGCGCCTGGCTCCCGGTCGTTCAGCTTATGAATGCAGTTTATGGACGGCGGAAAACGCTCTCAACAAAATCTCCGGAATGTGCATAGAATGCACATGCTTGATTTAAATGGGGTTTTCGACGTGACAACCTACACGAACGTGCGCGGCCTGGCGCGCGGCCTTCAGGTGCTGCGGGCGCTGAATGCGATGGAAGACGGACGCGCAACGAGTCAACAGATCGCCGATCTGACCGGCCTGCATCGCACCACAGTGCGCCGTCTGCTCGAAACGTTGATGGAGGAAGGGTTCGTGCGCCGCAGCACATCGGACGACAGCTTCCGCCTGACGCTCGCCGTGCGTTCGTTGAGCGAGGGTTTCACCGATACCGAGCGCATCGCGACCGTGGCGCCGCCGATCATGGGGCAGCTACTGCAGCGCGTTGCGTGGCCATCCGATCTGACCACGCCCGATGGCGACGCGATGATCATCCGCGAGACGACGCATCGCTTCAGCCGGCTGTCGTTTCATCGCGCGATGGTCGGGCGACGTTTGCCGATCTTGCTGACGGCGGCGGGCCGCGCCTACTTCGCGATGTGCCCCGACGAGGAGCGCGAGGACATTCTGGAACTGTTGCGCTCCGGCGCGGGCGGCGAAGAGCAACAGGCGTTCGCGAGAAACGATGCGCTCGTGCGCAAGCTGATCCGGCGTGTGCGCGAGGATGGTTTCGGATCGAATCACGGCGACTGGACCGCACAGGCGAAAATCGGTGCGGTGGCGGTCGCGATCAGTGCAGACGAACGCGTGATCGCGAGTCTCAATATCGTCTTCCTGTCGCGCGCGGTCAGTCTCGCAGACGCCACGCGCCGCTTTGTGCCCGAGTTACAGAAAACGGCGATGGAAATTGCTGCAGCGTTGAAGCAGGAACCAGGGACTCAACCCCATCCATCGGCGTAAGCGAAGCCCCAGCAGCCACCCTCACTGCGGCCGCAACATCCGCTGAATGATCGTCCGCAGCATCGCGCGATGCGCGCGCGGCTTGAATCCGGGCTCAAACACGACACGCCCGACCGCCCCTTCCGCGAGCGCAAGCAGCCAGGTCGCGACGAGATCGGGTTTCAGGCTGCCGTCGATCTTCTGTTGCGCGACTCCGCGCTTGATCAGCGCAACCATCCGCCCCTTCACCTGCGCCTCGTTCGCCGCGAACAGCGCGGCAACATCGGGATTGCGCGTCGCCTCGGCCGCGGTCTCGATGCTGATGCGCGCATAGACGGGATCGCTCGACAGTTCCATCAACGCCAGCGCGATCTCCTCGATCGCGGCCAGTGCGTCGGCGGCGTCCGCATGCCGCGCGAACAATTCGGCCATCTCGCGCTGGTCGTCCTGCGCGATCGCCTCGATGATCGCCGCCTTCGTCGGGAAATAATGAAACAGGTTGCCGGGGCTCATCCCCGCCGCCTTGCAGATCGCGGCCGTGGACGTCGCATGGAAGCCGTCGCGTGCAAAACAGTCGATCGCGGCATCCAGGATCTGGCGCCGCTTCGCTTCCACTCTTTCAGGATCGATCTTTCTCAACAGGAACTCCGGGCTCGACGATGGCTCAAATATTTATTAGACTGATTAGTCGATCTATTATCATTGCGATGCGCCACAGGCGTCAAGGCACCGCGCCTGTCGCGGGCCGCCCGCTGCATTCGCTTCACACGACCACCACGAGGAATCCTTGAAACGCATCGTCATTGCCGGCATCGCACTCGTCCTGTTCGTGCTCGTCGCGGCCGGTGCGCTCGTGCTGCGTGGCCTGTCCGACTTCGAGCTGAAGGGCGCGAGCGTGTCCACGCTCGCATTCCACGCGGGCGGCGCCGACCTCGTCGGCACGCTCGCGCTGCCGGCGCATGCGACCGACGCGCCGATCGTGCTGCTCGTGCACGGCGACGGCCCGCGCACGCGCTTCTCCGACGATGCCATGCTGCCGCTCGTCAACAGCCTGCTCGACGCCGGCATCGGCGTATTCGCGTGGGACAAGCAGGGTACTGGCCGCAGCGGCGGCGACTGGCTCGCGCAATCGATGCAGGATCGCGCCAACGAAACGATCGCCGCGATGGCGCGCGTGCGCGCCGTCGCCGGCCCCACGCACAAGGTCGGCCTGCTGGGCTTTTCCCAGGGCGGCTGGGTCATCCCGCGCGTGGCCAATGCGGTCCGGCCCGCGTTCTCGGTGATCGTCGGCGGTGCGGTCAGCTGGCGCCGACAAGGCACCTATCTGACGCGGCAGCAGCTCGAGGCAACCGGCCTGCAGCCGGATCGAATCGATGCGACACTGGCCGCCGAGCGACGCAGCAACGATGCCATCTTCGGTCGGGCAGGCGCGCCGGCCGATCCGCGCCTGCGCCCCGACATCGAGCCGCGCCGTTTCGGCTTCATCGCGCGCAACTACCTGGAGGATTCGTCGCAGGCGCTCGCGACGATGCAGGGGCCCGTGCTGGCCGTATGGGGCGCGCTGGATCGCAACGTCGATCCGGTCGACGAAGCGGGCGCCTATGCGCGTGCGTTCGCAAACCGGCCCGACCGTCGCATCGTGGTCGTGCCCGGTGCAACGCATGCTTTGCTGCGTGCCGGCTGGTTCGACTATCAGCTCGAGTCCGACTGGCCGGCGTGGAAGACCTGGCTGTACATGGCGCTCGGGCGCCGCGCGTATGCGCCAGGCACGCTCGCCCCGATCGAGGCATGGATCCGGTCGCAGTGAACGCGTGTGCAACACGGCGCCGCCACGGATGGCGCCGCAGATGAAACAGGCATCAGGCAATACCGGTCGCGCCGCCCGCGTGGCCGCACCAAGGAGAAGTCTCAATGTATTCGTGGTTCGAACGTCGCCTGCCGACTTTCCCGCTCGAAGATCCCGTCACGCCGCCGAAGGGATTCTTCTCGTTCGTCTGGGCGTGTACGAAAGGCGCGCGCAGCTGGATCCTGCTGATCGCGCTGACGTCGGCCGCGCTGGCCGCCTATGAAGCGGCGCTGTTCGCGATGATGGGGCACGTGGTCGACTGGCTGTCGACGTCGACGCCGGCGGATTTCGGCGGCCGCCACTTCGGCACGCTCGTCGGTTTCGCGGCGATCCTCGCCGGCAGCGCGCTGCTGATCGCGCTGCACACGATGGTCAAGCACCAGGTGCTCGCGATCAACTTCCCGATGCGGCTGCGCTGGCTGTTTCACCGGCTGATGCTCGACCAGAGCCTGTCGTTCTACGCGAACGAGTTCGCGGGCCGCGTGACGACCAAGATCATGCAGACCGCGCTCGCGGTGCGCGACGCGCTGTTCATGTCGGTCGACGTCGTGATCGGCGTCACCGCGTACCTGATCGGTATCCTCGTGCTGGCGGCCAGCTTCGACTGGCGGCTGATGATTCCGCTCTTGCTGTGGGCGCTCGGCTACGGCGCCGCGTGCGCGTATTTCGTGCCGCGCCTGGGCGCCGTCGGCAGCCGGCAGGCCGACGCACGCGCGCTGATGACGGGCCGCATCACCGACGCGTACTCGAACATCACGACCGTGAAGCTGTTCTCGCACACGCGGCGGGAAGCCGACCATGCCCGGCGCGCGATGGAAGCGTTCAAGGCGACCGGCGACGCGCAGATGCGGCTCGTCAGCGCGTTCGAGATCGTCAACCACCTGCTGTCGACGCTGCTGCTGGTCGGCTCGGCCGGCCTCGCGCTCTATCTGTGGATGCGCGGCGAAGCGAGCGCGGGCGTCGTCGCGGCCGTGATCGCGATGGCGTTGCGCCTGTCGAGCTATTCGCACTGGATCATGTGGGAAATGACCGAGCTGTTCGAGAACGTCGGCACGATCCAGGACGGCATCAACACGCTGACGAAGGTGCGCAGCGTGGTCGACGCGCCCGATGCGAAGCCGCTCGCGGTGCAGCGCGGCGGGATCGTGTTCGACAACGTGCAGTTCGCGCACGAGGACAACGACCGCACGGTGTTCGACGGGCTGAACCTGACGATCCGGCCGGGCGAGCGGATCGGCCTGATCGGCCGCTCGGGCGCCGGCAAGTCGACGCTCGTGAACCTGCTGCTGCGCTTCTACGACGTCGGTGGCGGCGCGATCCGGATCGACGGGCAGGACATCGCGCACGTGACGCAGGACAGCCTGCGCAGCGCGATCGGGATGGTCACGCAGGATACGTCGCTGCTGCACCGCACGATGCGCGAGAACCTGCTGTACGGGCGGCCCGATGCGACCGAGCGCGAGATGCAGGAGGCGGCCGTGCGGGCCGAAGCGACCGAGTTCATCGACCGGCTGCGCGACCGCCACGGGCGCAGCGGCTACGACGTCGAGGTCGGCGAGCGCGGCGTGAAGCTGTCCGGCGGCCAGCGGCAGCGCGTCGCGATCGCGCGCGTGATGCTCAAGGACGCGCCGATCCTCGTGCTCGACGAAGCGACCAGCGCGCTCGATTCCGAGGTCGAAGTCGCGATCCAGCGCAGCCTCGACACGCTGATGAGCGGCAAGACGGTGATCGCGATCGCGCACCGGTTGTCGACGATCGCGGCAATGGACCGGCTGATCGTGCTCGACGAAGGGCGCATCGTCGAGGAAGGCACGCACCAGCAGTTGCTGAACGCGGGCGGCATCTATGCCGCGCTGTGGGCGCACCAGAGCGGCGGATTCCTCGGCGAAACGGAAGAAGCGGTTCAGTAAGCACGGCGGCCATGGCAACATGGCGGCACATCGGTTGTCGGCGGATTTGACCGACGCCCAACCAAGGAGCCCGCATGACCACGCGACCGGATATCGCCACTGCGCTGAACGCGCCCGATTCGGCGCTCGAGGAAGACGAGCAACGCTTCGTGCATCAGATTCGCCAGCACGGATGGTTCCGCACGGAAGTGTTTGCAGAAGGTGGCGAACCGGGCTTCTCGTTCACGACCGGGTTGTGGGTCAATCACGGCTTCCCGGAAATCATCGTGTTCTCGTTGCCGGCGCGCATCGTCCACGACGTACTGTGGGACGTCTACCGCATGGTCGCGGCCGGCACGCCACCACCGGTCGGCGAAGTCACGGATTCCGTCTACAGCAATGCGAACGCGCTGCTGATGCCGATCGCGAAAGCACACTACGAAGCTCATCTCGGCTGGAACCGCTGGTTCTACGGCAACGACGACTTCCCGTGCGTCCAGCTGCTGTGGCCCGATCGCGACGGGGTTTTCCCGTGGCAGCCGGAAGCGGACGATGCGCTGAACGCCGCGCAACCGCGACTGTTCGTGCCGGGCGACGATCGCCACTAACCCGTGCGCCGTTTCGCGCGGCACGTTCTTGCAAGCGTGCCGCGCATCCCGACGTTACAGCCGCACGATCGTCGATTTCAGCTCGGTGTATTTGTCGAGCGCATGCAGCGACTTGTCGCGGCCATTGCCCGACTGCCGGTAGCCGCCGAACGGAAAGTTCATGTCGTCGCTGCCGTCGCCGTAGCAATTGACCCATACGGTGCCCGCGCGCAAGCGCCGCGCGACGGCATGCGCGGTCGACAGATCGGCCGACCAGACGGCCGCCGCGAGCCCGTACTCGGTATCGTTGGCAATACGTACGGCTTCGTCGACATCGTCGAACGCGATTACCGACAGCACGGGCCCGAAGATCTCCTCCCGCGCAATCGTCGCATCGGGCTTCACCTCGAACACCGTCGGCTCGACATAGAACCCGCCCGTCTCCTCGCGCACGCGCGAGCCGCCCGTCACGAGGCGGCCTTCGTCGCGCCCGAGACCGATGTAGCCCATCACGCGATCGAGCTGCATGCGATCGACGATCGCGCCCATCGTCACCGCGGGATCGAGCGGATGCCCGGGCGCGAAGCGCCGCGACGCATCGACCAGCTTCGCGACGAATGCGTCCTTGATGTCGCGGTGCACGAGCAGGCGCGAGCCGGCCGTGCACACTTCGCCCATGTTGAAGAAGATCGCATCGGCGGCTGCCTGCGCGGCCCGGTCGAGATCGGGGCAATCGGGCAGCACGATATTCGGCGACTTGCCGCCAAGTTCGAGCCACACGCGTTTCAGGTTCGATTGCGCGGCGCACGCCATGATCTGCTGCCCGGTGCGCGTCGACCCCGTGAACGCGATGCAGTCGACGTCGCGATGCAGCGCCAGTGCCCTGCCCGGCTCCGCGCCGCCCGGCACGACGTTGAACACGCCGGCCGGAATGCCGGCGTCGCACGCGAGCTGCGCGACGCGGATCGCGGTCAGCGGCGATTTCTCCGACGGCTTGAGCACCACGCTGTTGCCGGCCGCGAGCGCCGGCGCGAACTTCCATGCGGCCATCAGCAATGGGAAATTCCACGGTACGACGGCCGCGACGACGCCGATCGGCTCGCGTGTCACCAGGCCAACGAGATGATGGTCGGCCGGCGCGACCTCGCCGCCGATCTTGTCGACCGCTTCCGCGTACCAGTCGACGCAATGCGCGGCGGCCGGGATGTCGATCGCCGTGGTGTCGGCGATCGGTTTGCCGGTGTCGAGCGTCTCGAGCAACGCGAGCTCGTCCGCGTGCTCGCGCATCAGTGCGGCCCACCGCTGCAGCACGGCCTTGCGGGCCCGCGGATTCATGCCGGCCCACGCCTGCGCATCGAACGCGCGGCGCGCGGCGGCGACTGCGTGGTCGACGTCATCGGTGCCGCAATCGGCCACGTGCGTGAGCACGCACCCGTCGATCGGGCTCACACAGGCAAAGGTCGCGCCGGCATGCGCGTCGCGCGCCTCGCCATCGATGAATGCGCGCCCTTCGACCCGCAGCATGGCCGCGCGGGCCTGCCAGTCTTCGAATGTCGTTTGATTCATGGGTTTCCTCGTGACATGTCGCGCATCACGATCCGCGAACCGGATCGATCGGCGTGAAAAGGCCCGCGCGCGCCTCGATCGCTTCGCCCGCGGCGAGACACAGCGCTTCCTGGAAGCGTCCGGCGACGAGTTGCACGCCGGTCGGCACGCCGTCGCGGATGCCGGTCGGCACCGACAAACCCGGCAGCCCGAGCAGCGCGGTTGCAAGCAGCGGCCCCTGCCGGTCGACGATCTCGCGCATCGCCGCGTCGCCCTGCAAATCCGCGTCGATCGCGAACGGCCGCGCGCACGACACGGGCATCAGCACCAGCGGATAGCGTGCGAAGAACTGCTGCCAGTCGCGCAGCAGCGCCGTGCGCCGCGCGAGGCCGTTCATGTAGCCGGCAAGATCCAGCGGCGCCGCGAGCGTACGCTGGCTCGCGAACGCGGTGCGAATTGCGGCGTCGCCGTGCTGCATGATCACGTCGCCGAGCCCGCTGCGCGCCTCGTTGGTCACGAGGTCGAGCCACAGTTCGCACGCTTCGGCGAACCGCGGCGGTGTCGCTTCCTCGACAATGCAGCCGGCGTCTTCGAGCCAGCGCGCGGCCTGCCGGAGCGCGTCGGCGACCACCGGATCGGTCGGCACGCCGGGCAGCTCGGCACACACCGCCACGCGCGCGGGGAATGCGGCCTCGCGCGCAGCCGGCGCAACCGGCATCCACCACGCGTCGCGTGCGTCGCCGGCCGACATCGCGTCGAGCGCGAGACGCAAGTCGCCCACCGTCCGCGCGAGCGGGCCCTGCACCGACGCGAGCTGCACCGCGAGCGTGCGGTCCTTCGATTGCGTGGGGTTGTACGCCGACACGCGCCCGGTGCTCGGCCGCAGCCCCGCGACCCCGCAGGCATAGGCCGGGTAGCGGATCGAGCCGCCGAGGTCGTTGCCGTGCGCGATCGCGCCGATGCCGGCGGCCACCGCCGCCGCCGCGCCGCCGCTGGAACCGCCCGGCGTCAGCGATGCATCCCACGGATTCAACGTGCGGCCGTGCAGTTCGTTGTCGGTGAACCAGCGGTACGAAAACGCCGGCGCGTTGCTGCGCCCGATCACGATCGCGCCGGCCTTGCGCAGGTTCGCGGTCACCGGGCTGTCTTCCTGCGCGATCAGGTCGGCGAACGCGCGCACACCGTTGGTCGTCGCGTGTCCGGCCGTGTCGACGTTGATCTTCACGGTCACCGGCACACCGTGTAGCGGGCCGACCGGCGCGCCGCGGGCAATCGCGGCATCGGCGTCCGACGCCGCCTGCAGCGCGCTGTCGGCCATCACGTCGACGATCGCGTTGATGACGGGGTTCACCTGCTCGAGCCGCTGCAGGCAGCTGCGCGTGAGTTCCGTTGCCGACACGTCTCGCCGTGCGACATGCGCGGCCATCTCCGCCGCGCTGAGACGCCACAATTCCTGGGTCATGGGTTGCTCCTCGTTGATCTCGATGGTTGGATTGACTCGGCCGCGTCAGACGCCCGCTCGCGCAGCCTGCGGTGCATGCGACGCGTAGATCTTGCGGCACGTTTCGACGACTTCCCACGTGCCGCGAAAGCCCGGCGGAATCACGAAACGGTCGCCGGCGCGCAGCACGCGTTCGCGACCGTCCGCGTCGCGCACGATCGCGACGCCGCTCAGCATCTCGCAATACTCCGACTCGTCGTACTCGATCGTCCAGCGGCCGGGCGTGCATTCCCAGATCCCGCAACTGAACTGCCCGCACGGGCTGATGTAGTGATGCGACAGCGTCTGCATCGGGTTGCCGTCGAGCAGCAGCCCGTTCGGCACGCGGCTCTGCGTGAGCTTTGCCGGCGCCCGCATCAGGTCGACGATATTCGTGATGTTGGTCATGGTTGCCTCCAGGGCATCAGGGGTTCGAAACGATTCGGCGCCGCGCGGCCGGGCGAGCCGGCCCGCGCGGGTCACAGCAGGTCCGTCATCCGGTGCCACGCCATCGCGAGCGCCAGCATCGGTGCGCGCAGCGCGCGTCCGCCCGGGAAGTCGCGATGACGAATCCGGCCGAACAGGTCGAAGCGCGCGGCCTGCGCATCGATCGCTTCCGCGATCAGCCGCCCCGCCAGGCCCGTCACGTTGACGCCGTGCCCGGAAAAGCCCTGCGCGAAATACACGGTCGGCTCGAGCCGGCCGAAATGCGGCGCGCGGTTCATCGTCGCGTCGATCAGGCCGCCCCATGCGTAGTCGATCCGCACGTCGGCAAGTTGCGGGAACGTCTTCAGCATGTCGCGCCGCATCGCGGCCGCCAGGTCGCGCGGCGTGTTCGTCGAGCTGCTGGCCTTGCCACCCCACAGCAGCCGGCGGTCGCGCGTCAGCCGGAAATAGTCGAGCGCCGAATTGCAGTCGCTGATCGCCGCGTCGGCCGGCATCGTCTGCGCCGCGCGTGCGTCGCCGAGCGGCTCCGTGGCAACCAGGTAAGTCGCGACGGGGATGATCTTGCGCGCGACCGACGGCGCCAGCTGCCCGAGATACGCATTGCATGCCAGCACGACATAGCGGGCATCCACGTGCCCGCGCGCACACCGGACGCGGTGGTACGGCGCGGCGCGATCGAGCGCGAGCGCGGGTGTGTCCTCGTGGATCGTCACGCCGGCTTCACGTGCCGCGCGCGCGAGGCCGAGCGTGTAGTTCAGCGGATGCAGGTGGCCGCTGCCTTCGTGACGCAGGCCGCCGACATAACGGTCGGATGCGACGAAGTGCTGCATGTCGGCCCGCTCGACGATCTCGTAGCCGCGATAGCCGAAGCGGCTCGCCGCCGCATCGCGCCATGCGCGCAGCGCGTCGAGATGGCGCGGCTTGTTCGCGGCGGTCAGGTAGCCGAAGGTCAGGTCGCAATCGATACCGTGCCGTTCGACCCGCTGCCTGACGATGTCGACCGACTCCAGCCCCATTGCCCAGATACGCCGCACGTCGTCCTCCGGCAGATGGGCTGAGAACGTATCGATGTCGCACGAGTACCCGGCGATCAGCTGGCCACCGTTGCGCCCGCTTGCGCCCCAGCCGATCTTCGACGCTTCGACGAGCACGACCGAATGGCCGCGCTCGGCAAGATCGAGCGCCGCGGACAGGCCCGTCAGCCCGCCGCCGATCACGCATACATCGGCACTCACGGCCCCGTCGAGCGCCGGGTGACGCACCCGGTTATTGACGGTCGCTGCATAGTACGACTGAACATGTTGCTGGTTCTTGAACTTGAGCATAGGTAAGACTCGCGAACGGTGTCGCGTCAGAACGCGTAGATGAGTTGGGTCGCGAGCAGGTCGTTCGACTTCGCATACGACCCGTCGTGACGCAGGAAAACCTTGTTGCTCGCCCAGTCGTGCCGGTATTCGACCTTCACCGTCACCTGCTGGGTCGGGTAGAACAGCAGGTCGAACGCCGCCGCCTGCCGTGTCGCACCCTTGCACTCGAAGCCGACGCCGCCGTTCGCCTTCGACAGCGCGAGGCAATCCGCGTCGATGCCGAAGCCGTTGTATGGATCCATCCCGTTGCCGTTCAGGCCGATCGACGAGCCGCCTCCGCCGTTCTTCCGGTTCACGAGCAGATCGTAGCGCAACGTCGCGCCCATGCGTCCGACCACCGGCGCATTGAACTTGCGGTGCGCGAGCAGCGACAGCCCGAACCACTGCGCAAGCCCGCCGTTGAACGCGCCATGCTGCTGCTGGCCGTAGTCGAGTTCCGCGTTGTACTGCGCATCGGCCACCGTGTAAGTCGCATCGGCTTCGCCGAAGAAGAACGCGCCGTACGCACTCGGCGCATTGCCGCCGACACCATAACGCACGTTGCCGGTCGCCGGATCGACCGCGCTCACCAGCGTCTGGCGGCCGATGTTGATCGAGCCGCCGAGGTCGAGCGCGCTGCCGTGCATGTAGTCGACGCGCGCGGTGAAGGTCGGTACCTTGTTGCTGGTCGTGATCGGGTCGCCGAGCGCGTTGACGCCCGTCTGCGTGACCGCGCCCGCGCTGCGGAACTGCTCGTTGCCAACGAAGAACTTCCACGCCCAGTGGCCGTCCGCGCTCTGGTAGTTGACGCCCGCGCCGATCGACGAGCCCGGGTCGGAGAAGTCGTACAGCAGGTTGTGCGTGAGCGTGAGCATCTGGTTCGACTGCTGGTACTCGTAGCCGCCGAAGCCAAGCACGAGCCCGCCGACGAGCGACGTCGTGCCCGACAGCGGCACCGTGATGACCGCCGTGTTCACGATGTCGAGCCCGCTCGCGCCGCTGCCCGTCATCATCGACAGGCCTGCGCCGCGGTTCGGCATCAGCGTGATTTCCGCGGATGGCGCGGTCGGGCCGACGCCGAAGGTTTTCTTGATGTCCAGGAACACGTCGCCGAACGTGCTGTTGTAGTAGGTGTACGCGTTCTCATGATTCGCGAACTGGAACGACGACGTGCCGCCGCCGCGGTTGTACACATAGGTCGGGTCGAGATAGCCGGTCACCGACAGCCCCGCGATCGGGCCCGTGCGTGCGGCATCGGTCAGCGAATCGACCTTCAGTTGCTGATTCGCGACCTGCTGGCGGATTTCCGTCACGTCGTCGTTGGTCAGCACGGCCTGCGCCTGACCGTAGCCGGGCGCGGACGCGTCGGCCGCAGCCGCGGCGGACGCCGCATTCGACGCAGCCGGCGCGGCCGCCGGTTTCGCGGCGAGCTGCGACTGCAGCGCGCTCATCTGCCGCTGCAGCACCGCGAGCTGCTGTTGCAGCGCCCTGATCTGGTCGGCGCTCGAATTCGCGGCGGCGAGCCCCGGCAGCGCGCCGGCGATCAGCGCGCAAAGCAGTTTCTTTTTCACGGAAAGTCTCCTGGTCGTTATTCACTTCACGGGATGCGGTGCGGGGGCATGCCGGGGCTGCGCGGCCGACGGGCGTGCAGGCGGCAAGGGCAAGGCGGAAGACGGAGCCGGCGAATCGGGCGTCGACGCCGCATGCCACGCTCGCGCATCGCGCGCCTGCCGCCGCTCACGGGCCAGCATCGCGCGGTTCACGACGACGACGCCGATCGTCACGACCGTGATGAACACCGTCGCGAGCGCATTCATCTCGGGATTCAGCCCCATCCGCACGCGCGAGAACACGACGAGCGGCAGCGTCGTCGAGCCTGGGCCCGACAGGAACGCGGACAGGATCACGTCGTCGATCGACACCGTGAACGCGAGCAGCCAGCCGGACACCAGCGCCTGCGCGATCAGCGGCAACGTGATCACGAAGAACACCTTCACCGGCCGTGCGCCGAGGTCGAGCGCGGCTTCCTCGATCGAGCGGTCGAGCTCCTTCACGCGCGACTGCACGATCACCGCGACGAATGACAGGCACAGCATCACGTGGCCGATCCAGATCGTCAGCCAGCCGCGCCCGGCCGGCCAGCCGAAGGTCTGCTGCATCGCGACGAACAGCAGCAGCAGCGAGATGCCCTGGATCACTTCGGGAATCACCAGCGGCGCGTTGATCATCGCGGCATACAGCGTGAAGCCGCGAAAGCGCCCCATGCGGGCCAGCACGAAACCGGCCCACGTGCCGATCGCGACCGACGCGGTGGCCGTCAGCAGCGCGATCTTCAGCGACAGCCATGCGGCCGTCAGCAGCTCGTCGTCGTGCAGCAGCGCGCCGTACCACTTCAGCGAGAAACCGGTCCACACCGTCACGAGCTTCGACGCGTTGAACGAATAGACGATCAGACTGACGATCGGCACGTACAGGAACAGGAAGCCCGCGCCCAGCACGCACACGGACAGGATGCGATTCGCCCGGGTCATTGTCGTGCCTCCGCTTCGGTCTGGCTGCAATGGAGCAGCGCCATCGGCACGAGCAGCAACAGGACCATCGTCACCGTCACCGCGGACGCCATCGGCCAGTCCATGTTGTTGAAGAATTCATCCCACATCACGCGGCCGAGCATCAGCGTGTTCGCGCCGCCGAGCAGTTCGGGGATCACGTACTCGCCGACGGCCGGGATGAACACCAGCAGGCTGCCCGCGACGATGCCGTTCTTCGACAGCGGCAGCGTGATGCGCCAGAACGCGGACCATGGCGTCGCACCGAGGTCGTTCGCGGCCTCGAGCAGCGTGAGGTCCATCTTCACGAGGTGTGCATACAGCGGCATCACCATGAACGGCAGGTACGAATAGACCATCCCGATGTAGACGCCCGCGTCGGTGTGATACAGGCGCAGCGGCGTCGCGATCATGCCGAGCGCCGCCAGCGCGCGATTCAGCAGCCCGTCGTCCTTCATGATCCCGACCCATGCATAGACGCGGATCAGGAACGACGTCCAGAACGGCAGCATCACGGCCATCATCAGCAGGTTGCGGCGCGCCGGCGCCGCGCGTGCGATGCAGTACGCGATCGGGTAGCCGGCCAGCAGGCACATCAGCGTCGACGCGGCGGCCATCTTCAACGAACTGACGTACGTGTTCAGGTACAGGTCGTCCTGCAGCAGCAGCGCGTAGTGCTTCAGCGACAGCACCAACCGCACCGTGCCGGCCTCCAGCCGCGCGAGCGCCGTGTACGGCGGGATGCCGAGCATCTGGTCGGCGAAGCTGATCTTCAGCACCAGCACGAACGGCAGCGCGAAGAAGATCACGAGCCACAGGTACGGCACGCCGATCGCGACGCCGCGGCCCGACGGCAGGAAGCGCGACAAGGTGGAAACGGAAGGTTTCGTCATGTCGCCCTCATTGCGTCAGCACGACGCCGCTGGCCGGCGACCACGACACGAACACGTCGTCGTTCCACGCCGGCGCGTTGTCGCTCATCAGGTGCGAGCTCGACAGGTTCGACACCACCGTCTTGCCGCTCGGCAAGCGCACGTGGTACAGCGAGTAGCTGCCCATGTACGCGATGTCGGTCACGACGCCGCGCGCCCAGTTGTGCTTCGAGCCCGGCTTCTCGCGCGACACGTGGATGCGCTCCGGGCGCACCGAGATGCCGACCGGCATCCCGAGCGGCCCGGTGATGCCATGGCTCACGTACATGCGCGCTTCGAGGTCGTCGCTCTCGACGAAGATGTGATCGGGTTCATCCTCGACGACGCGGCCTTCGAACAGGTTGGTCGAGCCGATGAATTCGGCCGAGAAGCGGCTGTTCGGGAATTCGTAGACTTCACCCGGCGCGCCGATCTGCACGATCTTGCCTTCGCTCATCACCGCGAGGCGGCTGGCCATCGTCATCGCCTCTTCCTGGTCGTGCGTGACCATCACGCAGGTCACGTCGACCTTCTCGATGATGTTCACGAGTTCGAGCTGGGTTTTCTGACGGATCTTCTTGTCGAGCGCGGACATCGGCTCGTCGAGCAGCAGGAGTTTCGGGCGCTTGACGAGCGAGCGGGCCAGCGCGACGCGCTGCTGCTGGCCGCCGGAGAGCTGATGCGGCTTGCGCTGCGCGTACTTGCTCATCTGCACGAGCGCGAGCGCATCGGCCACGCGCTCCTTGATCTCGTTCTTCGGCGTGCCTTCCTGCTTCAGGCCGAATGCGACGTTCGATTCGACCGTCATGTGCGGAAACAGCGCGTACGACTGGAACATCATGTTGACCGGGCGGCGGTACGGCGGCAGCGACGCGAGGTCCTCGCCGTCGACGAAGATCTTGCCGGAGGTCGCCGTTTCCAGCCCGGCGAGCATGCGCAGCAGCGTGGACTTGCCGCAGCCCGAGCTGCCGAGCAGCGCGAACAGCTCGTTCTTCGCGATCGTCAGGTTCACGTTGTCGACGGCCGTGCTGTCGCCGAATTTCTTCACGACGTTTTCGACACGGACGAACGCGGCCGTATCGGAGCGTGCGCCGGCCACGGCCGGCGCAGCGGGGAGCATTCGGATCATCGTCGTCTCCCTCAACCGCCCGACTTCAGCTGCAGCCACAAACGGTTCTGCATCCGTGCGATGTCGGCGCTTCGCGGCATCGCGAGCGACGTCTTCGCGATCGTCGCGTCGGACAGATAGATGCTCGGGTCCTGCACGATCGCCGGCGTCACGAATGCGCGCGCGGCCTTGTTGGCGCTCGGATAGAAGATCTCGTTCGTGATCGTCGCGTTGGTCTTCGGATCCTCGATGTAGTTGATCCACTTCAGCGCGGCTTCAGGATGCGGTGCATCCTTCGGAATCGCCATCACGTCGAACCACAGCAGGCCACCTTCCTTCGGATTCACATAGCGGATCTCGTATGACCGCTTCGCGTCCAGCGTGCGCCGCCGCGCGATGCTCACGTCGCCCGACCAGCCGAGCACGATGCACACGTCGTTGTTCGCGAGATCGTCCGCATAGCCGGCCGAGCTGAACTGCGTCACGTACGGGCGAATCTTCTTCAGCACGTCGTAGGCGGCCTGGTAGTCGGCCGGGTTCTTGCTCTCCGGATCCTTGCCCATGTACTGCAGCGCCGCCGCGAACGCGGCGTCCGGCGCATCGAGCAGCGAGATGCCGCAGCCCTTCAGCTTCGCCGCGTTCGCCGGATCGAACAGCAATGCCCAGCTGTCGGTCGGCGCGCTGTCGCCAAGCCGCTTGCGCACGGCTTCGACGTTGTAGCCGATCCCCGTCGTGCCCCACGCCCACGGCACGCCGTACTGGTTGCCGGGGTCGGCCTTCGCGATCATCTTCATCAGCACCGGGTCGAGGTTCGCGAGGTTCGGCAGCTTCGACTTGTCGAGCTTCTGGTACACGCCGGCCTGGATCTGCTGCGCGAGATAGTTCGACGTCGGCACGACGATGTCGTAGCCCGAGCTGCCCGCGAGCAGCTTGGTCTGCAGCGTATCGTCGCTGTCGTAGCTGTCGTAGCGCACCTTGATACCCGACTGCTTCTCGAAGGTCGGCACCGTGTCCTTCGCGACGTACTCCGACCAGTTGTACACGTTCAGGTTGGCGTCGCCCGCGCGGGCGGACAGGCTGGCCGCGAGGGCCAGCACCGCCGACGTGACGAGCGCGGCACGCAGGGCCGGTTGACGACGGATACGGATACGCATGGGGATTCTCCTTGTGATGGGGATCGGCCGTTGCGCCCGGTCCGGGTCCGGACTCGCGTCAACGCCGTCAAGCGGTATTCAGCACAAGGGGCAATGTAGAGATCGCGGCCCGCAGCGTCAGTCCCGAAAACCGGGACAAACGGCGACGTCGTTCCGGGCTGTTTGGGTAGATTCCCGCGTAGGCAGTCGAAAATATTCGTGATACCTGTAGCGCCACCTGAAATCTTCGACACCCGACGCCATGAGCGCTGCGCTTCCCGCCCCCGATCTCCCGCTGAGCCATGTCGCGTTCGTGACCGAAACGCTGGGCGATATCGCACAAGCGGTCGGGACGCCGCAGTTCATGCGCGCCGTCTACGACACGCTCGTGCGCTACGTCGACTTCGACGCCGTGCACCTCGACTACGAACGCGGCGCGGCCGCGGGCCGGCGCAACGTCGGCTGGATCGGCAGCTTCGGCCGCGAGCCCGAGCTGGTCGCGCAGGTGATGCGTCACTACTACCGCAGCTACGCGAGCGACGATGCAACGTACGCGGCGATCGAAACCGAAAGCGACGTGCAGTTGCTGCAGGTGTCCGCGCAGCGCGTCGCGAGCGAACTCCGGCACCTGTTTTTCGACGCCGGTGACATTCACGATGAATGCGTGATCGCGGGCGTGACGGGCGGCACGCGCTTTTCGATCTCGATCGCGCGCTCGCGGCGGCTGCCGCCGTTTTCGCTGAAGGAGCTGAGTCTGCTGAAGCACCTGTCGCAGGTCGTGCTGCCGATGGCGTCCGCGCACAAGCGGCTGCTCGGCGCGATCTGCGCCGACGACACGTCGCGCGACGAGCTCGATCTCGACCTCGTCGCGCAATGGCTGCCTGAATGGCAGGAGCGGCTGACCGCGCGCGAGATGCACGTGTGCGCATCGTTCATCCAGGGCATGACGTCGGCCGCGATCGCGCAATCGATGGGGCTCAAGACGTCCACTATCGACACGTACGCGAAGCGCGCGTTCGCGAAGCTCGGCGTCGAGTCGCGGCGGCAACTGATGACGCTCGTGCTGCGGAACGCGTCGCGACGGCACGACGCGTAGGCCCGGCACATCGGGCTCCTGACGTCGCACCCGTTGCGCGCGCATCTATCTCCGCGCCGCCTCATAACGATTCGACAATTTATTGGTTCCCTTGACGATGCGCCGTCCGTATCGTTCACCGACTCGTCAGACCAATCGACCAACGGGGGAATCCAACAATGAAACGAATCCGGTCATTCGCACTGCTCGCGCTGCCGGCCGCGCTCTACGCCGCCGGCGCGCACGCGCAAAGCAGCGTCACGCTGTACGGCATCGCCGACGCGGGCATCGCCTACGTACACAACGCGCAGAACGGGAGCGGCGGCAACGCGTCGAGCCTCGTCAAGTTCAGCAGCGGCAACCTGTCGGGCAGCCGCTGGGGGCTGCGCGGCATCGAGGATCTCGGCAGCGGCCTGTCCGCGCTGTTCCAGCTCGAAAACGGCTTCAACATCGGCACCGGCGCACTCGGCCAGGGCGGGCGCGAATTCGGCCGCAAGGCCGTCGTCGGACTCGCGAGCAGCACATACGGCACCGTGACGCTCGGCCGCCAGTACGATCCGGTCGTCGATCTCGTGCAGGGCCTCACGCAGGACAACTATTTCGGCGGCGTGTTCGCGACGCCGGGCGACCTCGACAACTACGACAACAGCCTGCGCGTCAGCAACTCGGTGAAATACACGAGCCCGCTGATCTCGGGCTTCCAGTTCGCGGCCCTGTACGGCTTCGGCGGCGTCGCGGGCTCGACCGGCAACGGTCGCACGTACAGCTTTGGCGCGAGCTACGCGAACGGCCCGCTGTCGCTCGGCGCCGGCTTCTTCTACGCGAACGGCGGCACGACGGTCGCCAATGGCGTGCGCACGTGGTCGAGCAGCTCGGACACGCTGTTCAACACCGTGATCAACCAGGGCTTCTCGAGCGCGAAGTCGATCCAGATCGTGCGCGTGGCCGGCCAATACGTGGCCGGTCCGGCGACCTTCGGGCTCGCGTATTCGAATACGCAGTACGGTGCGGACACACTGTCGGCGTTCAGCCAGAACGCGAAGTTCAACAACGGTTCGGCGTTCTTCAACTGGCAGTTCTCGCCGGCGCTGCGCGCGGGCGTCGGCTACAACTACACGTCGCTGACGGGCCCGGCTTCCGCGCACTACAACCAGGTCAACCTCGGCGCTGACTACGCACTGTCGAAGCGCACCGACCTGTATGCGCTGTTCGGCTATCAGAAGGCGAGCGGCAACACGCTCAACGCGAGCGGCGCGACGGTGAAAGCGGCCGCGTCGGTCGGCTCGTACGGCGTGAACTCCGGCACCGATACGCAGGAGCTCGCGATCGTCGGCATTCGCCACAAGTTCTGATCGCGTCGTCGCACGACGACTGCCTGGCAGGCGCGCACCACGGTGCGCGCCTGCGGCGTTTACACTGTCCGACTTCAGGTTCCACACGACGCAAGGAGCTCGGCATGCTGACGGTTTGGGGACGACGCAACGCGTTCAACGTCCAGAAGGTGATGTGGCTCGTCGACGAGCTCGCGCTCGCGCATCGGCACGTACCGGCCGGCGGCCGGTTCGGCGTGCTCGATACGCCCGAATTTCTCGCGATGAACCCGCACGGACGCGTGCCGCTGATCGACGACGAAGGTGCCGTCGTATGGGAATCGCACAGCATCCTGCGCTACCTCGCCGCGCGTTACGGACGCCCCGGCTTCTGGCACGACGACCCTGCCGAGCAATCACGCGCCGACCGCTGGATGGACTGGGCGCAGACGACGCTGCAACCGGTGTTCCTCAATGGCGTGTTCCGCGGCTACTACCGGACGCCGCCCGAGCAGCGCGACACCGTGCGCGTCGAGCAGAGCATCGCGCAGTGCGCGCAGCATTTCCGGCTGCTCGACGCGGTGCTGGCCGGGCAGCCGTTTCTCGCCGGCGACGCGATCACGCTCGCCGACATCGCGGTCGGCACGCATCTGTATCGCTACTTCGAACTCGACATCGCACGGCCGGACCTACCGCACGTGCAAGCGTGGTACGAACGCCTGCAGACGCGGCCCGCGTATCGCACGCACGTGATGATCCCGTTCGACGACTTGCGCGGCAAGCTCGACTGACAGGCATCGGGCCGGCAGCGGAATGGCTTGCCGGAGGTCTCGAGAACTTTTGACTGTCCGCCTAGTGTCGCCGCATGCCTCCCGCCCCGCCCATGCCGCCGAACCGGTGCATTCCGCCGAATTCGTGGCTCGCACCGACCGGGAACGTGCCATGGTGAAAGCCCGCCCCCACCGGGACGCCGAAGCGGCGATGATCGATCGGGTTGAAGTGGCTGACGTGATCGAAGTGGTGGAAGCGATGGAATCGATCGATGAGGATGAAGCTCACGCCCGCGCCGATGAATAGCGGCGGCCCCCAATACCACGGGTCGTCATACGGATAGGCTGCCACCGGATACCACAGCACGCTACCGTCGGCACTTTGCACGATCTGCCAGGTGCCGTCGCTTTGCAGGCACGCGCGCCCGACGATTTGCTGCGCCGTGCCGTCGATGTCCGCTTGCGCGACGACCGCGCGACAGTTCGCGCCGTTGTCCGACGGATCGTCGATCATTTGCGCAAGGACGGACGTGGAAAGACCGAGACAGACGATGCCTGCCACGGATCGAAACAGGTTGCACATGATCGGCTCCTGCGTTGTTGCCCCCGACCACTCGATCCCCGGCGTCGCTGGCGGCGCCCGGTACACCGGTTTGCTTGCACACGATCGATCGCGCGGCGGTCATGGCTCGCCGCGTCGTCGTGCAGGGTCTCCTGACGGCTAAACGATGCGGCCCGTCGGGTTATTCCTGGGGTCTGGATGCGAATGGCCGTGGCCGCAACCCTCGGCACTCGCTGCCGTGCTCAGCGCACGACCGGGCGAGCCGCGACGCGGTAGACAGCCGCTGCCGTGACCCCGAATACCAGATGGGCCACCAGCGTGATCGCGCCGCGAACCGGGATGAACCACGGGAAGATTGCGGTGAAGGCGTACAGGTTGACGCCGTACAGGATGAGGCCGAACGCGCCGCCGGCAAGCAGCGTGGCGCGCAGCGACCATCCATGGACCAGCCGCGCCAGCACGGCTGCATAGGCCAGCGAAAGCGCGGCATGCACGAGGGTCGCCACCCCCATGACCAGCGGATCGAAGCCGCCGGGCGAACCCAGCACGCTGCGCCCCATCACGATCGCTGCCGTGAGGCGCGCGTCGCGAAGCAGGTTCCGAACGGCGTCATCGCCGGCGATCGCCCAGAGCAGCAGCTCGATGACGGTCGATCCGAGCGCCGCACCGAACGCCGCCCAGAGCATCGGGACCGGACGGATTTGCTTCAATGGTCGTCCACCATCGCGACCGGCGGATGCATGGAGCCGCCGTGCGACATTACGCCGGGCGTTCGCAATCCGACCAGTACGCAAACGGGTCGCGATGCTTCGGATAGTGCTCGTCGAGCCATTTCAGCAATGTCGCGCGAGCGTTGTCCATGTCGGCTTTCAGCGACGACGTCGTGAGTTCGTGCACGTCGACGGATTTTTCGCGGTCGGTCACGAAGCAGTTCCAGTCGGGGCCGTCCAGATCCGGATCGTCGGACGCCTTCGACGACTTGCTCCAGCCGAAGCGCTTGCGCGCGTCGATGAAGTAGCGCGGGTGCACTTTCAGATACGACATCTCGCCGCCCTGCAGGCTGCTCTCGGCGCGCAACACGTCGTGTTCGTCGACGATCTGCGTGACTTCCGGAAGGCGGCGCGAGCGCCATCCGGCCGGCAGCGTCGCCACGGCCCGGATGCTGTCGTACGTCCCCCATTCCAGCCCCCATGCTTCGGCCATGCGCTTCATGAACGCATCGGCGCTCGGATAGCCGCGCAGCTGGATCCGGGTCGACAGCGTGACTTCGACGCGGCCGCCGGATGCACTGGACACCTCGTCGCCCGCCGCTTCGAACGGATTGCCGGGGCGCGGCGATGAGCGCGTCGCGTCCGCAGGCGCCATGCCCGAAAACAGTTGATCCAGCGCTGCACGCGCTTTCGACGACTTGTCTGGTCTATTCATCGGTTCCCTTTTCTGCAAATTTGAACCCGTACTGCAATGGTTGGAGATTGGCTCGCCGCCGGCCAAAGGTGTGATTCTGCCGCACTGCGGCGATCTCGCCGTATTCCGCGGCTGCATTGTAACGATCTGGCGACGGCGGTCGAGCGAACAGCATCGGTACGGCACGGTCCGTCGCATCCACGGCGAGCCGTGCGCCCTACCCCAACGCCTTCACCATCCGCTCCATCAACGCCAGCACCTCCGGCCGATTCTCGCCCTTCGCATGCACGAAGTGATACCTGAGCAGCGAATCGACTTCATGCCGGCTGACGCGAACGAGCGCGCTGCGCTTCAGGTACGCATCCGCGAGCGGCGTTCGCGCGAGCGCCACGCCGAGCCCCGCTTCAGCCGCCGCGAGGACGAGGTTGTAATCCTCGAACCGACGATCCTGCGCCCGCGGCTTGAACGGAATGCCGAGCCCGTCGAACCAGGTGCGCCAGCCCGTCACGTCGGAATCGTGCAGCAACGGCATGTCGAGCAGCGCGGCGTCGCCCGCCCGGCGGCGCGCCTTTGCCAGTTGCTCGGCAAGCCGCGGATGCGCAACCGGATACAGCCGCTCCGGCATGAACGCACGGGTTTCGAGCTGACGCCAGTTGCCGCGCCCGTAACGGATCGACAGATCGGCTTCGCCACCGGCGATATCGACGTTGCGCAGTTCGATGCCGAGCTCGATACGCAGCGCGGGCGCTTCGCTTTCGAGCACATGCTGCCGCTCCAACAGCCAGAGCTGCGCGAACGCGGGCACCACGCTCATCCGGACCAGTCGCGGCGTACGCGGCGAGCGCCACTGATCGGCCGCGCCGTCGATGATCGCGAACGCCTGCTCGATCCGGCCGACGAAGCGCTGCCCGTCCGGCGTCAGGCGCACGCCGCGCGCATGCCGCTCGAACAGCGCCATCCCGAGCCAGTTCTCGACGGCGGCGACCCGTCGGCTGATCGCGCCGTGCGTGACGCCGGAAACATCGGCGGCCGCGAGAAACGAACCCTCGCGCGCCACCGTGCAGACCGTCTCCAGGCTCGCGAGCGGCGGCCTCGGCCCGGGCGCCGGCGCGGCGACCGGCAGCGCGTCCACGACCTGACGCGCACGCACCGGACCGGCAGCCCGCCGCGAACCCGAGCTGTGAGCCATATTCATATCCGGGTATTGATCTGTGCGCTAGCTTAACATCTCGCCACGCCGCACCATGGGCGCATGAATACCCTTTCCACATCGACGTCGCGCAGCGCGCGACAACCGCTCGTCGCGGCAGGCGCGGTCGCGTTCACGATCGTCTCGTGGGCGTCCGCTTTCCCGTTCATCCGGATCGGCCTGCACGGCCTCGCGCCACTGCAGCTCGCGTCGGCACGCTTTGCGACCGCGGCACTGCTCGTGATCGCGTGGCTCGCATGGCGGCGACCGCCACTGCCGGCGAAAGGCGACGCGCTGCGCTTCGTCGCGTGCGGCTTTCTCGGCATCGCACTCTACAACGCACTGCTCAATACCGGCGAGCAGACCGTGTCGGCCGGCGCGGCAAGTTTCATCGTGAACACGCTGCCGATCTTCACCGCGCTGCTGGCCGCCGTGTTTCTGCGCGAGCGCTTCAATCGCTGGGGATGGCTCGGTTCGCTGGTCAGCCTGGCCGGCATCGCGGTGATCGCGCAAGGGCAGCCGGGCGGCCTCGTGCTCGGTTCGGGAAGCACGCTGATTCTCGGCGCGGCGCTGTGTTCGGCCAGCTATTTCGTGTTGCAGCGGCGGTTGATTCCCGTCTACGGCGCACTGACCTGTACCGCGTACACGCTGCTGGCCGGCGCGGCGCTGCTCACTCCGTGGCTGCC
This sequence comes from Burkholderia cepacia, assembly GCF_029962485.1. Taxonomy (NCBI): domain Bacteria; kingdom Pseudomonadati; phylum Pseudomonadota; class Betaproteobacteria; order Burkholderiales; family Burkholderiaceae; genus Burkholderia; species Burkholderia cepacia. The sequence continues at coordinate 880,963 of NZ_CP073639.1, forward strand.
CGGCGCGCTCGGGTCGCTCGCAGGTGGGTCGCGCGATACGGCGCTCGCCGTCGTCGTGCTCGGCGTATTTCCCGCCGCGCTGGGTTACGCGACCTGGACGTTCGCGCTCGGCTATTTCGGCGCGGCGCGCGCGGCCAACTTCCTCTATCTGACGCCGGCGGTCGCGATGCTGCTGTCGATGGTGCTGACGGGCGAGCGGCCCGGCATCGCGACGGCATGCGGCGGCCTGCTGGCGATTGCCGGTGTGGTCTTCGTCGCATTCCGCGGACGTTCGTAGGATCGCAACGATAGCGAATGTCCGTGCCGGCCCGTCGATCCGGAAACGGGCGGATCGAAAAGCCCTCCGCATCTGCGAAGCGGAATGGATCATCCGGGCGTGCTGTTCGCGCCCACTCGCTGATGCCGCAGGGATTGACCGTTAGTTGCATTGCAATGAACACAACCGTTGATGAAGCCAGCCGACGAAACCGGACACGCAATCGCGGGTGACCAAACTGTGCAGACAAATCGACCGAACAGTTCCGGATTGACCGCGCATCAGTGTGCATGGCTTCGCCCCGGCGACCGGCCGAATAATGGATACGGCCGTAAGGCCATCGACAGCGAACCGCAGCCTGTGGCCCGCCGCAGCGCACGATTTCCGGCATCCGGAGCCTTCGACATCCGGGCGCCGGCCCGCGCCGTGCCGGCCCGCTACGCGATTCGCCGCAGCGCGCAAAATCGGCTTCATATATATTCATACGAATTGCATGATGTCCGGCGACGATTCGCCCGCTCGCCCGGGCGGCCGTCACACCACCGGACGCCATGCAAGTGAAGCCCGTGATGGGTATGGAGACTCGTCCGATCGCCCCGGCACGCTGGCCGGCCGGTCGAGACGTCAATAGAAAGACATTCAATTCGGAGATGGCAGATGGAACGAAGCACTGTCGGCATGCGCTGCAAACCCCTGATCACCGTTGCACTGGCTGCCGCCGCATTCGCGGCCGCGTCGACGGCAATGGCCGACCAGGTCGTGAAGATCGGCAGCGTCGAACCGACGACGGGCGGCATCTCGCACCTCGGCAAGGACAACGAGAACGGCGCGCGCCTCGCGGTCGAGGAAATCAACGCAAAGGGCCTGACGATCGGCGGCAAGAAGATCACGCTGCAGCTCGACGCGCAGGATGACGCGGCCGACCCGCGACAAGCCACGCAGGTTGCGCAGAAGCTCGTCGACGACAAGGTCGTTGCCGTCATCGGCCACCTGAACTCGGGCACGTCGATCCCGGCATCGAAGATCTACAGCGACGCGGGCATCGTGCAGATCTCGCCGTCGGCCACGAACCCGACCTACACGCAGCAAGGCTTCAAGACGACCTACCGCGTCGTCGCGACCGATGCGCAGCAGGGTCCGGCGCTCGCGAGCTACGCGCAGGCGAAGGGCGTGAAGAGCGTCGCGGTGATCGACGATTCGACCGCGTACGGCCAGGGCCTCGCGAACGAGTTCGAGAAGAAGGCGAAGGCGCTCGGCCTGAAGGTGCTGTCGCACGACGCGACCAACGACAAGGCCGTCGACTTCCGCGCGATCCTGACGAAGGTCAAGGGCGAGAACCCCGACGCGATCATGTACGGCGGCATGGACGCGACCGGCGGCCCGCTCGCGAAGCAGGCGAAGCAGCTCGGCCTGCGCGCGAAGATCCTGTCCGGCGACGGCGTGTGCACCGACTCGCTGGCCGAACTGGCCGGCCCGGCGGCCGACAACGTGCTGTGCTCGCAGGCAGGCGCCGCGCTCGAGAAGATGCCGGGCGGCGCGGACTTCCTCGCGAAGTACCAGAAGCGTTTCAACCAGGGCATCAAGTTCGATGCGCCGTTCGCGTATGACGCGGTCTACATCGCCGTCGACGCGATGAAGCGTGCGAACTCGACCGACCCGGCGAAGATCCTCGCCGCGATGCCGTCGACGAAGTACGACGGCGTGATCGGCACGACGACGTTCGACGCGAAGGGCGACCTGACGCACGGGATCATCTCGATCTACGGCTACAAGAGCGGCAAGAAGACCTTCCTCGACCAGGTGAAGATGTAACCCGCCGCGGCGCCGGCACGACGGGAACGCCACCCGTCCGCGCCGGCGCCGCGCGGGCCGATTTCTGATTCACGGAGACGAAGCATCATGTGTGCAATGGCGTATGCGGAATTTCAACAGGAGTTGAAGAAAGCGCAGTTGACGGCGCGCGAGTTCGCCCGTCTGATCCGGATGAACGAAAGTTCGATCACGAACTATTCGAGCAAGGGCACCGTCCCGTCCCACCTCGCGGTCATCGCGAAACTGATCGGCACGCTGGCCGCGCACGAGATCGATTTCCGGCGCGTGATCCGGCAGATGCGGATCGAGCCGAAACGGCCGCGCGGCGTCGGCGTGTTTCCCGCGGCGGAAAAGCCACGCGCACGGAAGCCTGCGAAAGCCGACGCCTGAGCCTCGGCGTGCGTCGAACGCGGCATGGAGATGGCCGCTCGACGCTCGATCGATACACCCTCACGGGCGATGCGACACGCGCCGCCCGATCGTTACCCCGCCGCCCGCACGTGATCGAGCAGCGCCTGCAACGGATGGCGCACCTGCTTCGACGACATGCGCTTCACCTGGCTGCGGCACGAATACCCGGTCGCCAGCGCCTCGCCTTCATCCTCCGGCCCGTCCACGTGCGTCGCCCACGACTGCGAATAGATCGTCTTCGACGTCGCGAGATTGCGCGCCTCGTGCCCGTACGTGCCCGACATCCCGCAGCATCCGGTCGACTCGACCTTCAAGCGCAGCCCGCGCCGCGCGAACACCTGCGTCCATTGCTTGCCGCTGTCGGGCGCGTTGGTCTTCTCGGTACAGTGCGGCAGCAACCGGTACGAGCCGGTCGCACCGTGCGTGCCGGCTTCCGGCAGCGCATGCAGCAACCACTCCTGCGGCAGCGCAACTTTCGGTACATCGCTGAGCCCCGTCACCTTCAGGTATTCCTGCCGGTACGTGAGCGTCATCGCCGGATCGAGGCCGACCAGCGCGACACCCGTGCGCGCCAGCGCGGCCAGTTGCGTCGCATTGCGGATCGCGGCCTTCTCGAACGCCTGCAGAAAGCCCTGCACGTGCAGCGCCTTGCCGTTCGGTGCGAGCGGTGCGAGCCAGACCTGAAAGCCCGTGCGCGCGGCCAGCTCGATCAGCGTCGCCAATTGCTCGGTATCGAAATAGCGTGTGAACGTGTCCTGCACGATGACGACGCTGCGTGCGCGCTGCGCGTCGCTCAGCGCGGCAAGCGCGTGCGGGTCGGCCGGCTTCACGTTCCATTGCCGGATCACGGCAGCAAGATCGAAGCGGCTCAGCAGCGGGCTGTCGACCATGCCGACCTGCCGTTCGAGCAGCGTGCGCACCCATCCCGCACGCATCAACCCGTTGTACAGCGCGGGGACGCGCGCCATCCACGGCATCGTGAATTCGAGCGAGCCGATCAGGTAGTCGCGCAGCGGCCGCAGGTAGCGCTGGTGATACAGCTCGAGAAAGCGCGAGCGGAACTCGGGCACGTTGACCTTCACCGGGCACTGCCCCGCGCACGACTTGCACGCGAGGCACCCGGCCATCGCGTCGTACACCTCGTGCGAGAAATCGGCGTCACCGTTGCGCGCCGCGCGGCTGTTGCGCCAGCGCCCGGCCAGCCCGCGCAGGAACGGCTGCCGCGCCCGCGCCGCCGCGACGACGTCGATGCCGGCCTGTCCTTGCAGGCGCAACCATTCGCGCATCAGCGACGCACGTCCCTTCGGCGATTGCACGCGCTCGCGCGTCGCCTTCCACGACGGACACATCGCGTCGTCCGGATCGAAGTTGTAGCACGCGCCGTTGCCGTTGCAGTGCATCGCCGTGCCGTAGCTCTGCCACACGCGCTCGTCGATCTGCCGGTCGTGGTCGCCGCGCGTCGGCACTTCGTCGATCTTCAGCAGCCGCATCGTGTGGTCCGGCGGCGTCGCGATCTTGCCCGGGTTGAACTGGTTGCGCGGATCGAACGCGGCCTTCAACTGCTGCAGCGACGGATACAGCTCGCCGAAAAACGCCGGCGCGTACTCGGAGCGTACGCCCTTGCCGTGCTCGCCCCATAACAGGCCACCATGCCGCTGCGTCAGTTCGGCCACCGCGTCCGACACGGGCCGCACGAGCGCGGCCTGCTTCGGGTCCTTCATGTCGAGCGCCGGGCGCACGTGCAGCACGCCCGCGTCGACGTGACCGAACATCCCGTACTGCAGCCCGTGGCCGTCGAGCAGCGCGCGGAATTCGGCGATGTACGCGGCGAGGTTCTCGGGCGGTACCGCGGTGTCCTCGACGAACGGCTGCGGACGCGCCTCGCCCTGCACGTTGCCGAGCAGGCCGACCGCGCGCTTGCGCATCGCATACACGCGCTTCACCGCATCGTCGCCGGCCGCGAGCGTATGGCCGAGGCGCGCCACGCTCGTATCGGTGCGCAGATGCTCGACGAACGCGCGCACGCGCGCATCGACGTCGTCCGCATCGTCGCCGCTGAATTCGATCAGGTTGATGCCGAGCGTCGGGCGCGCGTCGTCCTGCGGAAAATACTCGGCGACGCTGCTCCACACGAAGTCCTTCATCGCGAGCATCAGCACCTTCGAGTCGACCGTCTCGATCGACAGCGGCTCATGCGCGAGCAGCGCACGCGCATCGCGCAATGCATCCATGAAGCCCGCATAGCGCACGTTGACCAGCACCGAAACCTTCGGGATCGGCAGCACGTTGAGCTTCGCCTCGACGACGAAGCCGAGCGAGCCTTCCGCGCCGCACAGCACGCTGTTCAGGTTGAAGCGGCCGTCGGGTTCGCGCAGGTGCGCGAGGTCGTAGCCGGTCAGGCAGCGGTTGAGCTTCGGAAACTTCGCGTCGATCAGCGCCGCCTTGTCGTCGCTGATGCGACGCGCGGTGCGATAGACCTTGCCGATGCGGTCCTGCCGCGCGCAACGGCGCTCCAATTCCTCGTCGTCAAGCGCGTCGCTGTGCAGTTGCTCGCCGCCCATCAGCACGAAATCGAGTTCGAGCACGTGGTCGCGCGTCTTGCCGTACGTGCAGCTGCCCTGCCCGCTCGCGTCGGTGTTGATCATCCCGCCGACGGTCGCGCGGTTCGACGTCGACAGCTCCGGCGCGAAAAACAGCCCGTGCGGCTTCAGCGCGGCATTGAGCTGATCCTTGACGACGCCTGCCTGCACGCGCACCCAGCGCTGCTCGACGTCGATTTCGAGGATCCGGTTCATGTTGCGCGACAGGTCGACGACGACGCCGTCGGTCAACGACTGCCCGTTGGTGCCCGTGCCGCCGCCGCGCGCGGCTACCGCGACGTCGTGGTGCGCGGGTTCGGCCAGCAGCCGCGCCAGCAGCCGCACGTCATCGGCATGCGCGGGGCAGATCACCGCCTGCGGCAGGCGCTGGTAGATCGAGTTGTCGGTGGCCTGCACCGTCCGGTTCGCGTGGTCCGCGCGAATCTCCCCGGCAAATCCGGCAGCCCGCAGCGCGGCAAGAAAGTCGCGGTACGCGTTGGCGGGCGGGCTGGCGGGACGGGGCAACGGGGCGATCGACATGGGTAAAGGCGCAGTGTGGGTGGAGCCGGCCGATTCGCGCGCTCCGAAACATGATTTTTTGGCAAGTTTCCACGCGACCGGGAATTCCAGTATCTTCGGATATTCCTTGAGGAACAAACGAATTCTCATCCGGCGAATATTGCATAAAACTCATGAATTACCGTCGTCTGACCCCGTCGATGTCACTGCTGCTCGTGTTCGAGGCCGCCGCGCGGCATGAAAGCTACACGCGCGCGGCCGAGGAACTGTCGCTGAGCCAGAGCGCGATCAGCCGGCAGGTGCAGACGCTGGAGGATCAGCTCGGTGTCCCGCTGTTCCGGCGCGAGGGGCGCTCGGTGAAGCTGACGGAAGTCGGCCGCCGCTACTTCGCGGAACTGAGCGGCGCGCTCGGGCGCATCCGCGGCGCGACGCTGCAGGCGATGTCGCACCAGGCGGGCGCCGGCACGCTGCGGCTCGCCACCTTGCCGACCTTCGGCTCGAAATGGCTGCTGCCGCACCTGCACGACTTCTACACCGCGCATCCGGGCGTAACCGTGCACCTTCATTCGCGGATCGGCGCGATCGATTTCCTCAACGACGACCTCGACGCGGCCATCACCGTCGGCGCGGGCGACTGGCCCGGCCTGCACGCGCACCGGCTGTACAACGAGTTCCTGATCGCGATCGCGCCGCCCGACCCGGGCAGCGGCCGCAAGGCCGACGCGCGCACGCCGGCGTGGGCCGCGAAGCAGACGCTGCTGGGCGTGACGAGCAACCAGCAGGCATGGGCCGAGTGGTTCTCGCACTATCGGCTCGACCATCGCCAGATGCGCATCGGCCCGAGCTTCGAGCTGACGTCGCATCTGATCCAGGCCGTGCGCGCCGGAATGGGGATCGGGCTGGTGCCGAAGGTGCTGGTGGAGGATGAATTGAGCCGCGGCGAGCTGGTATCGATCGGTGACGCGATTACAAGCCAGCGCAGCTACTACCTCGTCTATCCGCCGGGCAACGAGACACTGCCGTCGCTCGTCGCGTTCCGCGAATGGCTGTTGACGTCGTGCTGACGTGCGGCCGGCCGCGGGCCGCTCAGGTGCGCCATTCGCCGAGAATCTGCTCGGCCAGGTAATCGCACGGCGGGCGCGCGGACTGCGCGCTGCGCACGAGCACGACCTCGATTTCGCCCAGTGCCGGCAGCCCGTGACTTTCCGAAAGCTGCATCAGGTGATCCGGAATGCAGCAGCGCGCCAGCGGCGCGACCGCGAGCCCGGCCTCCACCATGCTCAGCAACCCGAGGTGGCTCGGGCTTTCGTACGACATCCGGTACGGGATCTTCTGCCGGTTCAGCGCCTTGACCGCCTGATCGCGCGCCATGCTGCCGCCGTGCGTAAAAAAAGCCACCGGCAGCGGCCGCTCTTCCCATACGTTGCGCTTCGGCGACCCGGCCCAGACGAGCGGCTCCATCCGGATCAGCTCGCCGGTCACGCCCTTGATCCGCGAGAGGCATGCGAGGTCGACCGTGTTGTCCTTCAGCATCGGCACGAGCGCGCTGCTCGGCTGGCCGATCACACGCAATTCCACGCGCGGATGCATTGCGGCGAATTTGCCGAGCACCTGCGGCAGCAGCGACGAAATGTAATCGTCCGGCACGCCGATCGTCACGCGGCCGCGGATCTCCGGGCGCACCACCGACGCCCATGCCTCGTCGCGCAGCGCGAGCATCCGGCGGCCGTACTCGGCGAGCGTCGTGCCGTCGCCGGTCGGGCTCACGTTGCGCGTGTCGCGGATGAACAACGGCTTGCCGAGCGCGTCTTCCAGCGCCTTGATCTGCATGCTCACCGCCGACGGCGACCGATGCACGGCCTGCGCGCCCTGCGCGAACGATCCGGTTTCGGCGACGGCCACCACCATCGCAAGCACATCGAGGTCGAGCTTTTTCATGTCGCTTCAGGAAATCTGATCAATCGATTCAGTTTATCCCGTTTTACTGTTCACCTCCACGGCCGGACAATGAATCCCGTCAGCACTCATTCGATGCAGGAAGCGCAAACATGCAACCCTCCGGATCGCTCTACGGATTTCTCGCCATCGGCGGCATGCTCGCGGTCACGCCCGGGCCGAACATGGTCTACGTGATGTCGCGCTCGATCGCGCAGGGCCGCACGGCCGGGCTCATTTCACTGGCCGGCGTGATGATCGGCTACCTGTTCTACATGTTCGGCGCGGCGTTCGGCATCACGACGCTGTTCATGAGCGTGCCCTATGCAGGCAGCGTGCTGGGCGCGGTCGGCGCGGTCTACCTGCTGTACCTGGCGTGGCAGGCGGTCCGGCCCGGCGGACGTTCGCCGTTCGAGCTGCAGGCACTGCCGAACGAGCAGCCGATGCGCCTGCTCGCGATGGGCGCAACGACCAGCGTGCTGAACCCGAAGCTCGCGATGCTGTTCGTGTCGCTGCTGCCGCAGTTCATCGACTACCGGCAGGGCAGCGTGTTCGGCCAGTCGCTGTTTCTCGGGTCGCTGCTGATCGCCGCGTTTGCGTCGGCCAACGGGCTGGTGGCGATCTGCTCGAGCAGCATCGCGAAGTTCCTGCACGGGCGCCCGACGCTGCTGCTCGCGCAGCGCTGGGCGATGGGGGCCGTCCTCGGCGGGCTCGGTGTGCAGATGGTCCTGGAAGCATCGAAGATGGCCGGCGTGGCATGAGCCACACGCTGACGAGACGCGGGCCCGTGTGAGCGCGAGCCGCGCGTTTTCATCCCGCAATCGTCACGCGGCAAGCGCCTGCCGCTGCGCTTCGAGTTCGCGCACGAGCGGCAGCACGCGCTGACCGAAGTACTCGACTTCCTCGATGAAGTGCAGGAACCCCGCGAGCACGAGATCGACGCCGATCGCCTTCAGCGCGACGATCCGCTCGGCAATCTGCTGCGGCGTGCCGATCAGGTTCGTGCGGAAGCCGTCGTTGTACTGAACGAGATCCTCGAACGTCGATTTCGCCCAGTTGCCCTCGCCTTCGGGCGATGCCTTGCCGGCCTCCTTCACCGCATCGCCGAACGCGTGCACGGCCTCGACGTGCGCGTGCCGGATGATGTCGTCGAGCACGGCCTGCGCCTCTTCCTCGGTGTCGCGCGCGATCACGAACGCGTTGACGCCGATCCGCACGCGATGGTTGTTCGCGGCCGCCTTCGCGCGGATGTCGTCGATCTGCGCCTTCAGGTTTTCCGGCGTATTGCCGTTCGTGAAATACCAGTCCGACACGCTCGCCGCGTTGTCGCGCGCCGCGCGCGAGCTGCCGCCCTGGAAGATTTCCGGATGCGGCTTCTGCACCGGCTTCGGGCTCAGCGTGTAGTCGTTGAAGCGATAGAAGTCGCCCTTGAACGTGAAGTTGTCCTGCGTCCAGATGCCCTTCAGCGCCTGGATGAATTCCTTCGAGCGCCGATAGCGCTCATCGTGTTCGAGCCACGGCTCGCCGATCGCGGTGAATTCGCCCTTGAACCAGCCGCTCACGACGTTGATCGCAATGCGCCCGTTCGAGATGTGGTCGATCGTCGCGAGTTGCTTCGCGACCACGGCCGGATGCCACGGCCCCGGCAGGATCGCGGCGAGCACCTTGAGCTTCGTCGTCGCATGCAGCAGCGCCTGGCTGAACGACACCGACTCGTGCTGGTATTCGGCGCCGTAACCGGCCGTGAAGCGGATCTGGCTCAGCGCGTAGTCGAAGCCGGCCGCCTCGGCCGTGCGCGCGAGCTGCTGGTTGTATTCGAGGCTCCAGTCGGTGCGCTGCTCGATCGTGCTGACGACGAGGCCGCCGCTGACGTTCGGCACCCAGTACGCGAATTTGACGCCGTCGGCGGAAGGGTCGGTAAGGCTCATGAAGGTGTCCTGGTCGAAGGAGAAACGGAAGCGGCCTACGCGGCCACGGTGGAAAGCACATGCGGGCGCAGTTGCGGCGCGGCGCGATCGACGGCGAGCGCGATGCGCTCGCGCAGCGCCGGGTTCGCGATCCGGTACTGGTCGAAATCGCTTTCGGACGCGTACACGCCGATCGGCAGCGTGCGTGCCTGGAAGAAGCTGAACAGCGGCCGCAGTTGATGGTCGATCACGAGCGCATGTCGCTCGCTGCCGCCGGTGGCCGCGAGCAGCACGGGCACGTCGACGAGCGCGTCGTGGCGCACGAGGTCGAACAGGTGCTTGAACAAGCCCGTGTATGACGCCCGATAGACCGGGCTCGCGACAACGAGCGCGTCGGCCGTCTCGATCGTGCGGATCAGTGCTTCGAGGTCGGCCGGCACCTGCGCGCGCGTCAGCGCGCCGGCCAACCGGCTGCCGATCTCGCCGAGTTCGATCAGCCGCGTATCGATCGGCAGCGCGGCGCCAAGTGCCGCGACGATCTCGTTGGTCAGCGCAAGCGTGCGCGACGGCCGTTGCAGGCTGCCCGATATCGCGACCACGTTGAGGGTGTTGCTCATGCGATGCGTTCCCGTTGTCGAGCCGCGTGTCGATGCGGCGATACCGCTTCGGGTCAGCAAGGAGCGTGCCATTCGCACGGCTGTCTCACGGCGCGATCGTCTGCATCGCGAAGTTTTGTGCGATCGCCCGCCTGGCGCGGTATTCGCTCAAATGCGCGAGCGCGGCAAGCGTTCCGGTGCGCGTGTCACATCGATATTCCACGGCGTGATGAACCGGGTGAAGCGATCGTGCTTGCGAACTGCTGCTCAGGAAGCAGCGCATCGCACGCCATGACATCGAATTCGACGTTCATGCGTCGCAGCAACCCCGCTCACCCGCACCATTGCAGGTTCCGCAGCAATCGCGCTTTGGTTATCAGAAATCGATGCTTTTCGCGCGTGGCGAAACGTTGAACACTCTGCTGACCACGCAGCAGCCGGACTCACTGCGCCCGTCGGCACGGGCCTGCTTCACCCGCTTCACCCGGCCATTCAACGGTTAATCGCCATGACTTCCATTTCCGCATCGCCGCGCCCGCTCAACCTTCGTGTCGTCACCACCGCTCGCAACGAGTCGCACGCGCACGATCCGTCCGGCCTGCCCGCTGCGGAACGCACCGCCTCGGTCCTGACGTTGCCCGGACGCCCCGCACAGGCCCGCGCGCGGGCGCAGGTGTTTGCCGATCCGCGTTCGCTCGCACTGCTCGAACAGGTACGCCGTGTCGCACCAAGCGACGCGAACGTGCTGATCGTCGGCGAGACGGGCACCGGCAAGGAACTGATCGCGCGCCACGTGCACGATCTCGGCGATCGTCGCGACGGGCCGTTCGTCGCGGTGAACTGCGGCGCGTTCTCCGACACGCTCGTCGACAGCGAACTGTTCGGCCACGAGAAAGGCGCGTTTACGGGCGCCGTCAGCGCGAAGCCCGGCTGGTTCGAAGCCGCGCATGGCGGCACGCTGTTTCTCGACGAGATCGGCGACCTGCCGCTGTCGATGCAGGTCAAGCTGCTGCGCGTACTGCAGGAGCGCGAGGTCGTGCGGCTCGGTTCGCGCACGGGCATTCCGGTCGACGTGCGCGTGGTCGCGGCGACTAACGTCGATCTGCAGCAGGCGGTGGCGGCCGGGCATTTCCGCGGCGACCTGTACTACCGGCTCAACGTCGTGCAGCTCGCGGTACCGCCACTGCGCGAGCGGCCGGGCGACATCCTGCCGCTCGCGCGTCACTTCTTCGACGGCTATCGCGCGCGCCTCGGCGACGGGCCACGCAGCATCGACCCGCGCGCCGAGCGCCGGCTCCTGTCGCATCACTGGTCCGGCAATATCCGCGAACTGGAGAACGTGATCCATCACGCGCTGCTCGTGAGCCGCCACGATGTGCTGCGCGACACCGACCTGCACCTTGCGCCGCCATGCGCGCCAACGGCCGTCGTGGATGCGCCGGAGCCGTCCGCCCACGCTCAGGCAGCGTTCGAACATGCGCTGCGCGACCTGTTCGACGACGGACACGGCAACCTCTTCGAACACATCGAGGACACGGTGATGCGCGTCGCGTTCGACTTCAGCCACCGCAACCAGATCCGGGCCGCGCAGTTGCTCGGCATCAGCCGCAACGTGCTGCGCGCGCGGCTGATCCGCGCGAAGGTCATTGCCGCGCTGAAGTAACCGCAGCCGAGGGCGCGATCGCGCCGCAATCCGTGCATTGACGTCCGAACCTGATGTATCGTGGCGCGAAGCACGTGCTTCGTTGCCGCTCCCGCATCCGGTTGCCCGTCACGCAACCGTGCGCGCCCGGCGACCGGGCACCCGCACGATTCTCCGCAATACGAAAGCCGGCCGGCGCCCGTGCGGGCCCGGTCGCGCCCCGTTCACCCGTCCGGAATCCGTCGCC